>CAMBRG010000044.1 GCA_945869845.1 Opitutus sp. GAS368 | reverse complement strand
GCATAGCCCCGACGAGATCAATATAACGCTATACCGGTAGATGTGGCGCGCAAAGGCTGAGGACACGTGGGTTCAACTCCCACCACCTCCACCAAAAGCCCCCGCTTCCCCTCAAAAGGCAGCGGGGTTTTTTGTGCCCGCACAAGCCGGCGGAATTACTCAACGTGCCCGGCGTGCGACCGGGGGGAGTCGTTCGCTGCTCCCATCGGTTTGGGATCCGGGTCCATTCGGATCTAGCCGCACCGAGCTCGCCCCAATCACCGCGCCCAGCCCCATAATCGCCGAAACGATTTCCTCTTCATCGACGTGCAAATATTTCTGGGTGGTGGAACAGGACGAATGCCCCATCACCGCCCGCGTCGATTTAAGTCATTGCCGGTTCCTTTGTAAATCTGCCGACAGAACGACTTCCGCAGACTGTGCGTCCCATAGTCCGCATTCCCATCGATGCCGGCCTTCGTCAGCACGGCATGAACGATGTCGTTCGCGCCCCAGCGCGTGAGGCGCAGGCCATGAAACCGACTCAGAAAAGCGGATCCGTCGCCGCCACCTCCCCGTTCCCCAGCCGCGCAAAGAGGTAGCGTTGCAGCGCCTGCGTCGCCGCCTCGTTCACCGGCACCGTGCGCGAACTAATCCCCTTGCGGCGCATCCCCCGCCCTCCTTTCAATTTCGCGTGGGTGACCTTCACCTGCGGCCGAATCCGCTCCCCGTCCCAGACGTCGCCGACGTTGAGCGCCAAGAGTTCGGAGATGCGAAAGCCGGTGTTGAGTCCGAGGATAAAGAGCGCCCGGTCCCGCGCCGAAAATTCCGCAAGGGCGGCGTAGACCAAGGGCAGTTCGGTTTCGAGGAGAGGTTTGCGTCCAGCCATGCGTCAAGCTGGCGCTCCCATCCCCGCCTCAGTCCCCGCCCTCCCCGGCCCCGATCCGCCCCTCCGCAACCCGCGAACAGCCCGTTCCGCGCATTTCGGAGTGTTCGCCGACCGGACGCCCCACCCCTGACAATCCGCACCGTTGCGGATATAACGGTGCGAGTGTTCCTGATCCCGACTAAAGTTACGACGAAGCAGGCTTCGCCTGCTTCGTCGTGAATGAAAGCTTGCCAAAGCGTAATCTTGGTAAGAAATACCACCCTGTTTTTCTGACATAATCTGTATGAAGAATTTGCCGCAAAGTATTAGTAGGTATATTATTAGCCGCATCTACGGACGAGGCAGAGGTAGCGTGTTCACCCCGAATGATTTCATCGACCTGGGCAGCCGGGATGCCATTGACCAATCCCTCCACCGTCTGACCGAGTTGGGCACCATCCGTCGTGTTGGTGTAAGGAGCGATTCAATAACGACGTCATTTTTCTATTTTGACATCAACTGAACATGAGCTACGGGTCGTGGTATGCCAAGGAAAGCCTCCACCCACCGCCTCGAACCGGATGTCCAGGCCGGTTTGGACCACCTCAGCAAAGTGCTCCACCGGCCGAAGAACAAATTAATGAACGAGGCGGTGAGTCGCTTCGTTCAGGAACGAACGCTCCAACTGGTCCAAGAGATGGAGTCCGTGATCAATTCGTTGAAAGAATATCAGCGCAACGACCCGGATTTTGAACGCGCGATTGAGAGATTGGTAAATGATGAGATCGCGCAGGCCGGCGCAGACCCATTAGAGGGCCGGCCGGCTGGCGCTGTGCAGGCGGAAATTCGCGGCCTGCTCCATGCCTGATTGGGACGAAGACAGCCCGAAGTTGAGGCATAATCTGCACGGGTTGCTCCATCGGATTCGGGATGACGCGCGGCGCCGGGTTAAGCCAAGTCTTGCGGCTGCACGCAGCTGGCATCTGGAATTTCTCACCGGTTTGACCGTCCCCAATATTGGTGCGGTCGGAAAATTTCGCGGCGAGCCAGGGCTCGAAAATGTCGAGGTCGAGATTGGCTCGCGCCGCGGTATGGCATCACGCGACGTGGTTCCAGCGCTCGTTGCCTTTGAACAAGTGCTGCAAAAAGCGGTTTCACGACTGGACGCCTTGATTCTAGCCGGAACCACGCTTGATGTCGACCAGCTGGCCGCGGTTTTAGATGTGTGCGCGTGGGCGCACTCCGAGTGGGTCCGCATCCATCCATTCCTCAATGGTAACGGTCGAGCGGCGCGTCTTTGGGCGAATAGTCTCGGCATGAGATACGGACTTCCACCTTTCGTCAGTCCGAGACCACGCCCGGGCGGCGGATATGAAGCCGCCGCGGAAGCCGCGATGCAGGGAAAATGGCAACCCACGGCCACCGTTTTCCGACACATGCTCGCAACCGCTTTGCGCGAATCTCGATCGCCTTAGCTCTGTCGGGACCATCCGGCGCCGGAAACTGCGGCACCATAGCCTCACCTTGCGTGAGGCCGTTCCCTCTGTGGTGCCCGGCACACCGAACGGCCCGACGCGCCGAACGGCTCGACACGAGGTCGAGCCCTACACCCCAAACAAGCACGGGACGTTGGTATTAGGCTTCCAACTGCGGGCGCGTGGACTCGGGCCAGTCGATATGGTAGAACTTGCCGCGGGGTTTGTCGGTGCGCTCGTAGGTGTGGGCGCCGAAGTAGTCGCGCTGGGCTTGGAGCAGGTTAGCCGGCAAGCGGGCCGAGCGGTAGGCGTCGTAGTAGCTCAGGGCTGATCCAAACGTCGGGATGCTGATGCCGCTCTCGACCGCGAGGCTGATGACTTTGCGCCAGTTGGTCTGCGCCTTCTGGATGGTTTTGTTGAAATAACCGTCGAGGAGGAGATTCGCGAGCTTCGGGTTGCGGGCGTAGGCCTCGGTGATCTTTTGGAGAAACGCGGCGCGGATGATGCAGCCGCCGCGGAAGATCTGGGCGATCTGGCCGAAGTTGAGTTTCCACCCGTATTCGCCCTGCGCGGTGCGCATGAGCTGAAAACCCTGCGCGTAGGAACAGATTTTCGAACAATAGAGAGCGTCGTGGATGGCTTTGATCAGCTCTTTCTTCTTGGCCGGGGAGACTTTCTTGATCTTCGGACCTTTGAGCACTTTCGAGGCAGCGACGCGCTCTTCTTTGATCGCGGAGAGGCAGCGCGCGAACACGGATTCGGCGATGGTCGGAGCCGGCACGCCCATGTCGAGGGCGTTGACGGAGGTCCACTTGCCGGTGCCTTTTTGGCCTGCGGTGTCGAGGACGATGTCGACGAAGGGCTTCTTCGTCATCGGGTCCTTTTGCTTGAGAATGTCGGCGGTGATCTCGATCAGG
This sequence comes from Opitutus sp. GAS368, assembly GCA_945869845.1. Lineage (GTDB taxonomy): Bacteria > Verrucomicrobiota > Verrucomicrobiia > Opitutales > Opitutaceae > Tous-C4FEB. The sequence goes on along the minus strand of CAMBRG010000044.1, from coordinate 21,263 downwards.
AAGCTGTCGAGGGCGCCCTTGTTCCAAGTGGAGAAAATCTCGCCCATTTCGGCGGGTTTGAGGCCGAGCAGACCCTGCATGAGGGCATAGGCCTCACAGATCATCTGCATGTCGCCATACTCGATGCCGTTGTGGACCATCTTGACGTAGTGGCCGGCGCCGTTTTCGCCGATGTAGGTGGTGCAGGGCACGCCGCCTTTAACAGGCTTGCCGGGAGTGGCGCCCATGATGGGGCGACCGGTCTTGCGGTCGACCTTCGCGGCGACGGCTTCCCAGATGGGTTTGAGCTCTTTCCAGGCCTCGAATTCGCCGCCGGGCATGAGCGACGGGCCGAAACGCGCGCCTTCTTCACCGCCGGAAACACCGGAGCCGATGAAGCGGAGACCTTTTTCCTTCAGGGATTTTTCGCGGCGAATGGTATCGGTCCAAAGGGCGTTGCCGCCATCGATGATAATATCGTTGGCCTCGAGCAGCGGGATGAGGCTGTCGATGACCGCGTCGGTCGCTTTGCCGGCTTGGACGAGGATAATCATCTTCCGCGGCTTGGCGAGAGACTGGACGAATTCCGGGAGGGTTTTGGCGCCGATGAGGCCGCCGGGAGTGGAGGGATTTTCCGCGACGAACTTTTCCGTCTTTTCGACCGTGCGGTTAAAAACCGAGATCTTGAAGCCGTGGTCGGCGATATTGAGGGCGAGGTTTTGACCCATGACGGCAAGGCCGATGAGTCCAATGTCGGAGTGCGTTTTGGCCATAAAAGGTCGAAAGAGCTACCGATCGGTTGGCGGGAAACCAATCTGATTTTGCGGGTGCGGTGGAAAAAGTCCCGGCCGATCGAGATGCTCTGCGGGGCCCGCTCAGGGCCGCAGACCGTTTTGCTGCTTGGACTTGTAGGTGAATTTTTCGAGGGAAAACGGGACGATTTTTTCCCAAAAAAGAATCGTGAAATTTGGCTCGGCGCGCTCGTAGATCCAATTGAACCCGAGCCCGGTAATCGCCCCGGTGCCCGCCGTGGCCAGCGGACCGCACCCAAAATTGCCTCCTCGCTGTTTCCCGTGGATAGATCGAATGGCCGACATTTTTCTGACCCCATTTTTTTGACCAACGCTTAGCCTGAAAAGGCCCGAAATGTCAGAAAGATAGGGTCATAAAAATCGGTGCCCCCGAGACTGAAATCGCAGCGTAGGGCGGTTGATTTTTAGCCTGCGGGTTCCGAGGTGGCACGAGCCGTTCAGAGTGTAGGGCCCGACCTTGTGTCGGGCCGTTCCGTGTTCCGGGCGCCAAAGAGAGAACGGCCTCACACAAGGTGAGGCCCTACCATGAAAAAACCAATGGCACGAGCCGTTCAGGGTGTAGGGCCCGACCTTGTGTCGGGCCGTTCCGTGTTCCGGGCGCCAAAGAGAGAACGGCCTCACACAAGGTGAGGCCCTACCATGAATCAATCGCCAGCTCCCATCGGTTTGGGATCCGGGTCCATCCGTGGTTCAACGGCCGTTTTTAGGTTCACCGCGGCGAGTTTTCTCAGGATCACCACCGGGAGAATGAAGCTGCAAAACCGCGACGCCGAGGTTGACCCAAAAGGCGTTCGGAATCTCCCGAACTCATTCGAGGCCGGTCGAGACGAGCAGAGACTAGGGGACTCCGGCGAATGAGACAGGGGGGAAATCGGCGGATAAAAACGCCGGCTTAACTTTTCACCGCCGCGGCGTGGTCGCCCCTCGTGGCGCAATTGATCCAAGCAGTATCCCCGTCGGCGTAGTGCTCTTTTTTCCAGACGGGCACACGGGCCTTGGTTTCGTCGATGACGAAGCGGCAGGCATCGAAAGCCGCGCCCCGGTGGGCGGCGGAAACTCCGACCCACACCGCAAGATCGCCGATACGCAGGGAGCCCACGCGATGGATGCAGACCGCACCCACGATGGCGAATTTCTCCCGGGCCTCGGCGAGAATGCGCGCGCCCTCTTTTTCGGCGAGCGGCGCGTAGGCCTCGTAGTCGAGCGCGAGGACCGGCCGGCCGTCGTTGTGGTCGCGCACCCAGCCTTCAAACGTCACACAAGCCCCCGCGTGCGCATCAGCGAGCGTGCGTTGCAAAGCGGCGGGATCGAGAGGCTCGGTCGAAATGCGAAACATTTTGAAAATATAATCTCTGAGCTGTCGGCGGCGTTTAACCGCCGGCTACGGGCGGGATAAAGACCACGGTTTGCCCGTCGCGCAAGGGCGTGTCCCAAGCGACGAAGCTTTCATCTACGGCTGCTCTCACGCGGTCCCGCGGCAGTGAGAAACTGTGGCGCGTACGCAATTCGTCGTAAAGTGCGGCGGCCGTGCCCGCGGGGGTCGAGAGGGTCTCGCCGGCGACGCCGCGTTGCTCGCGGAGAATGGCGAAATACTGGATGTGGATCGTGATCATGGGCGGGGGCCGGTCGTGACGAAATGACTTTTCCCCCCGGTTTTTTCGAGCAAGCGCACGTCTTTGATCACGAGATCGTGCGAGACCGCTTTACCCATGTCGTAGAGCGTGAGGGCGGCGACGGTAGCACCGGTCAGGGCTTCCATTTCGACGCCGGTTTTGGCGTGGGTTTCGGCCGTGCAGGTGATCACGACTTCGGTCGAGCCATCGGCGGCGGACGGGCGCTGTTCGATGGTGATTTTGCAATCGTCGAGCGGGAGCGGATGACAAAGAGGGATCAGATCGGAGGTGCGCTTGGCGCCCATAATTCCGGCGAGGATCGCCGTCTGAAATACCGGGCCTTTTTTGGTGGCGATGTCGCCGTCGCGCAGGAGGGCGGCCAGCGGCGGCGGGAGCACGACCACGGCCACGGCTCGGGCGACGCGGTGGGTGACGGCCTTGGGGCCGACGTTGACCATCGCGGGCTGACCTTGGGCGTCGAGGTGGGAAAGCATAGGATAGCGCGGAGTTTGCCCGCGATCCTCCCGGCGTAAAGCCGCTCCTACCGCAAATTCACACCCACGGGGTAAATGCCACCACGGTGCCCACCGAGAACTCCGCCTGATGGGCGGGCAGTTCGACAAACCCGTCGGTCCCAACGAGGCCGGCAAAATCGCCCGAGGTATTTACCTCGTCCGGGGTCGCGAGCAATTCAGCGCCCGGTCCGCTGCTGAGTTTCACCGGCAGCAGGCGGGCGAGCTTGGGCGGGAAACTCACCGGAGCCGCCAGCGCGACGAGGCGGGGCTGAATCGGGGCGGCGCCGCTGGCGTGCGCGAGTGCCGGCAGCACGTAGCGGTGGAGACAGGTGGTGCTCGAAACGGGATTGCCCGGCAGGGCGAAGACCGGAGTCGAGCGCGCGCTCAGACCGAACCAAAACGGTTTGCCCGGCCGCTGGGCGACGCCGTGGAAAATCTTTTTCACGCCTTGGCGAGTGAGTTCATCGGGGAGAAAATCGAACTTTCCCTTCGAAACGCCGCCCGTGAGCAACAGCACATCGTATTCGGCGAGCAGGTGCCAAAGCAGATGTTCGATCTCATGACGCACATCGCGGACGTGAAACCGTTCGACGCGCGGGTAACCGGCGAGGATGAGCGAGGCGCGCAACGCGTGGTCATTGCTGCGCCGGATTTGGTGCGGGGCGACATCGGCTTCCACCTCGACGAGCTCGTCACCGGTCGCGACCACCGCAATCTTGGGCGAATGCGCGACGGTGAGCGCCGCGTAGCCGCAGGCCGCAGCCACGGCGATCTCGCGACCCGTCAGACGCGTGCCGGCGCGCACGATTACTTCGCCGCCGCGGTGATCGCCGCCGCGCCGATGCACGGCGTTGCCGGCGGAAAACTTGGCCGCGGCTTCGTTCACCGTCACGGTCGTCCCCGGGTTGGCGCGGGTGGTTTCCTCGTAAGGCACGACGCAATCCGCGCCGGTCGGCAAAACGGCCCCGGTCATGATCTCAACGCACGCGTCGGCCGACGCCCCGAGCGTCCGCGGCACCATGCCGGCCGCTTGCACGCCTTCGATGCGAAAGGTCCGCGTGCCGGCCGCGAGGGCCGACGCCCGCAACGCGTAGCCGTCCATCGTCACGCGGTCGAAGGGCGGCAAATCGCGGTCCGCGCGCAAATCGGCGCGCAAAATGCGACCGTGGGCGGACGCGAGCGGGCAATCCTCGCGGTGAAGGAGAGGAATATTTTCGCGGATCAACCGCTCGGCTTCGCCGGGTGTAAGCATGGAGGGCGTGAGGTTTATCGGGCCGGCGGTGCGCGGTGCGAACGAAAATTCGTCGTTTCCTTTGCTTTGGTCCGTTGGCCACATTCTCTCCTTTCCCATGTCCGGCCCCGTCGACCAATTCCAACGTCCGCTGCGCGATCTCCGCATTTCGGTGACGGACCGTTGCAATTTCCGCTGCCCCTACTGCATGCCGAAAGAGGTTTTCGGCCCCGGCCACGCCTTTTTGCGCGATCCGCAACTGATGACGCTCGGCGAACTCACCCGCATCGCGCGGGCGTTCACGACGCTCGGTGTCGAAAAAATCCGGCTCACCGGCGGTGAACCGCTCCTGCGCCCCGATGTCCCCGACCTCATCCGCGCCCTCAAACAGGAACTGGGCGTGCGCGATGTCGCGCTGACCACCAACGGCTGGCTGCTCGAAAAACTCGCGCCAGCCCTCCGCGCGGCGGGTCTCGACCGCGTCAACGTCTCCGTCGATTCGCTCGACGATACCACCGCCGGCAAGCTCAACGGCCTCGGCTTCAGTGTGGCCCGCGTGCTGCGCGGCATCGACGCCGCCGCTGCGGTCGGTTTGCCGGTGAAGATCAACTGCGTGATCCAGCGCGGGGTGAACGACGGCGAATTGCTTGAGCTCTGCGACTATTTCCGCGCGCGCGGCCACGCCCTCCGCTTCATCGAGTTCATGGATGTCGGCAACACCAACCATTGGACGGCCGAGCGCGTCGTGCCGGCGCGCGAACTCGTCGCCCGCGTCGGCGAAAAATGGCCGCTTGAACCCGTCGGTCCGGCCTACCGCGGTGAGGTGGCGGCGCGTTACCGCTACGCCGACGGACGCGGCGAGATCGGCCTGATCAGCTCCGTGACCGAGCCGTTTTGCCGCGACTGCCACCGCGCGCGCCTCTCCGCCGACGGCAAACTCTTCACCTGTCTCTTCGCCTCGCTCGGCTGGGATGTGCTCGGCTGCCTGCGCGCGGGAGCCGATGACTCCGAACTCGCCGCCTACCTCGCCCGCATCTGGCGCGGCCGCGAAGACCGTTACAGCGACGAACGCGCCGGCCTCCTCGCCGCCGGCGAATCCCGCGCCAAGATCGAGATGAGCTACATCGGCGGGTGAGACCAAACCGTCGGCTTGCCTACACCTCGGCTCCCGATTTTGTGTGTAGTCATGAAGCGCACCAACATCGTCCTCGATCAGACCCTCGTGCGTCAGGGTTTGAAGCAGACCGGCCTGAGAACCCGGCGAGCTTTGGTGCATCATGCTCTGTCCGAACTTGTCCGCCGCGAGCAACAGCTCGGTTTTCTCGCCTTGAAAGGCAAAGTAAAGTGGTCCGGTAACCTCGGTCGGATGCGATCCAAGCGCGTCGCATGAAGGTGTTGGTCGATTCGACCGTCTGGATCGATTTCCTTCGTGGCAAGGTGACGTCGCAGACCGCGACGCTGGATCAATGTCTGCAAAGCCGCGACGACCTCTGCTGTTGCGGCTTTGTTTTGGCGGAAGTCCTACAGGGCGTTCGCACCGAGTCGGAATACGTCGCCACCAAACGCCAATTTGAAACTCTGGTTTATCTGGAGGACGACCGTTCGACTTTTGAACTGGGTGCTACGGTCTATCGTGAATTGCGTCGCAAGGGTGTGACTATCCGGAATTCCATCGACTGCCTCATCGCCGCCGTCGTGATCCAACATGGCGTTCATCTTTTGGAGAACGACCGCGACTACCGCTACATCGACCAGCATTACCCGCTCAATCGGCTCTAAACCGCGCGCGCCCTCGCCGTCGCGAGAATCTTCAGCAGCGCCGCGAAATCCTCTTCGCGCGCGCCGCTGTTAATCACGAATTCAAATTTCGGCGCTTCCAGCAGCTCCGCCTCGGCCGTCGCCATGCGCCGCGCGATCTCGGCGTCGTCGTCTTGGCCGCGATCACGGATGCGGGCGACGAGTTGCTCATGATCGAGCAAAATGAAAATCGTGGCCATCGCCCGTTGCAGCACGATCGAGTGCTCGGCCGCTTCGCGCAGGCTCGCCACCCCTTGCACGTCGAGGTTGATCGCGAGACTTTGTCCGCGTTTCAGCGGCTCGAGCACGCTGGCGGCCAACGTCCCGTAACGGCGCTCCCCGTGGACCCAGGCCCATTCGAGAAATTCGTCGGCCGCGATCTTGGCGTCGAACTGCTCCGGGGTGAGAAAATGATAGTGAACCCCGTTGATCTCGCCCGGACGCGGCGCGCGGGTCGTCGTCGTGATGACGCGTTCAAAGCCCGGCACTTCGCGCACGATCCGCTCGCAGAGGGTGCTTTTGCCGGAGCCGGCGGGGCCCGCGAGCACGAGCAGCACCGGCGGCGGGTTGGCGGGAAGAGAAGGGGGAGTTGAAGCCGACATCGCCGATCAATAAGTGAAGGCGACGCCGCAGAGCAACAGGCCGTAACCTGCGGCGATGCCGCCGACGACCTTGGCGCGACCGGGCACGATGAAGAGCCAGTTCAGCCAGTCGCGCATTCGCCACGGCTGGGCTCCGAGCCAAATGGCCGCCGCGATCCCGGCGTAGACTACGCTCACCATCAGCAGTCGTTGAGGCTTGGCCCACTCCATGTAGGCGGCATCGAGCAGGGGCGACGCGGCCAGCAACATTAGCGCGCAAAGTCCGCGCACGGAGAGAAAATCCGGAACGCATTTGAACGCCGCCACCGCGACGATGAGAAACCCGCCGAAGAGGATGTTTCGGTATTCACCCATGTCGGCCATCGAAAGATGCCAGATGTTGTAAAGGAACCACGCCGCGCCGGTGCCGAAGAAGAGATACGCCGCCGCGGTGGACCGGGGAAATGATTTCAGCGCCGCGCCGAACAGTGAGTTTCCTAACAGGAGCGGCACGCCGAGCGTGAGCAAAATCAGACCGGGAATGAGGGTGGCGAGAGTGAGTGACATGGTAAAAAATCTTTCTCTTTTTTCTTTCTCTTACGCTTTCTCCCCACCGAGCGGGGCCGAGTCATAAGTGGCGGGCTCCTCGTGCAATTCTTCTGAAAATCGGCTGATTAACCCCGCCGTCATGGCGACAACTTCCAGCAGAATAGATTTCCCTTCGGCAGCCATCGCTGCGGGGAGCTTGCCTCGGGCAACCAAGACATCGAGGCAAGCGGCGCATTCCAACCCTGAGCCGCGCGAGATATCGAAATATCGGCAACGGTTAGGGTGGGATCGTTGGCCGTTTCCCTCAGCGAGGTTTAAAACGATACTGGTAGAGGCGCGGTCCAGTTGGTCTTTGGCGGCGAGCTTGCCGGAAAGATCCTCTATGATCGGGGCCGCCCATGCGACGAAACGCAGCGCACTTTGATAGGCTTTCAGGCGTTCATGATCGAAGAGCGCGGGCATGGAGTGGGGGGGAACGAGGAACGAGGAAGAGGGACGAGAACGAGAACGAGAACGAGAACGAGAACGAGAAAGAGAAAGAGAAAGAGAAAGAGAAAGAGGAAGAGAAAGAGGAGGAGGAAGATTACGCGGCGTCGGGGACGCCGCTCAACACCAGCTCGCCGTAGAGCGTGCTCACGCTTGCGCGGTCGATCTTGAGCGACACGAGCTGGCCGATGAGGCGGGGATTGGCGTCGAAGATGCAGACGCGGTTGCCGCGGGTACGGCCGGTGAATTTCCTGCCCGTCTTGTCCGGTCCCTCGACGAGGACCTCTTCGACCGTGCCAACGAGGGTGGCGTTGCGACGCACGGAGTTTTGCTGGAGCAGGCCCAGCAGCGTGGCGTTGCGCGCCTCCTTTACCTCGTCGGGAATCTGGTCGCCCATCTCCGCCGCCGGTGTGCCGCTGCGGATCGAATACTTGAAGACATAGGCCATGTCGTAGTTGCACCGTTCAAACAATTCGCGGGTCTGCTCGAACTCCTCGTCCGTCTCACCCGGGAAACCCACGATGATGTCTGTCGAAAAATACATGTCCGGCCGCACCGCGCGCAGCGCCTCGACGATCTCGAAATAACGTTCGCGGGTGTAAGGCCGGTTCATCGCGCGCAGGATGCGGTCGCTGCCGGACTGCATCGGCAGGTGCACGTAACCGCAGAGCTTCGGCAGCCGGCCATAGGCGTCCACGAGGTCCTGCTTGAAGCCGCGCGGATGCGGCGAGGTGAAGCGAATCCGATCGATCCCGTCGATGGCACTCACGCGTTCCAACAATTGCACGAAGGGCGAAATGCCGTCGGTGTGCGCGTAGTCGCGCCGGCCGTAACTCGTGACGATCTGGCCGAGTAGGGTCACCTCGCGCACGCCGCGCTCGGCCAGCGCGCGGCATTCGGCCACGATATCTTCCATCGGCCGCGAGCGCTCGTCGCCGCGCGTTTTCGGGACGATGCAGAAGGCGCAGTCCATATTGCAGCCCTGCTGAATCGAAACAAACGCACTGATCTGCGGCGGCGCATCCACGCCGGCGTTTTCGGCCCCACCGGCCGCGTTGCTCTCCGCCGCCACATCCTGTGACAACACATGATCGCGAATCGTGTTCTGCGAGCCGGCTTCTTCCGCGATGTCCACGATGCTCGTCGCCAACGGCACCCCCGCCGCCCGCGCCGCCCGGATGTTTTCCAGATACTCCGGCACTTGGTGAAATTTCTGCGTGCCCACGATCAGGTCGACGTCGGGCAACTTGTCCAAGAGCTCGGCCCCGCGGTTCTGCGCCATGCAGCCGAGGATCCCGAGCACGAAGTCGGGTTGATGTCGCTTGCGATGCGCGATGTTAGCGGCCTTGCCGATGGCCTTTTGCTCGGCGGCGTCGCGGACGCTGCAGGTGTTAAGCAGCAGCACATCGCAATCGTGTTCGCTCGCCACGATCCGGTAGCCCCGGGCGCGCAACATCGCCGCGACCGCCTCGCTGTCGCGCTCGTTCATCTGGCACCCGTAGGTTTTGATGTGGACCCGGTTCATCCGTAGGAGGGGTCTAAGTAAACACGCCTCCCCGAGGGTCAAACGGTAAACCGGCACCACCCTGCCCGCCTCGATTTTCCTGCGCCACGCTCCCTAGTCTCATCGCTAGACTCACGCTAGACTTAACTCTCCACCGTCCTTGACTCATCGCTGGACTCATACTTGCCTTACCCCGCCATGGCCTTCGCTCCCCAGTTCACCGTCACCGCCCGCCTCCTGCGGGAACTGGAGACCATTGCCGACTTGAAGGCTAAGATCGCCACCGCCGCTATCCAGGTCACTTGGACGCCCCGCCTCCAGCAGGACAGCCGCCAGCGCGGTGCCCACGCCTCCACCGCGATCGAGGGCAACCCCCTTACGCTCGCCGAGGTCCGCGCGCTGGAGGGCGGCACCCCGCTGCCCGACCACACCGAGCGCGCCCAACGCGAGGTTCTCAACTACTTCGCCAGCCTCCGCTGGATCGAGAAACGCGCCAAACAATCCAAGCCCATCACCCACGAAGACATCTTCCGCCTGCATCAACTGCTTGCCGGCGGCGTCATGGACCAAGGCGAGGCCGGCCGCTACCGCACCATCGCCGTGCGCGTCGGCAAACACCTGCTGCCATCACCCGATCTGGTCTCCGGCTTCATGCGAGAACTCCTCGCCTGGTGGAACGGCCCCAGCGCCGAGTGGTCGCCCGTGCTCACCTCCGCGATCCTGCACTACCAGTTCGAGGACATCCACCCCTTTGCCGACGGCAACGGCCGCGCCGGCCGCATGCTCGCGCTCTGGGAACTCTACCGCCGCGGTTTCGACACGCACCACATCTTCTCCATCGACGAGTTCTACGGCGAAGACCGGCCGCGCTACTACGCCGGCCTCGCCGCCGTGCCCGGCGCCGGCGGCGACCTCACCGCCTGGCTCGAATACACCACCGAAGGCGTGCGCACGACCCTCGAGCGCGTATGGCTGCGCGTGCAACAACTCGCCGCCAAATCCGGGCCGAAGAAAACCGTCCTCCGCCCCAGCCAAGAAAAACTCCTCCGCCTCCTGCGCGACCACCACGAAGGGCTCGCTCCCGCCGAGCTCTGGGCGGCGCTCGCGGTCACCAAACAAGGCGCCGCCCACATCCTCGCCCCGCTCTTAAAAACAAAACTCATCCGCCGCGTCGGCACCCGCAAAAACGGCCGCTACCTCCTCGCCTGACCGCGGCCGAACAACCGCAGGCGGCGAATTCCCAAAAGACGTTTATTATTTGATGGAGGACAAAGCTTCCGTTGAAATGGGCTCGGGCGGCGCGATCTTTTTTTTTGCGGGGTCGGTGGCCACTTTCCCGGTCACGCTGCACCGCCTTTTCCACCCTCTCGCTCCCGGCGCGCTCCCCCTCTGCCGCACTTTTTTCCGTCCCGCGTGTCCACCCCTAAGCTATGCGCCCGCTCTTCCGACTTTTACTTCTCCACTTTTCTCTCACCCTCGCGCCCGCGGTGCTCGTCGCGCAGCCCGCACCGGTCCCTGCTCCCGCCACGACCGAACCCGCGCTGCCTACGACCGAAGACCTCTTCCAACTCGGCCAACAACTCTTCGACCAACTCGCCCCGCCGGAAATCAAGGCGCAGTATGAGTTCCCGTCGCGTCAGCAGTGGGACGAATTCGCCGCCCGCCTCCAAAAAGCGCTCGAAGGCGATGACCTTACCGCTCTCGCCGACTACGCCCCGCAAGCCCGCGCCGCGCTCCCCGCGCTCCAGCTTTTCCCCGAGTACGCAGATTACGCCGATTGGCTCACCGCCCGTCTCGACGAACTCGAAGCCGCCGAACAAATCGTCGCGCAAAAACCCGTCGCGCCCAAATCCGCGCCCGGCCCCGTCGCTCCGCCGACGCCAACGCCGTCACCCGCCCCGCTCCCGAAAAAACCCTCCGCCCCAATCGAAACTCAAAAATCAAAAATCGAAAATTCCCTCCCCCACTACGATCTCTTCCTCGCCCGCGCCCGCGCCACCCCCGCGCCCGGTCGCGCCGCCGCGCTGCTTCCCGCCATCCGCGCCGCCTTCATCGACGAAGGCGTCCCACCCGAACTCGTCTGGCTCGCCGAAGCCGAATCCACCTTCAACCCCAGCGCCCGCAGCCCCGTCGGCGCGCGCGGCCTCTACCAACTCATGCCCGAAACCGCCCGCGGCCTCGGCCTGAGAACGTTCTTGCCCGACGACCGCACCGACCCCGAAAAATCCGCCCGCGCCGCCGCCCGCCTCCTCCGCGCGAACTATGAAAAATTCGGCTCCTGGCCCCTCGCGCTCGCCGCCTACAACGCCGGCGCCGGCCGCGTCACCCGCCTGTTGGCAAAAACCTCCACCAAAACCTACGCCGGCATCGCGTCCGCACTCCCCGCCGAGACCCGCCTCTACGTCCCCAAAGTCTGCGCCCTCGTCACCGCCCGCGGCGGCGTGAGCCCCGAAAAAATCCCCGCGCCGAATCGCGGCTAATACCAGCGCCGTTTGGTTTTTAGACTTTCCGTCGTAGGCCGCCTGCTTGCCGGCGCTCGGTACGTCCGCCCGCGGACGGCCTACAAAAGTCCAGATCTCATGTGACGTTGATATCCGTCAATTCGCTGTAGGCCCGACCGGTGGTCGGGCTCCGAGGTCGTCCAGATTGTTTCCAACCCCAAACCCCGCCCGCAGCCTTGCTCTCGGCTCCCTCTTTGCCACATTTCCGACCATGAGAATCGTGACCGAAATCGAGGCCGCTTTGGAAAAACTCCCGCCCGAACAGTTGCATGAAGTCGCCGCGTGGCTGGAGACCCGCCTTGCGCTCGTAGCCCCCGATTCATCCGTCGAAGATACGTGGTCCGATGAAGTGAAACGCCGCATCGAAGAGCTCGACAGTGGTCGGGTGAAAGGCGTGCCCGCCGAACAAGTATTTGCCCGCGCTCGGCAGATTCTCGGTCGGTGAAACCTACGATCTTTCACCCGCAGGCCGACGACGAGTTTGCGGAGGCTGTGGCCTCCTACGCTGGAAAAGTCCCAGGATTGGGGGATCGTTTTACGACATGGTTCTCCGATTGGTCGCTGAAATCGAAGCCGCGCCCCAACTCCAGCGCCCTTGGCGCCACGGCACGCGACGGCACTTTAATCGTGAATTTCCGTATGCGCTGATCTACGTGGAGCGGCCGGATCGGATCATGCTCCTCGCCGTAGCTCACTTCAAACGCCGGCCCGATTACTGGCGCGAGCGGCTGGAGTAGTTCTCGGCCTCAAGCTTCACCCCGCCTTCCGCACCCTCACGTGCAGAAAATACGCGACCACCTGCGCGCCCTGTAGCCTCGGATTCGCCAGCACCGTCGCATCGTCCGGGCGCGGCTCTTCCACGCGCTCGATCACAAAGCCCGCCGCGATCAGCAGGTTGATCCACTGGCCCAGCGGACGGTGGAAACGCGGCACCTTGAACATCGGCAACTTCTGCCGCAGCGCGAGCGGCGCCGTCCCGAAAATCCACTCGTCGATCTGCCCGCGCGTTTCCGAAAAATAGTCTCCTACCTCCACTGCAAACGTGAGCTTCCGCTCGTCGCGGCAGTTGCGCCGGTGGGGCGGATTGAAACACGGGTGCAGAATCGAGAACTGCAAAAACCCGCCCGGCCGCAGCACGCGAAACGCCTCTTCCACCACCTGCGCCGTCTCCGGAATATCCATCAGGCTCATGCAACCCACCGCGAAATCGAACGACGCCGGCTTGTAGGGCAACTCCACCGCGCTCGCGTGATGATACGTGATCCCGAGCGGGGCGCGTTGCTCCTCCTCGCGCGCGTGGCGGATAAAAATCTCCGCGATATCCAGCCCCGTCATCTGCGCGCCCCGCTGCGCGATCAATCGCGTGTTGTGCCCCTCGCCGCAGCCGATATCCAGCCCCGCCAGCCCCTCGACCGGCGGCAACAGCGCCAAGAACGCCGGCGTGTTCAGGTGGTCGCGATAGGTGTCGTAGCCCGCGCGCGCGAGCTTCGTCCAAGCCTCGGCATTGCCGTTCCAACAATCTCCAACCGTAAGGTGATCCATGGTGTGATATAAAAACAGGTAACCGCTAATTTCCGCTAATCCACGCTAATGAACCGCACCCTTGGTGCCGCCGTTTCTTGCTGCAGAACCGACCGCCGGTCGATTTTTGAGCAGGGGCAAAGAAAGCAGGCCGACAACCGACCAGCGGTCGGTTCTTGAGGGTAAACCCTCGGTCTGCTACCGGCTTCGTCATCTGGTCCGCTACCCGGTGGAGCCTGGTCTTCCCATCGGATCGTGTTTCCCGATCCGGCCGATTCACGGAGATCTCGTTCATCGACGGCGCAACCGTTGGCCTCTTAATCATCGGATTTCCCGGTTTAAATCGCGTTGTCTCCCCGCCTTCCGCGCCGGACGCTCTGCGCATGACGACCCTCTTTGTTCCGTCCCGCACCGCCTCCCGTCCGCGCCCGTTTCGTCCCGCCGCCTGGCTCCTCCTCAGCCTCGCCGCACTCCTCGCCGGCGGCTGTTTTTCGGCCGGCTCCCGCGGCCCGCGCAAGACCGAGCGCTCCAGCAGCGTCGTCGCCTACCTCTATCCCAACCAGGCCAATCCGCTTCCGCCCACTTCGATCCCCGTGCTGCGACTACCCCTGCGGGTCGGCATCGCATTCGTGCCGGGCCTCTCCGAGATCTCCGAGCAGCAAAAGACCGTGTTGCTCACCCGCGTCGCCGCCGAGTTCAAGGGCCTCGACTACATCCAGAGCATCGAGATCGTGCCCTCGACCTACCTGCGGACCGGCGGCGGTTTTGATAATCTCAACCAAGTCCGCTCCCTCCTCGGCGTCGATGTGATCGGGCTGGTCGCCTACGACCAGGTGCAGTTCACCAATACCAACTTCCTTTCGCTCTCCTATTGGACGATCGTCGGCGCCTACATTTTTCAAGGCAACAAGAACGACACGCAGACGATGATGGAAGCCGCGGTCTATGACATCGCCAGCCGGCATCTGCTCTTTCGAGCGCCCGGTGCTAGCCGCGTCGAGGCGGGCGCGGCCGCCGTTTACGTCCCGCAACGCCTGCGCGAAGACAGCGGCAAGGGTTTCGATGCCGCCACGACCGAGCTTATCGCCAACCTCAAGCTCCAGCTCGCCTCGTTCCGTGAGCGCGTGAAGAACTCTCCCGGCGAAGTGAAGATCGAGCACAAGCCCGGCTACACGGGAGGCGGCAGCCTCGGCGGTGAATTTGCCCTTGTACTCGGCCTGCTCTTGCTCACCCGCGCGGTGCGTCGTCGCATGGCATAGTTCGCCGCCGTGCGCTATAGAACCGACCGATGGTCGGTTGGCCGGACTGTGACCACGGCCTGAGCGAGATTTGAAACGCGACGGGGGCGTCGCGTCTCCAAGGGCGAAATTCCAAACGAGACGTCCCTTAGAATGCGGGCTTGAATCAGCGATTGCAGGGTCGCGCTGAGGCGCGATTTCCTTGCCCGATGTCACCACCGTCGAACGCCTCCCGTAACCCCACCGCGCTCGCCACGATCCCGTGGGCCAGCCTCGGCGTCGTGGGGCTCGCGCTCGGTGTCGCCACCGCGCCGGCCCTGAACCCCGGACTCCTCTACGACCGCGTCGCCCTGGAGCGCGGCGAATATTGGCGGCTTTGGACGGGGCACTTTGTGCACTTCGGGTGGAGTCACCTGCTGTGGAATCTCGCGGTCTTCGCGGTCGCGAGCAGTTGGGCGGAGCGCGCGGCCCCGCGCCGGGCGAGAGTGCTCTTGATCGTGGCCCCGCCGATCATCGGTGTCGCGCTTTTCGGACTCGATCCGAACTTGGGATTCTATGGCGGGCTCTCGGGGTTGACGGCTGCGATGCTGACGTTTTTGGCGTTCGCCCAGCTCGCGCGGATTGCGGAAATCGAGGCGGCGGCCGCCGTGGTGGTGGCCGGCGCGGAGACCCGGTCCGCGCCGACGTCCGACCGCTGGTTTTGGCGAACGGCGTTGGCTCTGATCGTCCTAAAGATCGCGGCGGAATTTGCCGTGAGTTCACCGCTGTTCGCGCGATTTGCCTCCGAAGGAATCCAGCCCGTGCCCCTCGCCCACCTCGCCGGCGTGCTCGCCGCGACCTACGTGCAGCGCCTGCGTTTTCGCTCAAGACTCCTCGGCGGCCAGCCGCGCTGAATTCTCGTCGCCTCCGGGTGGGAGACCGCTTTTGTCCGCTCATGGGATTTTTCAACCGCTTCGCTGGAAAGAAATCATCGCCTGGCTCCGCGCCCGCGTCCAAGCCGGCCGCGTCCGCGCCGTCACCTGCCCCCGAAGCTTCGGCCCCCGCCGGCAACGTCCTCCCGCGCCTCGCCGCCGCCCGCGAGCGACTCGAGGCCAAAGATCTCCCCGGCGCGCTGGCCATTTATGAGGAAGTTCTTGCCGCGGCCGGGGAACGCGCGGATGTCCTCGTCACGGTCTCCGGCGATCTCGGCTCCACCGGGCACGTTGCCCAGATCGTCGAGCTCGTCGCACCGCGCTATGACGCGCAGATCCACGGCCCGGCCACCGGCCTCAATCTTCTCCAAGCCTACCTCGCGCTCCGCCAGGCCGACGCCGCGCAACACGTGCTCGACGTGCTCTTCGAGCTCAATCGCCCCGAGCTCGAAGACCGGCTCCACGGCTTCTCCAATGCGATCGCCGAGCTCATCGTCTCTGAGGCCGCGCCCTTGCCCGCCTACGGCGCCACCCCGGATTCGGCCGACGGTTCCGCGCCGACCGCACCCGCGATCGCCAAGATCGATCTCGTCAGCATCAGCAAACCGATCTGGTTCTACGGCCTCGAACCGCTCGCGGAAAAAATTCTCCCACCCAAAGGCTCCCGGCTCCGTCGCATCGCTTTTGCCCAATTGGCTCTGCCCGGCGTTTACCCCGATGTACTCGCCGCCCAAGCCCGGCCCGAAGACGAACTGGGCCGCCTCTCCCGCGCGCTGCCGCTCTGGTTCGCCGAGACTTTTTATTTTTCACCGCACTACGCGCCCATCGCCGCCGTCGGTGTGTTTCAACCGGCCGGAGGCGGAGCCAAGCAACCGGTGATTTTCGAGTCCGAATGGACCACTGAAAACCTCCGCCAGCTCGTCGATTCGCCCAACGGCGAAGGCCTCGACTACGTGGTGACCGGCACGCTCCGACACAAAGCGGGCGACTTCGAGCTGATCTTGCGCCTGTGGGAAATAAAGAAGTTCCGGGAGCGGAAACAGTTTATCGTGCGCTGGACCCCAGCCACCGCTGAAGCCGAGCTGGCCAAGCTCCACGAGCAACTCCGTCTTTTCATGGAGTGGACGCCTGAAAAAGCCGGCGTGCCTTATGTGGTGCCGGGCTCGCCGCGCGTGTGGCTCGACACGCTGGGGGCCGCGCTGGGGTTGTTTCTCGCGGAGAAAACGCTGTTGCCGAAGGAAGTTCTCCCGCCGCTGGAACCGACGTTTAGCGGATTAGCGCCCCAAGCGATGGACCACGCCCACGCGTCGCTGGCGTGGCTCACGATGCTCCACCGCGCCAAGGCCCTCGGCCTCGCGCCGGCGCTGACCGAGGTGATGCTTTCGCCGAATCCGACCGTGAGTGAAGCGCGCGGGTCGCTCGGGTTATAGAACCGACCGCTGGTCGGTTTTTCTAAAACAATAGAATCCCCCCGACCCTGTCCCGGATAACCGACCACCGGTCGGTCCTACAA
Source organism: Opitutus sp. GAS368 (assembly GCA_945869845.1). GTDB lineage: Bacteria > Verrucomicrobiota > Verrucomicrobiia > Opitutales > Opitutaceae > Tous-C4FEB. The sequence continues at coordinate 4,512 of CAMBRG010000044.1, read as the reverse complement.
CGATCCGAACTCCACTTTTATCAAACCAAAGACCGACCACCAGTCGGTCCTACAACGATCCGAACTGTAGAACCGACCGGTGGTCGGTTTCCGAAAAACACGGACCACAAAAACCCCCCGCGCCACCGACCAACGGTCGGTTCTACAATTGAGCCACCTGTAAGCCCGACCGCCGATCGGGCTTCCCTTCCCCCGAATCCCCATGCCGCCGCCCGCACCCGATCCCCACGCTCGCCCGGCACCCTTGGGCCGGCTTGCGCGGGTCTGGCTCAAGACTCCGGTTTATTTCGTCACGACCTGCACACATGAGCGCCGTCGCGTGCTGGCGACCGATCACGCGCATCAAGTTCTGCGTGCCGAATGGTTCGCGGCCGAGGAGCGCCACGGTTGGCAGATCGGTCGCTACGTCATCATGCCCGATCATGTGCATTTTTTCTGCTGCGCCTCCATGACTGCGAAACCGCTTTCCACCTTCCTTAAGCGCTGGAAAGAGTGGAGCGCCAAAGCGCTCCTGCCGCCACTCGCGATGCATCCGCCGCTTTGGCAGCACCGATTTTTCGACCACTTGTTGCGCACGACGGAAAGCCACGCCGAGAAATGGCTCTATGTGCGTGAAAACCCCGTGCGCGCCGGCTTGGTCGCTCGTCCCGAAGACTGGCCCTACGCGGGGCGGGTTGATTTCGACGAACCCTAAACTCAAGACCGACCACCGGTCGGTCCTACAACGATCCGAACTGTAGAACCGACCGCTGGTCGGTTTCCGAAAAACACGGACCACAAAAACCCTCCACGCCACCGACCACTGGTCGCTCCTACAAACTGATCGGTCTTCCCGCGCCCGCCACTCCTCACTCGCCCCCGGCCGGGCGTTGCTCTTGGCTCTCCCGCTCATGTCTCTGCCTCCTGCCACCGCCGATCTCCGCATTCGCGCGACCAAGCCGCTGCTCGCGCCCGCGATCCTGGAAGAGGAAATCCCCCTCGACGCCACCCGTGCCGCGCTGGTCGCCCGCACGCGCCGCGAGGTCGGCGCCATCATCACCGGCGCCGATGATCGGTTGCTCGTGGTGGTAGGCCCTTGCTCCATCCACGACCCCATCGCCGCGCTCGACTACGCCGACCGCCTGGCGCCCATCGCCCAAAGCCTCGCGCCCGACCTCTTGGTCGTCATGCGCGTGTATTTCGAAAAACCGCGCACGGTGGTCGGCTGGAAAGGCCTCATCAATGATCCCGACCGCGACGCCTCTTACCAGATCAACAAAGGTCTGCGCCTCGCCCGCCGGTTGTTGAGCGATGTCACCGGCCGCGGTCTGCCCGTCGCCACCGAGTTCCTCGATACCACCTTGGGCCAGTACTACGCTGATCTCGTTTCCTGGGGCGCCATCGGGGCGCGCACCGTCGAGAGCCAGATCCACCGCGAACTCGCCTCCGGTCTTTCGATGCCCGTGGGCTTTAAGAACCGCACCGACGGCGATATCCAAGTCGCCATCGACGCCATCCGCTCCGCGCGGCATCCGCATTGGTTCCCGTCCCTCACCCGCGAAGGCGCGCCAGCCGTCATGGGCACCACGGGCAACGACCACACCCACCTCGTCCTCCGCGGCGGTTCGCGCGGGCCCAACTGCGCCGCCGCCGATATCCGCGCCGCCGCCGCGCTCCTCGCCAAAAACCAACTCCCGCCACACGTCATGGTGGACTGCTCGCACGCCAACAGCGGCAAAGACCCCGCGCGCCAATCCGCCGTTGCCGCCGAACTCGCCGCGCAAATCGCTGCCGGCGAACGCGCGATTTCCTCCGTGATGATCGAGAGCAATCTCCTCGGCGGCGCGCAGGACTATCAGGCCGCGCCGCTCGTCTACGGACGAAGCGTCACGGATGCCTGTCTCGCATGGGACGACACGCTCCCGATCTTCGAGGGCCTCGCCGCCGCCGTGAGGCAGCGCCGCCGGTGAGCCGACCAGCGCGGCCGAAGCGGCCCGACGGACCTTAAGAATTTTTCTCTCGGCAATTTCACACTCTTGCCTGCGACCGGATAATCACGATACTCGTTTTTTTACCGAAACGCCCTTTGTCCTGCTCATGACCTCGTCTGAACTCATTTCCCAACTCCGCTCGCTCGGCAGCGAGGCCGGCATTGCGGGCCAGAAACGCTTCGGCATCGAGCCGAAGACTCCAATTTTGGGCGTCGCTGTTCCGGCGCTGCGCGACCTCGCCAAGGCCCATCGGCTCAATCACCCGCTCGCGCTCGACCTCTGGATCACCGACATCCATGACGCCCGCATTCTCGCCACGTTCATCGCCGATCCTGCCCGCCTCACCCGCGACCAATCTGAGCGCTGGGTGCGCGAGTGCGATACCTGGGCGCTCACCGATGCGCTCGCATTTTTGGTGGACCGCACGCCCTTCGCCGCGACCAAAGCCCACCTCTGGAGCACGCGCCAAGGCGAGTTCATGAAACGCGCCGGGTTTGCGGTGATGGCCGGCATGGCGATCCACCGCAAGGAACTCACCGACGATGTCTTCCTCGCCTTTTTGCCCGATATCGTGCGCGAGTCGGGCGACGATCGTCTCTACGTAAAGAAAGCGGTGAGCTGGGCCCTCCGGCAGATCGGCAAACGCAACCCCGCGTTGCGCAAAGCCGCCGTCGCCGAGGCGAAACGTATCGCCAAACTTGCCGCCCCCTCCGCTCGCTGGATCGCCAAAGACGCGCTCGCGGACTTAAAGAAGTAAACAAGTAGGGCAGGGTCTCCGACCCGCCCTCCGCGCCGGCGTGTTTTTGTCGGAGCGGCTCTAACCGCGCCCCCGCGCCCACCCCACGCCCGAGCCTGCCGTCCCGTGCCCCCCTTGCGGCTTCAGCCCGCGCTCTCGGCGATCGCCAGTTGCCCGCAGCCGGCAGCGATGTCGATACCCCGGCGTTGGCGGACGGTGCTCGGGATTTTGAACTCCGCGGCGAGGACGTGTTGAAACGCCTTTGCGGCCGCGCTGCGCGTGGGTGCGCCGGCGTAGCCGTCCGTGGGATTAAGTGGGATCAGATTCACCTGCGCGTCGAGCCCCCTCAGCAGTTCGCCGACGGCACGGGCGTGGGCCTCGGAATCGTTTTTCCCCTCGATCAGCGTCCACTCGTAAAAGATGCGGCGGCCGGTCGTCTCGCTGTAGGTGCGACAGGCGGCCATGAGTTCGTCGAGCGGCCACTTTTTTGCGGCGGGCACGAGGGCGGCGCGCTCGGCCTGCGTGGCGGCGTGGAGCGAGACCGCGAGGTGGAGCGGGCGCATTTCTTGAGCGAGGCGCAAAATCCCCGGCACGACCCCGACCGTGCTGAGCGTGATCCGCTCGGCGCCGAGCGCGAGGCCGGTCTCGTCGCGGAGAATGTCGATGGCGGTCATGACCGCGTCATAGTTATGCAGCGGCTCGCCCATGCCCATGAGCACGATGTTGCGGAGGCGCTGGGGTTGTGGACCGGGCCGTAGAACCCCCCGCCGGTCGGTTTCCGAAACGGCCGGAGCCCGACCAACGGTCGGGCTTACAGGAGCGGAGAGCTTCAGCGTCCGCGCCACATGCACGGCCTGCGCGACGATTTCACCGGGCGTGAGATGACGCGTGTAGCCCATCTGACCGGTGGCGCAGAAGACGCAGCCCATCGCGCAGCCGACCTGCGAACTCACGCACGCCGTCACCCGGCCGGTGAAGCGCATGAGCACGGTCTCGATTTTTTCCGCATCGGAGAGCGCGAGGAGATATTTATGGGTAAAGCCGTCGCTCGAGGCGGTCTCGAGCGCCGTGGGCAACACGCCGAGGTGCGTCTCGGCGGCGAGACGGGCGCGGAGTTTGGGCGGCAGCTCGGGCATGGCGTCGAGCGAGGCGGCGAGCTCGATGTAGAGGTAGTTCCAGAGCCGCGCGACGTGCACCGGATTCAACTCCCAACGCACGAGCTGCCCGCGCAGTTGCTCGCGGGTGAAATCGTAGAGGTTGAGGCGCGGGGCGGACATGAAGCGGATGAGTGCAGCACGTTATCGCAGCGAGGCGAGGGCGTCGGTGATGGCGACGCTCTGGCGTTGGCGGTCGAGGAAGAAGCTCACTTCGGTGTAACCGGCCGTTTGCAGGTGGCGGAGGGCGACGGGGTAGTTGTCGCCGACGCGACCGGGGCGATGAGCATCGGCGCCGATCACGACCGGGATGTTGCGCGTGCGCATGAGAGCGAGCATCGCGGAGCTGGGATTCATCTCGGGGAAGGTTTTGTTGAGGCCGCTGGTGTTGAGCTCCATCGCGACGCCGGTGGCGGCGATGCGGTCGAGGGCGCGCTCGATGTCGGGCTGGATGCGGGCGAAATTCCAATCGGCGGGGGACTCGTTTTTCACGAGATCGGGGTGGGCCACGGTGTCGAAGAGCCCGGACTCGGCGGACTCGGCGACATGATCAAAATAGGTGCGCTGGTAGGCAAAGGCGTCGCCGGTGAGAAAGCGGGCTTTGTAGGGAATCATCTGCATGTGGACGGAGCCGAGCACATGATGGAGCGGC
>CAMBRG010000043.1 GCA_945869845.1 Opitutus sp. GAS368 | reverse complement strand
TCGGACCGGCTTCACAACGCGTGCTCGACGCGGTGTTTTCGACGATGCTCGCTCTCCAGCAGCATTCTGAGACCGGTCACAACCTGATCCAGCCGGCGCGGGAGATCGTCGCACCGTTTGTCGGAGCCGAGCCCCGCGAGCTCTGCTTCACGCGCAACGCCACCGAGGGTAACGCCCTCATCGCCGCCGGTCTCCGTCTGCGCGCCGGCGACGAGGTGATCTTTGAGTCGCACGCGCATCCGGGCGGTTCGTTCCCGTGGTTCAACCAAACCAAGGAACGCGGCGTGACGGTGAAGCTCTTCGAACCCAGCCCCGTTTCCGCCGAGGAGAATCTCGCGCGCATCCGGGCGCTCGTGACGCCGCGGACGAAGGTCATTCAAGTCAGCCACATCACCTGCACCGACGGCCTCGTGTTGCCCGTGCGGGCGATCGCTGAATTCGCCGCCGCGCGCGGCATCTGGTTTCACGTCGATGGGGCGCAGGCGGTCGGCATGGTTCCGGTGAACGTCGGTGCGCTCGGCTGTGACTCTTACGCCTTTTGCGGACACAAATGGCTTGGCGGGCCCCATGAATCGGGCGCGGTGTTCATCCGCCACGCGCGCCTCGATGCGGTGGCGGTCACGGGCATCGGCTCGCATTCTGGCGAACTGCCGTTTTTGCCGGGCGAGATCCGCTACGTCGATGGCGCGGCCCGGCACGAATACGGTACCCGCAATGCCGGACTGATCGTCGCTCTCGCCGAGGCCGTGCGGTTGCAAAAGGAGATCGGCGTCGAGCGCATCGCCGCTTACGGCCGCGATCTGGCGACCTATCTTCACGCCGAGTTTTCAAAGATTTCCGGGCTCGTCGTGCTCACGTCGGCTCGTCCCGAGCTGCGGGCTTCAATGGTCACAATTGCCCACCCGCGCGCCACGGCCGGGGATTTTTTCACCTATCTCTTGAAGACACACGGGCTGCGTTGCCGGCCGGTGACGGAGCAGAAGCTCAACGCCGTGCGGGTCTCGACGCACGTCTTCAACTCGCCGGCCGAGTGCGAGCGGGTCGTCGTCGGCGTCCGGGCGGCGATGCGCGATCTCTGATCGCCATCACCATGAACCGCCGTCGTCTCCCGCTCAACGCGCCGTCAAGGCGTCGCGATTTCCGCAATCAACTCGATCTCGACCGGCGCGCCCGCCGGGAGGGCGTTGACGCCGACCGCGGCGCGGGCGTGCCGGCCTTTTTCGCCGAAGACGGCGACCAGCAAATCCGAAGCGCCGTTGATCACCTTGGGCTGCGCGGTGAAGTCGTCGATGCAGTTCACAAAACCCGTGAGCTTCACGATGCGTTTCACTTTCGCGAGATCACCGACCTCGGCTTTGAGCGCGGCGATCAGTTGCAACGCGCAGGTGCGGGCGGCGTCGGCGCCTTGGGCCTCGGTGAAGTCGCGGCCAACCTTGCCGGCGAGAAATTTGCCGTCAGCACCGCGGGCGATCTGGCCGGCGAGAAACACGAGGTTTCCGCTGCGCACCGCCGGCACGTAGTTGGCGATCACGGGCGGGACGGAGGGCAGGGCGAGGCCGAGCGCCGCGAGCTTGGCTTCGGGCGTTGGGTGCGTTTCGGCGGCGCCGGCGGTCAGCGACCAAGCGGCTCCGATGCAGAACAGGCGAAGGGCGAGGGAAGGAATCATGCGTCGAATGTGCTAATCCGCGGCGGGCAGGCGAGCCGACTCTCTTTATGCAGACCTTGAAATCGAAATTATTTTTCGCGGCGTTGCTCGCGGCCCTCGGCGGCCACGCGCCGATCGGGGCGGCCGCGCCGAAACACGATTTGTATCTGAGCGTGTTGCTCAGCGGTCCGGGCCAGATCATGGGCGGCCGCACGCCGGCGCTTAGCGGCGTCTATCGTTCGACGGACCGGCTCAAGGTTGAGCACGTGGGCTTCGGTCACATCCGGATGTTTCAAGTGATCGGCGACCCGCACTCGGCCGACGGGCTTTACCTCGCCGCGCTCAACGGCGTCGTGCACTCGAAGGATCGCGGCAAGACCTGGCGCATTCTCACGGGCTGGGATATGACCGAGCCCAAGGGTCTCGCCATCGATCCCAACGCGACCGACCACATTTACGCGGGCTTGCCCGACGGCATCGCGGTTTCACGGGACCGCGGTGCGACGTGGGCGCGGATGAACGACGGCATCCGCCGCAGCTACACCCAGACGATTACGATTGATCGCACGCAGGCCGGCCGCGTGCTCGCGGGCACCGAGCTCGGCATCTATCTCACCGAGGATGGCGCGCGCACCTGGCGGCTCGTGCAGCCCACCACCGAGACGACTTACGATCTGCGCCAATCGCCGCACGATCCCAAGATATTCTTCGCCGTCACGACCTCGAGCGGCGCGCTTTGGTCGGAAGATCGCGGGCTTACGTGGAAGCCCATCGCCGGCGTGCCGAAGAAACACACCTTGCACAACGGCGTCTTCGACCCTTCGGATGCGCGACGGCTCGTGCTGTGCGGCTGGGACGCCGGCCTGCTGGTTTCCGAGGATGGCGGGCGCACGTGGCTTGATCGCACCGCGGGTCTGCCCAACCGCCAGATTTGGAGCGTCGCCGTGGACCCCGATCAGCCGGGCCGGCTCTATGCCTCGCCTTTTCAACAACCGGTTTACGTCTCGGAAGATTTTGGCCTTACATGGAAGCCGGCGTTTTTTGAGAAAGCTACTGCGTTCAATCTCACGTTTGTGCCGCGCTCATGAAGACTCTCTCCTGCCTCGCTCTCGCCGTCGTTTTCAGCGTGCCGCTCGCCCGGGCTCAGCCGTCATTCAAAGGGCCGATGCCCGATGCCACGGTGATCGTCGACGCCTCGCTGCGTCGCGCGGCCTATCTCTCACGCATCGACGAAGCGCTCATCTGGCGGGCGGCGATGGCCAAGCCCGGCGAACCCAAAACCTTCGGGCTGGGGGAAATCGTGGCCAAACTCGCCCGGCGCGAGGACGCCGCCGCCTGCTCGGAGCGCCTGATCGAGCTGATGAAAGTTCCCACGGGGGACATGTTTTGGATGTTTCCGGTAACGGCGATTTACTATCTCGGCCGAGACCAACTCACCCCCGAGGCCAAGGCGGCGGTGCGGGAGGCGTGGCGCGCATATATGCCGCTGCGGGGTGATACGGAAAATCATTGGGCGATGTATTACTCCTCGCTCTATCTGATGGCGCAGCAGTGGCCCGACGAACCCGGCGAACGCTGGTTCAACGGCAAAAGTTCGCAGGAGAACTTCGAAGAATCGCGCGATTACCTGCTGCATTGGATGGAGCTCACGACCACGACCGGGCAGGGCGAATACGACTGCACGCACTACATCGGCGAGTATGCGATCCCGCTGCTCCACCTTGCGACCTGGGCCCGGGACCCGGCGATGCGGCAACGCGGGCGGATGATGCTCGATTACATTTTCGCCGATTACGCCGTCGAGACGCTCGATGGAATGTATGTCGGCGCTCATGCCCGCACCGATGACACGACGCTGCTCGAAAAATGGAACGGATTTTCGTCGTTCTTCGGTTGGTTGTTGCTCGGCAATTGCCCGCCGACGGTCTCCTACGGCGGCTGGGGCATCTATTTCGTGGCGGCCGCGAAGCACTACGAATTGCCCGAAGTGATTTACCGCATCGGCACCGATCGCGCCGGGACTTACGCCCACTACGAGCGCAAGCGCACCCGGCACCGCTGGCGAAACAGCGACGTGCGTAACGCCCCGGTGTACAAGACGACCTACATCACCAAGGACTACGCCGTCGGCTCGGATCAGGGCGGCCTCCTGCAGCCGATCCAGCAGCACTCTTGGGATGTGACGTGGGCCGTGCCCGATCCGCGCGGCGTGCATAACACGATTTTCTCCAACCAACCGCATTTTAGCACCCACGAGCTGATGATGTATTTCTCGGAGAACCCCGATTTCATGCCGGTCACCGTCACGTCGCAGGGTAAGCCCACCTATATCAGCGAGTCGAAGTTGCTCGGCGGTTCGCCCTACGAGCAGATCTTCCAACGCGATGACACGGTGATCTCGCTTTGCCACGTTCCCGCGGGCGCGAATTTCGAGCAGGTCAACGGCTTTTTCTCCAAAGACCTCGCGCGCATCGAAGAAGACGCGTCGGGGTGGATCTTCGCCCAAGGCGGCAACGCCTACATCGCTTACCGGCCGCTCGCGCCCTACGAATGGAAGCCGCTCGAGGTCGGCGGCAAACGCCTGCGTTCGCCGCACGGTAAAAATGGCACGATCGTTCAGGCCGCGGCCGTCGCCGAGTTCAAGAGCTGGGACGATTTCAAAGCCGCGATCCGCGCGCTGCCGCTGGAAATCCGGCTCGAGCCGACGCCCCGCGTGGCGTTCACGACCCTGCGCGGGAAGAAACTCGTCTGCACCTATGGTGCGGCCCCGATCGTCGACGGCACGACGTTCGATTACTCCGGTTGGAAGCTCTTTGCTGGGCCTTACCTGAATGCCGAGGTCGGTTCGGGCAAACTCACGATCACCCACGGCGCACTCGAGCGCGTGCTGGACTTTAAAACCATTACGATCACGGATCGGGTGAAACCGTGATGCCGTTGCCCCTATGAACATCCGTCACTCTCTGCTTCTGAGCGCGCTCGGCTGCGCCCTGCCGTTGCTTGCCGCGCCGGCCGTGTCGGCAGCGCCGGAGTATGAATTCTTGATCGCGGCGAACATTAACCGCAACTACGTCATCGGCTCAAAAATCGTCACGACCAACGGCATTTTTCGGCGCGACGTTGCCGGTGCTTGGCAGCATGTCGGCTATAACGACACCGGCATCAGCGCCTTCGCCTTCGATCCCCGCGACCGCGACGTCATTTACACCACTACGACCAACGGCCTGTGGCGCAGCCTCGACGGCGGCAAACTCTGGCGCATCTGCAACGATTCCGAGATGACCGAAGGCCTCGACGTAGCCGTCGATCCCAACGCGCCCGATCACGTCTATCTCGCTTTGCCCGACGGTATCGCGTTCTCCTCCGACCGGGCCCAACACCTCGAACGCCGGGAACACGGCCTGCCGACGCGGGGCAAGTTCACGCGGGCGCTGGCGATTGACCGCACCCGCGCGGGGCGCGTTCTGGCCGGTTGCGAGATCGGGATCTACCTGACGGAAGACGCGGGCAAAAACTGGCGTCAAGTTCTGCCGACGAAAGAGACGGTCGCCGACGTCCAGCAATCTCCGCATGATCCGCGTTTCTGGTTCGCCGTCACCCAGAGTGCGGGCGCTTGGCGCTCGGCTGACGGCGGCCTCACTTGGGTCCACGTGCCCGCCGCACCGGGGGACCGACCGCTCTACAACGTCACCTTCGACGTCACCCATCCCAACCGTCTCGCCATCGGCAGTTGGGGCCGGGGCGTGTGGACGAGCGAAGACGGGGGGCAGACTTGGACTGATCGCAACGCCGGGTTGCCCGCCGGGGCCCGGGTTTGGCGGGTCGGCGTCGATCCGGCGGGCCGGCTGTTCGCAAGCGTGGTCCAGGAGACGCTGTTTCAGTCGGCGGATTTCGGGCGGACGTGGCGCCCCGATGCATTAGCCGGTTCGGCGGTGAAGAAATTCCTCTTGCTGCCCAAGGCCGCAAAGTAAACCCGCCGCCTTTTTTCCCGATGAAACGCCCGCTTTACCTTCTCCCGTTGCTCGCCTTGGCGGGGCTTCGACTTGCCGCCCAACCCTCGTTTGAAGGACCGGCTCCATCGACGGTGCCGGAGATCGACGAGGATCGGCGTCGTGCGGCTTACGTCCGCCGGGTGGACGAGATGCTCGGCTGGGCGGCGGCGGGAGGCAAGGCAAGGACGGACGATCCGGCGAAACTTGATCTGGCGATGATCGCGGCGAAAATCGTGCGGGGCGAGGATCTGCCCGGCTGCTCCCAGCGCGTGATCGAGCTGATGCGAGAGCCCGGCACCGGGCCTTTCTGGATGTTTCCGACCGTGTGCATCGCCTACCTCGGTCGCGATCGCTTGGCCCCGGAGGCGTTGGCCTCGATCCGCACCGCGTGGAAAACGACCCGCCAACAGCGTGGCGACACCGAGAACCACTTCGTGATGTATTACGCATCGCTCTACCTCATGGCCGAACTTTACCCCGATGAATCGGCCGAGACGTGGTATTCCGGCCGCTCCTCGGCCGAAAATTTCGCCGAGGCCAGCGCATTTCTCATCAAGTGGATCGAGACGAACACGACGGTCGGACAGGGTGAGTTCAACACCTCGAATTATATCGGCGAGTATGCGATCCCGCTGAGTTTCCTCGCCAACTGGTCGAAAGATCCCGCGATGCGCCAACGCGCGAGCATGATGCTCGACTGGCTCTTCGCTGAACTGGCGACCTCTTCGCTCAACGGCGTGCTCCGCGGTCCCCATTCGCGCACCGATGAGGGCGCGGTGATCGAGCGGTGGCAGGCCATGACGTCCTTCTTCAGCTGGCTTTTGTTTGGCAACACGCCGCCCACGGCCGGCTATAGCGGCTGGGGACTTTATTTCGCCCCGCTCGCCAAAAGCTACCACTTGCCCGAGGTGACCTACCGCATCGCCACCGACCGAAGGGGCGACTTCATTCAGCGCGATCGCGCCCGCGTGCGCCGGCTGTGGCGTTACAGCGATGAGCTTTCACCGCCCGTTTATAAGACCAATTACCTGCGGCACGACTACGGCGTCGGCTCGACGACGGGCGGCCTCATTGACCCGATCCAGTCCCACGTCTGGGACGTCACCTGGGCCGAGTCCGACCCGAGGGGGAAACACCCCACGATGTTCTCGCTGCATCCGCATTCGTCATCCCGGGCCATGCAGTCGTCTTTCACCGCCTACCCCGAGCCTTGGATCAAAGGGGTAACGTTTGAGGGCAAGCCGTCCTACGATTCGCCCGACAAGCTCATGGGCAGCTCGCCCTACGAGCAGGTGTTTCAGGACCTCGACACGGTGATCGCGCTTTACGCAATCGCGCCGGGCGAACGGTTTCCCCACATCAATGGCTTCTTTTCCAAGGACCTCATCAACGTCACGGAGGACGACTCCGGCTGGATCTTTGCGCAAGGCGGCCGCGCTTATCTCGCCTATCGGCCGCTCGCGGGTTACCACTGGATTCCCTACCTGCATTACAAATCCGGTTGGGCCAAAGAACGACTCGACCTTGGCGGCCGGGTGCTCACCAGCCCGCACCTCAACAACGGTACGATCGTGCAGGCCGCGAGCGTGGACGAGTTCACGGATTTCGCGGCTTTTCAACGGGCGATCCGGGCGTTGCCGCTCGCGTTCAAGCTCGAGCCGTTGCCCGCCGTGGAAATGACCACGCTGCGCGGGAATAAAATTTCCTTCACCTTCGGGACCGTGCCGCAGGTGAACGGCCGTGCGGTCGACTACCGTGCCTGGAAACTTTTCGAAGGCCCCCACCTCAACGCCGAGGTGGGCGGCCGGAAGCTCACGATCACCCACGGCCGGCTTGAGCGCGTGCTCGACTTCAACACCTTGTCCGTCACCAACCGCGTAAAATGAACCTCATTGTTCGAACCCTCGGCCTGCTCCCGCTGATTTTAACGGCGGAGCTTCCGGCCCAGCCTGCGCTCCCTCCGGTCGTCACCACGCTGCTCGCGGATCGCTCGGGCTATGACTTGCTCGGGCGATTGTCGGACGACTTTGGCGGTCGGGTTACCGGGAGTCCGGCCAACCGTGCGGCGATGGCTGCGCTCGTCGCCGAATTGCGCGCGCTCGGGCTCAAACCCGAGGAGCAGAAATTTACGATGTTCGGCTGGGCGCGCGGCGATGACGAAGTCACGCTGCTCGCGCCGCTGCCCGAGGCCCGGCGGTTGCGCGTGGCGGCACTTTCATCCACGCAGGCGCACGCGCCGTTTGAGGCCGAGGTCGTCGACATTGGGCAGGGCCGCGAGGCCGATTTTGCGAAGGCGGATGTGCGCGGAAAGGTCGGCCTGTTGGCGGCTAATACGACGGTTCCGCGCGGACTCTACGAGCGGGCCGCGAGCGAACGCGGGATGCGCGGCGTGCTTTTTATCAATCGCGAGGGCGGCGGTCAGTTGCTCGCCCGGACCGGTTCATTCGGCGGTGAACCGTTGAAAATCCCGGTCTACAGCATCGCCCAGGAAGAGGGCCGGTGGATCAGCCGGCTGTTGGCGCGGGGGAAAACCGTGCGCGTGCGGATGCACACGCGTTCGCGTTGTATGCCGGTTGAAACGTCGAACCTGATCGTGCGTTTCCCCGGCCGCACCGCGGAGAAGATCGTGATCGGTGCGCATTTTGATTCTTGGGATCTCGGCCAAGGCGCGACCGATAACGGCCTCGGTGTCGCCCAAGTCTTCGGGCTCGCCAAATACCTCGCGGCGCATCCGGCCGACCGCCTGCGTCCGATCGAACTCGTCTGGTTCAACGGCGAGGAGCAGGGGCTTTGGGGCTCGCGGCACGCGGCGCAGGCCGCGCGCGGCGAGGCCATCGCGGCGATGGTGAATCTCGACATGGTCGGATATCCGCTCTCGGTGAATGCCTGCGGCGACGACCGGCTCGTGCCGATGCTCACGCGGTTTGCGGCGACCCTGCCGGTTGAGCGCTTGCGCGAGGGCGTCAAAAACATCGCCTGGTTGGCGAGCGACCATACGCCCTACCAGCTCGACGGGGTGAACGTCATCACGTTTGGCGCCCACATCGACCGGGAGGTCGTGCGCTACTATCACGATTTCGCGGACACCTTCGACAAGATCGATGCGAAGATGATCACCGAGTCGTCGGCGACGATCGGGGCCCTCGCTTTGTTCCTCGCCGATGCGCCCGAACTCACCGCGCAGCGTCGCTCGGCCAACGAGGTAGCGGCGACGGTGAAGGCGTTCGACCTTGAGCCCCGGCTGACCGCGATGGGCCTCTGGCCCCGGTCGGACGCCGTCTCCCGCTAAAGTTTTTTACCTAACCCCCGACGCTGTATCCCATGCTCGCTACGTTTCTCGGTCTCCACCCAGTCGATGCCGGTGTCATCGTGCTCTACATCATCGGCGTCCTCGTCATCGGCAAAGTGCTTTCGCACGGCGTGAAGGGGGAGGGCGACTTCTTTCTCGGCGGGCGCTCGCTGGGCAAGTGGCTCCAGTTCTTCCTCAGTTTTGGCAACATGACCGACCCGGGACAGGCCACGACCACGGCGAGCTCCGTTTATCGTCAGGGTGCCGGCGGCGGCTGGCTGGCGTTGATCACCCTATTTCTCACGCCCTACTTTTGGTTCAGTGCGGTGTGGTTCCGTCGCGTGCGGCTCACGACGATGGCCGACTTGTTTGAAGATCGTTTCGGCAAGCGATTCCTCGGCACCTTCTATGCGATCACCACGATTTTGATGTCGGTCGTGGTTATCGCCGGCGGCAACGTCGTCGCGCTCAAGACGCTGCAGCCGCTCATGGTGAAAGAGCCGGCGATCTACTCGGCGGCCGAGAAACAATCCGTCACGGAGTTCCACGAGTTTGTGAAATTGCGGGAGCAACGTCAGGCCTCGGCCTTGGCGCCCGAGGCGACTGCGCGCTACGATTTGCTTAAAGACGCCTACACGCGCGGCGCGCTCCAGCCCTACGTCACCTACCTGCAGCCGGTGATTTTTTATCTGGTTTCTTCGATTCTGGTCGCGGTGTTCGTGATGCTCGGCGGGCTCAAAGCCTCGGCCGTGGTCGATGCCGTGCAGACCGTGCTCGTGATCCTGATCTCGGTTATTTTGATTCCTTTCGGTCTGATAAAACTCGGCGGTCCCTCGGGTCTGCACGACAAAGTGCCCGACGTGATGTTCAACCTTTTCGGTGGCGGGGGGCTCAGCGAATACACCTGGTATTCCATCGGCGCGCTCTTCCTCATCCAAGTCGTGGGCATCGTCGGTTCGCAGGCGAACATGACGATCGCAGGTTCGGCCAAAGACGAATTTGCCGCTCGCATCGGCCCCGTGACCGGCGGTTTTTGCAAGCGGTTCGTCACGATCGCGTGGTGTTACTGCGGCTTGATCGCCGTCGCGATCTTTGGCCCGAACCTTTCCGATCCCGATCAGGCGTGGGGCCTCCTCACGCAGGCGCTGCTGCCGGTGGGACTCATCGGCGTGATGATCATCGGAATTCTCGGTGGTAAACTCGCCACGCTCGGCGCGCAGTCGGTCGTGCTCTCCGGCCTCGTGGTGAAAAATCTCTACGAGCCGTTGTTTCCCGGCAAATCGTCCGCCCATTATATGGTCGTGGCGCGGCTGACGGTACCCATCGTGCTCGCACTGGGGGTCGGCGTGGGGCTCTACCTCAACAGCGTGGTGGCGTTGCTGAAATTCGCCATCGTGCTGCTCGTGATCTGGGGCGTGCCGATCACGATGATTTTTCTCTGGCGCGGGCTCACCGAGACCGCCGTCCGGGTGCAGGTGCTGGCGACGTTGATTCTCGTGGCGGTGATTCCTTGGACCGTCCCGAACATTCCCGCGCTGGCGCGCTCGGCGGAATTCACCATGATGACCCGCGAGCGGGTGGTTGACGTGCCGGTCCGCGCGACGGCGGCCGACGTGGCGGCGGGCCGGGCCGCCAAAGTCGGCGAGTCGATCGTCCGCGCGCAGCGCACTGAACCGTTGGCGGTATTCTTCGAGGAAGGCGTGGTCCTCACCGACCCCAAAGACCTCGGCTCGCCGAAGACGGGCAAGGGCCTTTTCCGTACCGAAGTTTACCTCGTCTCGTTGTTGGGCGTGGATGTCGCGGGCTTCAACGCCGCGCAGCTCATGACAACGCGCTATGTCGTGGATGCGTTGTTGCCGATTCTGATTCTGATCGTCGTCAGCCGGTTCACGCGGCCGACCGATCCGCAGCGGCTGGCGCGGTTTTACGTGCGGCTGAAAACGCCGGTCGGACCGACGCTCGCCGATGACGCCCTCGCCGTGGAGGCCAGTTACGCCGATCCGGCGCGCTACGATCATTTGAAGCTTTTCCCGAAATCGAGTTTGGAACTCACGCGCTGGGATCGGCAGGATACCGTCGGTTTCTTGTGCTGCTGCGGGCTGGTCGTGGTCGTGCTGCTGGTTTTTAAAGCGGTCCTTGTGATCGGCAGCTAAGCTTAGTTTTATCCTCTTAACCATGGTTAACGATCGTCGTGCGTTTCTAAAAACCCTCGCTATCGGCGGAGCCTGGGCGGCCGGTTCGCGTCTCGCCGGGGCGGCGGCCACCGCGCCGTTCCCGGCGGCGCCCAATTTGTTCAAGTCGCCCCTCGCCTCCGCGATGGTGAGCGGCGGGACGATCACGAAAGACGGCAAACTGCTGCCCGCGGTCAGTGCCGCGCACCGGCTGCACTACGGGGCGCGAAAGAAGATTTTACTGATTTTGCATGCATCGGTGCCGGCTGATTGGGACAGCGCTGAGCAGAAGATCCGGCCGCTGTTCGAAGCCGATGGCTACGCCGTCGAGTCGCTGCACCGTTGGAAAGGCCGCGAGGCTCTGAAAAAGATTGAGGACGCGGAGGCGTTTTTTGTCGGTGGCGGGGAGACCTTCCTGCTGTTGCGCACTTTATATGAAACGGGCCAGCTCGGGGTTTTGCGCGAACGGGTGTTGGCGGGAGGGGTGTTCAACGGTTCGAGTGCCGGCTGCAATATCGCGGGCACCGTGATCGGGGCGACCAACGATTTCCCGGTGGTTGACGTGCCCAGCCGGGCGGCGCTGGGACTGTTTCCGTGTGTGTTCAATCCGCATCATCCCAAAGTCGGCGAGCCCGAGTATGCCGCGCGGGCGAACAAGATCCGCGGTTATCGCCGGTTGAATCCGGGCGAAACCGTGTTGGGCATCGGCAACGGTGCGGTCGCGCGTCTGCACGCCGGCAAAGTCACGGTCGAGGCAGGCCCCATCTTCATTTACGATGATGCCGGCAGCCGCGAGTTGCCCGTAGGTGAAGTTCCCGAGCTGACCAAGCTCCTGGCATCCGCGCCGGTCGCGAGTCCAGCCGGTCTGTCATCTATTAGATGACAATCTCCCCGGCGGCGCGGAATCGGGGGCGCCGACGGGTTGGGAGAATTGGCTGAAACCTTGCGGAAAGCGGGGTGTCTGCCATTTTCTGTCTACTCTTTCCCCGACATGAAAACGTTCCTCTCTTTCAGTTTGGCTCTGGCCGCACTCGTGCCGTCGCACGCGCAAAGTATCCGGCGTGAAGCGGTCAACGGCGTGGCCATCGGCGCGGTTGCAGGTGCGGTGATCGGTAACAACAGCGGCAGCTTGGGGCATAACGCATGGCGGGGTGCGGCCTATGGGGCCGGAGCCGGACTTTTGGTCGGAAGCGCAATCGGGCACGCCAATCGGCGCGCCGAAGCTCACCGGCCGGCGGTCTACCACCGCGGCGATTATCGCCCTTCGGTATTCTACGCTGATTTCCATCGGCCTCACTACGGTTACAGCTACGTTTCGCGACCGAGCTTTTATCGGCCTTACGTGTACCGCTCGGAGCCGGTTTATTATTACGATGCCGCCGACACCTACGTTGCCGCTCGGCCGAATTATGCCGGCAGCGGCCTGTTCCTCGGCGCGCTCGCCGGTGCGATCATCGGTAACAACAGCGG
This sequence comes from Opitutus sp. GAS368, assembly GCA_945869845.1. Lineage (GTDB taxonomy): Bacteria > Verrucomicrobiota > Verrucomicrobiia > Opitutales > Opitutaceae > Tous-C4FEB. The sequence goes on along the minus strand of CAMBRG010000043.1, from coordinate 12,332 downwards.
CAGTCTTGGCCACAACGCCTGGCGGGGTGCCGCCTACGGCGCCGGGGCCGGACTCTTGATCGGTTCGATCGCCGAGAGCCGCGCCCGCCGCGCTGAATCCGCCGAGGCCGCCGCCGCGACCTTGGCCAACGCTGCGCCCGCGCCGACCGCGCCCGCGACCTCGGTCGGGCAGCAGGCGACGACCATCATCAACAACACCTATTACAACAGTCCCGCGCCCACGACCCCGATGAGCGCGGCGAACTCCCTGTTTGGTCGGAACTGATCGCGTCGGCCCGTCTCCCTTTCTGTCCGTCTCCACCCTCACCAGCACCATGAAAAACTCTTTTCGCATTCTCACTCTTGCCGCCGTGGCGGCGCCGGCCGTGTTTCTCACCGGCTGCGCCACCGGGGTTCAAAATCCCTCGGGCGTTCCCGTCACCGAGATGAAGGCCGATGAGCGTGGCTTCGTCGCCGGCACGGGCGTCGAGTCCCAGGATCTGGTGGCCGTCACGGACAAAATGGCCCGCGGCGTCCTCGGTATTCCCGAGATCGCGTCCGCCAAAGTCGCACCGCGCATCGTGCTCGATCCCGTGGTGAACGAGACCCGTTTTCCGATCAACAAAGACATTTTTCTTACCCGGATCCGCAGCCAACTGAACGAAAAGTCCATGGGCAAAGTGCGGTTCCTCGACCGCGAGATGATGAAGACGCTTGAGCGCGAGCGGGACCTGAAACGCAGCGGCCAAGTCACGGCCAGCTCCGAGCCCAACGTGGTCGAGTTTCGCGGCGCCGATTATTTTCTCACCGGTAAACTCCAAGGCCTGACGACTAAGAACTCGCAGGGCACGAGCGACTACATCCTCTACAGCTTCCGGCTCACCGACGCCCGCACGAGCGAGATCGTTTGGGAGAGTTCATCCGAGATCAAGAAACAGGGCCTTGAGGACGCCGCTTACCGCTGAGGCGCCGGTCCGGTCCCGATCGGTGTTTTTCCAATGGGCGGGTGCTGGCCTTGCGCCGCGCCCGCCTTTTTCATCCGCTCTCCGTCCGATGCTCCTTCGAGTTCAGCTTCTCCGCCGTCGCTTCACGGCCACCCTGGTTGTCGTGGGGCTCATCGCGTTCACGGGCTGCGCCACGGTGCCCGACCGGCCGCAGGTCATCGTCACGGGCGATGCGGTCGTTGATGGCAATGCGCAGCGAGCGGCCGCGCCCGCCAAGGACCGCGCGCTTTGGGATTTTCGGGTCGCGGCCAGCGCGCTGCGGGCCGCGAATCCGGCCGAGGCGAAGCTCCGCCTCGACGAAGCACTGCCCCTGATCGGCGGGATTCTGGCGAACGACGCCGAGGCGAAGCGCGCCCGCGGGCTGTTCTCCGCTGAGACCACCAAGACGTTCATCGGCGAGCCCTACGAGCGCGTCATGGCCTACTACTATCGTGGCCTCCTTTATTGGCGCGATGGCCAGCCCGACAATGCCCGCGCCTGTTACCGCTCGGGTCAGCTCATCGACAGCGATGCCGAGGCGGTGGACAACAAAAGTGATTACGTGCTGCTCGACTACCTCGATGGATTCGCGTCGGCGAAACTCGGCGGTGACGGCTCGGATGCGTTCGCGCGCGCGCAGGCCAACGCCAAAGGCAAGACCCTGCCGCCTTACGATCCAGCGGCCAACGTCCTGATCTTCGCCGATTACGGCCGCGGTCCGCGTAAATACAGCGGCGGCGAATACGGCGAACAACTCAAGTTCTTCACCAAGGATTCCGCCGCGTACTCAGCCACGTTGGCGGTCAACGGCGAGACCGTGGTCCTGCCGGCTTACGACGATCTCAATTTTCAGGCGACGACCCGGGGCGGGCGCGTGATGGACCACATCCTCGCCGGCAAAGCCGTCTTCAAGCGCAACACCGATGTCGTGGGTAATGTCGCCCTCGTTGGGGCCGCCATCGCGGCGGACAATGCTTACGGCCGCCGCCGCCGGCCCGACGGCACGATCGAGACCTACGGTAATCGCGATGCGCAGGCGGCCGCTGTCGCGCTCGGGGCCATCGGCCTACTCAGCAAGCTCGCCTCGGCCGCCACGACGCCCAAGGCCGATATCCGCATGTGGGATAACCTGCCCCAGCGGCTCAGTTTTGCCGCCCTGCGTCTTGGGCCGGGCGAGTACCCTGCCACCCTCGAATTCCAAGACGCCGCCGGCAGCACCCTGCCCGGGCTCACGCAAACCTTGAAGATCCAAGTCGAACCGGCGGATCGCGATACCGTGATATTTCTGAGCGAACTTAAACCCTGATCGCGAGTCACACTTTACCTCCACCACACCACGAATCCCGTTATGAAGATAAAATTTGTCACCCCGATCATCGCCGCGGCCGGCCTCGCTCTCTTGGCCGGATGTGCCACTCCGCCCGGTCCGTTCATGCCGCAGGACACCACGCGCTACACCCTGGAAAACACCGAAAGTTTTGTGCTCCTCGACAAGCCCACCCAGACTTCGATCACCTGCACCGGCCTGCAGGAACGCACCCTCGCCGACGGCCGGATCGAAGTCGTCGCCAACGTGAAGAACCGCGAAGCCCGCCGGATTCAGGTGCAGATCAACGCCGTGTTTAAGGACGAGAAAGGTTTCTCCACCGGCGATGAAACTCCGTTCCAGACGCTCATCCTCGCCGAGAATTCCACCGAGGCCGTTCGCTTCACCGCGATGAACAGCCTCGCGAAAAAATACACGATCCGCGTCCGTCAGGCGCGTTGAACCCAGCGTCACTCTCTGCCGTAGAAATTTAGGACTGCCGAACTGTAGAACCGACCGTTGGTCGGTTTTCTTCCGCCCGACCACCGGTCGGGCCTACCACCAACCACCCAAGCCGTTTCCCCCTCCGCCATGAAATCCATTTTCTACTCGTTCGTTCTCTCCACGCTCACCGTCGTCGCGCTCGCTCAATCGCAACCCGCGCCTGAGCCGCCGGTGCCCGTCACGAAAGCCTGGCCTGCAACCCCGGCGGAACCGGTCGCGCCGGCTGATCAGCGTCTCTACGGCCCGACGTCCGCCACGTTGATTGCGCCGGCCGTCGCGCAGGCGGTGCTGGAGAAATTCCGTGCCGCCTACGGTGCGACCCAAGCCCCCCGCATTGTGATTTACGTCAACCGGTCCTTGGTCGATCCGGCGGGCCTCAAGCTCACGGGCCGCACGGAAAAATTCTCCGAGAAGACGAGCGATGGGAAGCTGGCCCAAACCAAGACGAGCGGCACGAATACTTACGGGGTGAAAGACGCCCCGGTCGCCACGCTCGCCGACCAGCAGACCGTGCGCGACATCGAGCGACTTCTCGGCCGCGCGTTGCGCAACGGCGGCGCCAAGCTCGCCGACCAGCGGACCGCTGGCGTGATGTTGAGCGCGCAGCCCGCTTCTCGTCTGCTCGGCGATCAGGCGGCGAAAGAACGCGACGCCCTCGCGCAATCGGCCGACATCGCCGTCGAGGTGTTGATCTCTTCCCGCAACCTTCCGGTCGTGGAAGTCTCCGGCGACAGCACGGTGGCGGTGCCCGACATTCAGATGACGGCGATCCGCCTGAAAGACGCGTCGATCCTCGGCCAAGCCTCGGCCAGCGACGTGCTCGGCCAATCCGCCGCCCGCGTCGCGAAGCAGTTCGGCGTCTCGGAGATCACAGAAGCGACCGCGCTTGCGCTGATGGAAGATATGTTGGGCAGCGCGAAGTGAGGCCGATGGGTGGTGAGTCTGGGACTTTCCGGCAGCTGCGAGCGCAAGCGAGTGGCCGGATCCCCACTCGCTCACGCTCGCGGCCACCATCCGGTCAAAATCGAAAACTCATCCCTCCACCGTCATCACGTGAGTTGCTTGAAGGGGTTGAAAATCTTCAGACCGGGGCGCATGAAGTCTTTTTCGTTGCCGGTCGCGATGACGAGGTTGTGGCGAATCGCGATGGCGGCGATGTAGCTGTCCTCGACCGGCATCCGCTGGCCGGAGGTTGCCAGCTGGTGCTGATGCTCCGCCCATACGTGGGCGACGGCGACGTTGAAGCCGAGCACGCGGCCATGCATGGAATCGGTGAGGCGGGTGAGCCACGCCTGCAACGCTTCGCGCGGGCGCCCTTCTTTGGTGCGCACCCAGTAGGCAAGTTGGGCGACCACGACCGAGCTGACGTAGCAATGGTCCTGCTCGGCTTCGAGCCAGGCAATCACGCGAGCATCGCCGTGCTGCTTTGCCGGTTGGCTCAGCACGTCGGCGTCGAGTAGCCAGTTCATAACTTCGGACGCTTGGGCAGGGCGCGGCTGCGGGCGGGCAGGTCGTCGAGGCTGACGGGACAGGCCTTCAAGATTTCGAGCCAGTCGCCTTTGCGGGAGACGCGGCGAAACACGAGCGTGTCTTCCTCGGCATCGAACTCGGCCGCAAAGTGATCGCCGGGTTTGGTCGGGACGAGCGAAGCGGGGAGGGACAGACGCCGCTTGGCGTCGAGCGTGAGAATCATGCGTGGGATAATCCCACCCAACGAAATTTCGTCAAGCCGTGGATCTCAAATGTGGGCTCAACGGGCGAATTTCTCTTTTGGCGATCGGCTCCGAGGTCACGCGTCCAAGGAACGGGCGGCATCCGATTCTGGCTCAATGCGGAGAGTGACGTGGTTGAAGTTACCCCGATTTGACGGACACGAGTTGAGCCCAAAGAAAGGACTCAACCATGCCAAAGAAGCAGGAAAGCGGGGCAACGCCCCGGCAGTATGACGCCGCGTTTAAGGACGAGGCTGGGCGTATGCGGCTGACCAGCGGTCAATCGGCCGAAGTGACCGCACGGGCACGATTTAATTTTCCCGCTGAATCCCTCCGATTCCCAGAGGAGATTGTCATCTAATGGATGACAAACAGGCGGTCTGTTTTCACGAGAAACCTCCCGGAATAATACTAGGTGAGGGCCGGGCCAAACTCGTAGCGGAGGCTCCAGGTGTGCGTCGCGCCGGGGGCCAATTCTGTGATGAGGTAGGGCTCGATGCTCCAGGTGTTGCGGTTACCCCAGACCGGGCAGAGGTCGGGCGGGAAATCGGTCGTGAACACGATTTCGGTGAGGAGCGGGTGCGAGACTCGGGCGCGCAGCGGTTGACCGCGGGGGAGGCGGAGTTGCTCGAAATGGCCGTCGCGCTCGGATTCGAAGCGGCGCTTGAAGGTGAGGCGCGAGGCGGGGTCGAGGGCATAGCCGGGGTTTTCAGCGAAGGTCGCGCCGGCGGGGAGGTCGCAGGTGAGCAGGCGATCGTTGAGCGCGAAAAACGGGTGGGCGAACCAGTGCAAGGGCAACGGGCGCTCGCCCGTGTTGGTCAATTGCGTGGACGAGGTGAGGGTGCGGCCGGCGAGCGCGATGTGGCGGGTGAGTTGGGTGCCGTAGCCGTCGCCTGATTGCGCAGTGCAGAATTCAAGGGCGTCGCCGGCCGGCGTGATGTGCCACGTGCAGGGTTTGGTGACGGTAAATTTGGCGTCGGCCGAGCGCACGACTTCGCCGATACCGACGACCCAGCCGCGGTCGTCGCGGAGCATGAGGGGGCGCTGCGTATGGAAGTCGGAGTGGCGAAACGATTCGGGCAAGCCTTGGCCGTGGTGCGGCGTAGGATCCGGCTGGGGCCATTGCGGGCCGGCGAGGAGGGGGCCGAGGCGGGCGTCGCGCACCTGCCAGATATAGCCGCCCCAGCAATAGCGCGCGCCCTGCCGCGCCTGTTCCGTGGGGTCGGCGGGGTCGAGCAGATCGATCGTGAGCGCGGAATTGGCGAGGTGCAGCATAGGGGCGGGGGTGAGGCGGGGCGGGGGTGAGGAAAAAGCAACCCGATGCCAAATCGGGTTCCGAGTGGGTCGAAAGCGGATTGAGGCAGCGGCAGGGCGGCCAAGCGGCGGCCGGCTACCCGGGGAATCGCCCGCCAGCGGGCTCCTGCCTCCGGACCGATCGGTCTCATCTTGAAAGAGCGCCGGGTATCACTTGACCCGGCGGATGCGGACGGTGGTGTTTTTCCCCTCGATGGAGAGGGCGAAAGCGCCGGCGGGGCGGGGTTGGATTTCGATGTCGCGACCGGCGATCTCGAAGGGAATGGGCTCGGTGCCTTCCCAGACTTGGCCGTTGTCGAGGGCGAAGCTGTTGCCGCCGACCCAACCGGTGGCGCGGGCTTTGAGGACAGGCGCGGAGCGCCAGTCGTCGTTAAGCGTGGGGATGCCGAATCGCTCGAGGACGCCGCGTTTGCGGTCGGCGGCGACGGCCTCAGCGGTGATCGCGGCGGCGGCCGGGGAACTCGGGTTGGTCGCAGCTTGGCGTTGGGCGGCGACGCTGACGGCAGCTTTGAAGTGCCGGATGAGCGCGGCGTCGATCACGCCGAGTTGGTCGGGCGAAAGTTTGTCGAGGCCGGCGCGGGCGTAGTCCTCGGTGGTCATGACGGTCTTGAGGCCGGGGAACGATTCGGCGCGGAGACCGAGGACGGAGCAGAGTAGTAGCAGGCCGAGGCAGAGGCGGGTTTTCATTGGGAAAAACGGGAACGTGGAGGTTGCGGTCAGCCGGCGGGCGCGTCGTCGCCGAGCGTCTGAGCGTGGATAAGCTCGGCGAAAACACCGCTGCGAGCAAGGAGCGAGGCGTAGTTGCCCTCTTCCAAGATTGCGCCGTCGCGGAGGACGATGATGCGGTCGGCGTTCTTGATCGTGCTCAGACGATGGGCGATGGTGATGACGGTGCGGCCCTGTGCGAGGCGCTCGAGGGCTTGCTGGATGAGTCGCTCGCTTTCGTAGTCGAGGGCGGAGGTGGCCTCGTCGAGGATGAGGACGGGTGGGTTGCGGAGAATGGCGCGGGCGATGGCGAGGCGTTGGCGCTGGCCGCCGGAGAGCGTGACGCCGCGTTCGCCGACGGGGGTGGCGTAGCCCTGGGGCATTTTGAGAATAAATTCTTCGGCGTTGGCGAGCTGGGCGGCGGCGCGGACCTCGGCGTCGGTGGCGGTGGCGTGAGCGAAGCGGATGTTTTCTTCGATGGTGCCGGAGAGCAAAATACTCTCTTGCATGACGACGGCCATCTGGCGGCGGATCCAGCGCATGTCCCATTCGCGCTGGGGCACGCCGTCGATGAGGATCTGGCCGGTCGTGGGCGCGTAGAGGCCCAGGAGAAGATTCGCGAGGGTGCTTTTGCCGGAGCCGGAGGGGCCGACAAGGGCGACGTTTTCCCCGGGGCGGATGGTGAGCGAGAGATCGTGGATGACGCGCTTCTCGGTCTCGGGGTAAGTGAACGCGACGCGGTCGAAGACGATGTCGCCGGTGAGCCGGGTCTCGCGGCGCGCGCCGTGCCACTTCTCGACGTAGGGGGAATCGATGAGTTCCTTGATGCTCGCGTAACTCTCGCGGCCGGCGAACCACGGTTCGCTCAAGCCGATGACCATCTGCACCGGCGAAAGAATGACGGGCAAGCCGGCGATGAAGGCGACGAGCGTGCCGATGGTCATCTGGCCGTTGATCGCCAGGATTGCGCCGCCGGCGACGACGAGGGCGGCGATGGCCTGCGTGCTCACGTAGGTGAACGTACCGAAGACGGCGCTCACCCACGATTGGTCCACGCGGCTGCGGGCGAAGTCGTCGCTGGTGCGGTCAAGGAGCTCCTCGGCCCGCTTCTCCTCGCCGAAGCTGCGCACGAGGCGGAGCGCGGAAATGAATTCGCTCGCGGTGCCGGTGAGTTTTTCCTGGGCGAGGCGCGCCTCGTGGTTGGTGCGCTGCAGTCGGGCGAAGAAGCGCCATTTGGCGAAGGCCCAGACGGGCAACGCGAGCAAGAGCACGGCGGTGAGACGCCAGTTGAGGAAGGCGAGGACGACCAAGACGCCGCCGCTGTAGAGAATGACCGGCAGGAACTGATTGAGAATGGTGTAGAGCAGCGACTCGATTTTTTGAGTGTCGAAGGCGTATTTCGAAAGTAGCCGGCCGGTTTTCTGGCGGTCGAGGTAGCTGAAGCTAAGGAACTGGAGCCGGAAAAAGATGCGGCTGCGCAGCTCGACCATCAGCCGGGCCATGACCTTGGCGAGCTCGTTGGCGCCGACCACGGAGAAGACGTAGTGCAGGCCGAGGAGCGCAGTGAAAAGCGCGGTGTAGACGAGGACGCCGCGGGTATCGCCGGCGGGAACTGACTGGTCGATGATGCGCGCAAAAATCAGCGGACACGGCGCGATGGCGAGACTGCGGAGCAATGCGAGCCCGACGCCCGGAGCGAGGGCGCGGCGGGCGCGCCAGAGGTAGCCGAGAAGAGTGGGCGCGTGGAGCGGCTCGTGAGACATGACGGCGCGGAGTGTAGCCAAGGCGCGCGGGCCGCCAAGGGGTTTTGCAGCCAGAGGGGTGCGGTCGGGCGCTACTGAAGAACGGCCCGGCGCGGGGTGCCGTCGCCGTGGAGGGAATCGTAGTAGGGGTCGCCAGGGACGATGCTGCCGCGGGCGACGGGGCGGCCGGTGAAGGCGCTTTTGTAAAGCGCGGTCAAAAACTCGAGCGTGCGGCGCGCTTCGGGGCCGCTCAGCAGGGGGCGGCGGTGTGCGTCCATGTCGGCGACGAGGGTTTCGAGCTGGGCGGCATGGGTCGAGCCGACATCGGTGGGGAATTGTTGCCAGGCCTGGGTGAGCGCTTCGCCTTCGGCGGCGGTGGTGGTGGCGGGCGTGAAGCGCCAATTGTCCCGGTTGTAGCTGTAGAGGTGGGTGAGCTCGACGGTGGCGCGCTGGTAATCGAGGCGGATGTAAGTCTCCTGGCGCGGACTGAGGGCACTGTTGACGACGGAGGCTTGAGCGCCGCTGGCGAACTGGACGAGCGCCATCGAGACGTCTTCGACCTCGATCGCGCGATCGAGGGTGGCGGCCATCGCGCGGATCTCGGTCCAGTCGCCCAGCAAGTGGAGCAGATGATCCATCGCGTGGATGCCGAGGCCCATGGTGGGCCCGCCGAGTTCGGTGGCCCATTTGCCGCGCCATGGCACCGCGTAGTAGGCGGCATCGCGGAACCAGACGGTGTTGCAAATCGCGACTAAGGGGCGGCCAAGGAGACCTTGGTCGGTGAGGCGGCGGAGATGGGCGGTCGAGGAAGCGAAGCGCATCTGGAAGATACAGGACGCGAACTTTCCGGTGCGGCGCTCGGCTGCCTCGATGAGATCGAGCTCCGCGAGGGAGGCGCAAAACGGTTTTTCGCAGAGTACCCAGGCGCCGGCTTCCATCGCCGCGATACTCATCGCGGCATGGAGCGACGGCGGGGCGGCGATGAAAACAAGGTCGGGCTGCTCGGCCGCGAGCGCGGCGGCGTAGTCGGCGTAGGCCTGGGCGAGGTGGTGCTTCGCGCAGAAAACGCGCGCACGTTCGGCGTCGATGTCGACGGCGGCGGTGATGACCACGCGGCCATGCGAGGCTGCGGCGGCGCGAACGTGGGCGTCGGCAATACCGCCGGTGCCCACGAGGATTGCTCGGTAGGTTTGGCTCATGGGCGGGAGGAATCGGGCGACCGATCGAGTAAAACGGGGCAAATCATCCGGGAAGAACGTGCGTGGCCGCGGGCCTCCGGCAAGGCGTGAATCCGATATTATTCAACCTTCCTTCCATCCGGCAGGAGTGCCGGGCGGGCGGCGTCTAACGCGGGCTGGGACGCAACAAGCCGGCTCAGACCACGCCGGCGAGGTGCCGGATTTTTTCGCCGGTGAGGCGATGTTCGGGCGAAAGCGAGTGCGGGGTTCGGTTTCCGTAGATCACGGCGAACTCTTTGAATTTTTCCTGGGTGGCTTTCACGAACTGATCGGTCGGCCGGGTTTCGCCGCAGAGGGCCATGATTTCGGGCAGCCAGCGGTGGCCGTAGCGGACGTGGTTCTGTTCGTCGTTGCGGTCGAAGGCGAGGAGGGTGTCGGCCTCGAAGTCGTTGAGCTCGCGCACACGGTCCATGACGAGGGCTTTGGTGGGAAAGCTGCCGGCTTCGAATTCCATCGTCATCATCGCGTAGCGCTCGTGGGGCGGCATCTGGACGAGGATGTTGTAGAGATCGAGCGAGTGCTCGACGGTCATGAGATCGACGCCGAGCTTCGGGAGTTGGCGGAAGCCGAACTGGCTGTGGCGGGACTCATCCCAAAGATGGCGGGCCAGGTCGTGGTGCAGATCGAAGGGCGCGTTGGGCGTGTCGACAAAGACGGTCGCGAGATAGTCCACGGCGTCCATTTCCAGCATGAGCCACACGTAAACCATGAGGCGGATGACGCGGGCATCGGTCTTGGGGTCGACGAGCCACGACCGCACAATCGGGGTCTCGGTGGGATCTTGGCTGAATGCGCTGGAGCAGATCGGATACTTGCCCCGGTTGCAGGTGGCGGGATGGGCAAAAGGGGTCTGCGCGTGTTGCCAGCCGTAGTTGGCCGCGAGCGGGAGCCGGGTTTCTTGGCCGAGCCAGCCGCCGAGATCGTCGAGGGCCTGCGTGAGATGAAGCGACCACTCGCGGGCGTCGATGCCGGCCAGGTAGGGCGCGATCTCACGGGCATGGCGGTCCTCGTCGGCGATGAACTCTTCGACGAGTTTCTTGGACGGCCAATCGGCGAGCGGATCGGTGACCTTGAGGTAGTGGCGGTAGGCCGAAAGCAGCGCGGGTTTGAGGATCTGATAAAAACCGGCGGTGAGGACGAGCGGGTCTTGAGTGCAAGTGCCGGTGGCCTCGTTGAAGATGCGGCGGACGGAGTCGCGGACGGAATCGGTCGTGCCGAAGGACGACAGCTCGCGACCGCGCTCGCGGAGGAAGCGGGCGTGGCCGGCGGATTCCCACGCGTGTTGGCAGAGGAGATATTTCAACTCGGGCTCGCCGACCCGATAGATGAGCGTGGTGACCGTGCGGAGGAACTCGCGCTCAACTTCGAAAAGCAGGCGGAGCAGGCGCGCCATGTCGCTAACGGCGGCCATGCGGCCGGCGGCGGGACGGGCGGGAGCGGAGGTGGTCATGTTGAAGACAGAGGAGGTGTGAGGACGGAGGCGGAGATTTTCGGCCTACATCTTTCTTCTTTCCCTTAATCTTTCTCCGGCTCCCGTTTCGAAATCAGGTGGAGGAAAGAAAAAGATTAAGATGCAAGAGAACGACTAAGAGGAAAGAGAACGATTCGCATCAGCAGATGCGGCCGCGTTTGCCGGCGGTGGTGTGACCGGGGGGATTGACGCCGATCCAGCGGTCGTCGATCGGTTCGCTGGCGCGTTGGTAGCGGGCGTCGCTGGAGATGCGGAGGCGGTTCTCGGTGCGGTTGTCGAGGGAGGCGTGCACGAGGAACATCCCGAAGGTGATGAAGTCGCCGGGTTCAAATTCGGCGGTGAGCCAGCGACCGCCGAATTTGTTGCGGAGGACGGGCGGGTTGTGGGAGAGCGTGCCGCTAAACGTCCAGCCGAAGCCCTTCGCGCCGCTGGTGGCGTTCTTGACCTGATCGGGCTTGTTTTCGCAGAAAGAATCGACGTCGCGGTACACGTAGTTTTCCAGCAGATCCATGCGCTTGTGCGAACCCTCGAGGACCATGAGGCCGCCGAGCTCGAAGGAGATGTCGCCGTAAGGCAGCCAGCACGTCATGTGACCGTGCGTGCCGCGGCCCATGTACGGAAGGTCGCAGTGGGGGTTGGTGCCCTTGCCGGGGCCGATGGCGCGGAGCCAGGTGAAGTCGTAGTGGCGGATTTTCTCGCCGTAGAATTTGCGATAGAATTCGGGCAGGCGGCCCGAGTAGAGCAGGTCCTGGATCTTCGCATTGTTGTTGGTGAGCTCGGGCTTGAAGACGTAGCCGGAGCCCGGTTTGCAGATACCTTCGATGCGCGGAAAATTTTCATCGAGGACGCCGGCTTCGGCGAGGCCGTCGGTGAGGCTGGCGCGGGCGTCGAGCACCTGCTCGCGGTCGAGGTAGCCCTTCATGTAAAGGTAACCGTCGGTGTCGAAGCGGCGTCGGAGTTCGGCGAAATCGGTGGCGGCGTCGGACGAGTCGCGCAGGATTCCAAATTTATCTTCGCTCGTATCGAGCGGATGACCGAATGACCAGATTTGCGGAAGGGTGGCGGTGCTCATGTGTGATATGGAAGAGGACGGTTAGGGTAGGCGGCGAGATCGATGGTCGAAGATACACCCGAATGAGGGCGGACAAAATGGTTGTAATGGGATTTCGCATGTAGATTTTGGTCCAACGATGTCAGTCTCATTTCGGACGCAACCTTGGTTGACGAGTGCGGTGCGCACGCCGCTCGGCGAGTTGCAGCTCGCCGGGACGCTGAAGGACGCGCGCGGGCTCGATCCGCGGGCGATGCGGGTGTTGGGGAGCTTTTCGTTGATCTACATGGTGGAGCTGGACGGCTACTATTGCGACGCGCACGGGGT
>CAMBRG010000042.1 GCA_945869845.1 Opitutus sp. GAS368 | reverse complement strand
CGGCGGTACCGTCGCCGGACCCGGACATGCGGATGAATTTTAATGTCGGGGACGAACTGGCAAAGCTCGACGCGGCCGATCAAAGCTGAACACTTTTTCCCACCATGCTCGTCCACACCGTCTACTTCTGGCTGAAACCTGAACTTACTCCGGCGCAACGCGCGGAGTTTCGCGCCGGCGTCGAGACGCTGGGCGCGATTCCCTCTGTCTCGCAGTTTTTCTGCGGCGTGCCGGCGGGCGTGCCGGACCGGCCGATCATCGACAAGAGTTTCGCGGTTGCGATCACGGTGATCTGCAAAGACCTCGCCGCGCACGACGCTTACCAAGTCGATCCGATCCATTTGGCGTTTATCGCGTCGTGCAAACAATTCTGGGCGCGGGTGCAGATCTACGACGCCGAATAAGCGGGTTCCGGTTATGAACCCAACGGTCATTACCCGCCGGGCGGCGCTCGGGCAGTTGGGCGCGTTGTTGGCGGCGGGACTTTGGCCGGGAGCGTTGCGGGCGCAAAGCAAGCCGACGGGCGCGGGCGCGGTGCGGTTTGCGGTGCTCAACGATTTTCACCACGACAGCGTCGCCTGTGACGCGTGGTTTGAAAAACTTTTCCAATCGGTCGGCGCGCATGGGCGGTTGGCTTTTGTCGCGGGGCTCGGCGACCTCGCGAACGCGGGCAAGCCCGAGAGTCTCGCGGCGATCAAGCGGCTTGCGGCGGCGTTGCCGGGGCCATTTTACACCGTGCCGGGCAATCACGACAACGACGTGGAGGAGACGACGCGGATTTATGCGGAAGTGTTTCCCGGACGGCTCAACTACAGTTGGACCGAGGCGGGCTGGCAGTTTGTCGCGCTCGACACCACGGATGGAAAAAAGTGGGGCGACACGCGGATCGGCGACGCGACGTTCGCTTGGCTGAAGTCGGAATTGCCGAAACTGGATCCGAAGAAACCGACGGTGGTGCTCACCCATTTTCCGCTCGGCGCGGGGGTGAAATACCGGCCGCTCAACGCGGAGGCCGTGCTGGAATGTTTTCTGGATTTCAATCTGCGCGGGGCATTCTCTGGGCACTTTCACGCGCAAACCGCGGTCGCGTATCGGGGAATCGAGGTGGTGACGAATGCCTGTTGTGCGCGGGTGCGAGAGAATCACGACGGGACCAAGGCGAAGGGGTATTTCGTGGCAAACGGCACGCCGGACGGGACCCTCACGCGGGAGTTCGTGCCATTTGCGGGGTGAGGCGCGGGGGCGGTGGGCGCTGCCCGGAGGGCGAGTCGGAGACTTCGCCCTACTTTTGTTTCACGAGAAAGGCCTTGAAGAGACCGGCTTGGGCGGGGGCGAAGCGCCCTTGAATAAAGACGCCCTCCTCGCGGGTCTCCTCGAACTGGACATGACCGGTGGCGTGGAGCTTCGCGACCACATCGTAACGGGTGTGTGGCACGAGCAGCTCCACGGCGTCGAGCGCATCGGCGATTTGTTCGAGGCAAGCGGCGACGAGTTGATCGAGATGCTGGCCGCTGCGGGCGGAAATGAAAAGAGCGTCGGGGGCGATGAGGTGGGCGCGGTTGAGCGCGGCTTCGTCCGCGGCGTCGATTTTGTTGAAGACGGTGAGGATGGGTTTATCGACGGCTCCGAGCTCCTTGAGCACGGCGAGCGTGGTCTCGTGGTGCTGGGCCGCGTTGGGGTTCGCGACGTCGATGACATGAATCAAAAAATCGGCCAGGATGACCTCTTCGAGCGTGGCTTTGAATGCCTCGACGAGGCCGTGGGGCAGGCGGCGGATGAAGCCAACGGTGTCCGTGACCAGCAGCTTTTGGTTGCCGCGCAGGTGAAGCTGGCGCGTGGTGGGATCGAGGGTGGCGAACAGCTTGTTTTCGGCGAGAACGGAGGCGCCGGTGAGCGCGTTGAGCAGGGAAGATTTACCGGCGTTGGTGTAGCCGACGATGGCCGCAGTGGGGACGGGCACGCGTTGACGACGCTGCCGCTGCGTGGAGCGCTGTTTGCGGACATCGACCAACTCGCGTTTGAGGGCGACGATGCGATCATTGACGAGGCGGCGATCCTGCTCGAGCTGGGTTTCACCTTCGCCGCCCATGCCGCCTGAGCCGCGTTGCCGGGAGAGATGGCTCCATGCGCGGGTAAGGCGGGGGAGCGAATACTCCATGCGGGCGAGTGCGACCTGAAGCACGGCTTCGCGAGTTTGAGCGCGGTCGGCAAAGACTTGGAGGATGACTTCTTGTCGGTCGATCACGGCGAGCTCGGATAATTTTTCCCAGTTGCGCTGCTGCGCGGGGGTCAGGGCTTCGTCGAAGACGATGACGTGGCAGCCCTCGGCTTTGGCGAGCTCGATCAGTTCCTTGGTTTTACCGCTGCCCAAAAGCGTCGCGGGCGTGGCGACGCGCAGCTGGACCAGTTCGGTGCGAACGACGGTGAGCTTCAGATTCTCGACGAGTTCGGTGAGCTCCTCGAGCAGCTCGGCGCCCTCACCTGCAGCCATCGATTTGGTCTGAACGCCCACCAGAAAGGCGCGTTCGATTTTTTCCGGGCGTTTGTCTTCGAGAAAGTTAGCCATCAGTATTGCCCATGGTTAAAGCGGATTGCGATGGCCGAGCCTAGACTCAAATTCGCCCTAGCCCCGATGGCATGAATGCACGGCGGCACCCAAATCGCAGATATGCCCGGTCGCCGGCAAACAGGGTCGTCCGGCAAGGGATTAACTTAGTTAGATGAGTTCATGTTCCATTCGTCTTGTTGCTAACGAAGAGGAGCTGGTGATTTGCCTCGGCCTGTTTTGGAACGGGCGAGTTACTGGGTGACGTGCGCGAAGGATGGAATTGATGCGAGTTTGGCCATCACCGGCGGGAGCTTCGGCGTGATCGTGAGCGAAAGGATGAGGCCGGAGCGCGGCGGATTCGAATTGATCGCCGAAAGCAAAGAACAGTTTCCGACGGCGAAGATCGTGGCGTTCTCGGGTGGCGGGCTGATCGGCCGGGACCAGGATGGGCCGACGGCCAGGGGGTTCGGCGCGGCCGTGCGGTTGCGAACGCCCTGCGCTGATCACGCCCGGTTGTCGGCGGTGAACGCGCGCGGCGGGGCGAAACTGACGCGCGTCTCGCTCCAAACTTTTGATGGGAGGATTGGGTCCTCGTTCAGGCGAACAGGATACAGACCGGCTGGGAGACGGTGATTTTCCCGGGGAGCAGAGTGAGGCGACCACTGCTGGAATCGACCCGGAAGGAGACGAGCGAATCCGAGCCCTGATGGGCGCAGACCAGCCACGCGCCGTCGGGGGTGAGCTCAAAATTGCGCGGTTGCACGCCGCCGCAATTCACCGTCTCGACCCAAGTGAGCAGGCCGGTGGACGGAGCGATCGCGTAGACGACGAGACTGTCGTGGCCGCGGTTCGATCCGTAAAGGAAACGACCGTTGGGATGGAGGCGGATCTCGGCGGCGGTGCTTTCGCCCGCAAAGTCTGCAGGTAAAGTGGGCAGAGATTGAACGGTCTGAAATGCGCCTGCGCCCGCGTCGTGGGCGAAAACCGTGACGGTGTTGGCGAGTTCACCGATGACGTAGAAGAAGCGTCCGTCGGCTGAAAATTTTGCGTGGCGGGGGCCGGT
Organism: Opitutus sp. GAS368; assembly: GCA_945869845.1. Taxonomy (GTDB): domain Bacteria; phylum Verrucomicrobiota; class Verrucomicrobiia; order Opitutales; family Opitutaceae; genus Tous-C4FEB. The sequence goes on along the minus strand of CAMBRG010000042.1, from coordinate 21,473 downwards.
GCCGGGAGGCAGCGTCAGAAAAGGAACGGCGGCCGGAGTGATCGTGGCCGTGGCGACGTGGAGATCGTAGCAGTAGACGCGATCCAGACCCAGATCGGTGACGCAGGCGAGGCGGTTGTCGGGCGAAATCGTGACGGAGTGGGGGTGGGGTTTGTCCTGCCGATTCGTTTGCGGTCCGAGTGGACCGTGATGCGTGACGAAGCTCCGCCGCGGCCTAAGCCGGCCGTCGGCTCCGAGGGGGAACGTGCTGACTTGGCCGCCACTGTAACTCACAGCGATGAGAACGTTGCCGGTGTGATCCACCGCGGTGTGGCACAACGTGGCAGCGGTGGGCTCGACGTTGAGCGGCGCAGGGGCGTCGCCCAGCGGAACGGCGGAGAATGCGGCCACCGCGCCCGCGGGTTTTCCGTCGGCCGATTTCAGCTCTTGATTGGCGTAAAAGAATTGGCGGCCCGGATGGAGCGTTAGCCACGTGGGATTTGCCAGAGCCGCAATGTGTGAGGCGGGAAAAAGCGCGCCCGACGACGAATCAATCTGGGCGCCATAAATCCCGAGGCTGGTCGTGCGGGTGTAGGTGCCGATGTAGAAGCGGTAATACGGTGGGATTGTCGGATGCATAATGATGGGAGCGGAACCGAACGAGTTGCCGAATCGAGCTCGTAATTTAAAGTGACGAACCGGGCAGCGCTGGCTCGCCGGCGGCGTTTCGTCGGATGTTTTCCACGGTGACACGGGCGATCTCGGTGAGAGCCTCCTGCGTGAGAAACGCCTGGTGCGAGGTGATCAGCACATTGGGAAAAGTGAGCAGGCGGGACAGTTCGTCGTCGGCGAGCACGGTACCGGAGAGATCTTCGAAAAACACCCCCGCTTCCTCCTCGTAGACATCGAGCCCAACGCCGCCGACATGGCCGGTCTTGAGCGCCGCGATGAGAGCAGTCGTGTCGATGAGGCGTCCACGGCTCGTGTTGAGCAAAACCACGCCGGGCTTCATGCGTGAGAGGGCGGAAGAATTGACGAGATGATGGGTCTCGGGCGTGAGGGGCAGGTGAAGGGAAACGACGTCGCTGGCCGGGAGCAATTGATCGAGCGTGACGTAGCCGACGTCGTGGGCGGCAGCCCAATCGGACGATGGGACCGGATCGAAGGCTAGGACCTTCATCCCGAAGCCACGAAGAATTTGGGCGGCCAAACGACCGATTTGCCCGGTGCCGATGATACCGGCGGTTTTGCCGTGCAGATCGAAACCGACGAGACCGGTTAGAGAAAAGTTGAGTTCGCGCACGCGGTTGTGGGCGCGGGGGATTTTTCGGACGAGCGCGAGCAGCAGGGCAATCGTATGCTCGGCCACGGCGTGAGGCGAGTAGGTGGGGACTCGCGTAACGGTCAGGCCGAGCGCCCGGGCCTTGGGTAGATCGACTTGATTAAACCCCGCGCACCGCAGGGCAAGGTGACGAATTTTGAGACTATGGAGTTTCTCGAGCACTGGGGCGTCGGCGCGATCATTGACAAAGATACAGACGGAATCAGCCCCTTGGGCGATGGCCGCCGAATCGGCATCGAGCCGAAACTCATGGAAGCGACACGTCAGCCCGGCGACTTTCGCCGCGGCGGAAAGGTAGTCGCGGTCGTAGGGCTTGGTGTCGAAGACGGCGACGGTTGGCATGGTAAAGGTCGCGGGGACTAAGGGGCGGCAAGGGCCGTCTTATGATGGCGGCGGCACAGGGCGACGTAACGTTCGTTGCCGCCGATCTCGATCTGGGCGCCTTCGCGGACGGCGCGGCCATCGGCGGCGAGGCGCAGGTTCATCGTGGCTTTACGGCCGCAGTGGCAGATCGTCTTGAGCTCGACGAGATCGTCGGCGAGGGCGAGCAGCGCGCCGCTGCCGGGAAAGAGCTGGCCCTGAAAATCAGTGCGCAGGCCGTAACAAAGGACCGGGATTTCGAGCACATCGGCGACATCGGAGAGTTGCTCGACTTGGGCGCGAGTGAGGAATTGGGCTTCGTCGATCAGCACGCAGGCGATCGGATCAATCGTGTGCTCATGGCGCACGCGGTTGAGCAGATTATCGGTGAGCGCGAGCACCTCGGCCGGGGCCTCGAGGCCGATGCGGGAGCGCACCCGGCCGAGACCGGAGCGGGAGTCGATTGCGGGCACGAACACCAAGGTGCGCATGCCACGCTCCTGATAGTTATAGCTCGATTGCAGCAGAACCGTCGATTTGCCGGCATTCATCGCCGAGTAGTAAAAGTAGAGCTTGGCCATAGTGGGGGCGGAGAGGTGAAGTGTTTAACCTAAAGTGACGGAAATTTTAGTCAGCGAAAGGGTTCTTGGCCCGTTCGATCCGGTGATGCTGCAGGTCGCTGGTGAGGGAGCGCGCCGAGAACTCGGCAATGACTTCGTCGATCTCACGCGGTTTGACAGAGTGCTCCAAGGCATGGGCCCGGAGCGGCCGCGGCGTAAAGATACGCGGCGGAAGAGCGAAAGGTTGCGACCGCGTCGGCATCCGGGCTGGGGCCCGGGACGAGTTGTTGGCGGATTTCTGCTTCGGTTTCCAAGACCGCGTCGCTGGCTTTTTTGGAGGCCAGCCGGGACTTTTTTGAGGCGAAAAGCGCAAAGGAGGATTGGGTCTCTTCGACCTCGGCATGTTCACGTTCGACGCGGGTCAAGTCTTGGGTGAGCGACTGCCGGTCTGGGTGCACGTAAGCCTCGTCGTCAAGGTGGGCAATGCTCTCGGGGGAGAGTGGGACAGATTGTGACACGAGGAAAGCAGCAGCGACCGCTCGAGAGGAATCAAAACGCGCAAAGGGCCCGACGCAAAAGATTTTTGTGGGCACAAATTGCGTGAGCGTCGGGCGCCGGATTATCGGAATTTGGCGCAAGGGGCGTAGCGGGAGCAGGTGACGCGGTGGTCGTCGACCCTGCGCTCGCAATGAGTTCGGCCCGTGCGCCCTCGTGCCGCCGCGCCAAGCGGAGACTTCGGCGCGGATAGAACGGATTTCCGCGAGGATCTCGTCTTCCTCCGCCTTGGCCCGACGGAGAATCAGCAGCGCGCCCACGCCGCGTAAGACGCCGAAGATACCGACGCCGGAGAACATCAGGATCATCGCGATAAGCCGACCCTCCGTGGTGACGGGAAATTTGTCGCCGTAGCCGACCGCCGGTGCGGGGTTGAGCGGAGGCCGCCTTGCGCCGAGACGCGCGGGCGCTTTGCTCGTCGGCATGATTGAACCATCTGCCGAAGCCACGGCGCTGCACGAACGCCTGTTTACGATCGACACGCATTTCGACACGCCGACAGCGAGTCTGCCGAGGGCGGGTTGGGATTTCGGGGCGCGCCACAGTCACGCGGATGATGGCTCACAGTGCGACCTGCCGCGCATGGTGACGGGCGGTTTGGATGCAGCGGTATTTGCGGCTTATTTTATGCAGGCGGCCCGAACGGCTGAGGGGTACGCGGTGGCGCAGGCGGCGGTGCGCGGAATAGTGGAGCGGACCCGGGCGGCGATCGCTGCAAATGCGGGCACGTGCGGACTCGCGCTGGGGGCTGAAGATGCGCTGCGGTTAAAAACGGAGGGACGGCGTGCAATCTTTTTGAGTATCGAGAATGCCTACCCGCTCGGGCGTGAGGTCGGGTCGGTGCAGGAGTTCTTCGACCTCGGGGTGCGCATGATCGGTTTCACGCACATGCTGAATAACGATGTGGCGGATTCGTCGACCGATCCGCTCGGAGCGGAGTGGGGCGGGCTGAGCCCTTTGGGGCGGGAAATCGTCGCGGAATGCAACCGTCTCGGGATCATTGTCGACGGCTCGCACGTCTCTGACGCGGCGTTGGCGCAAATGATCGACCAGTCGCGGGCGCCGGTGATCTTGTCCCACACGGGCTGCCGGGCGGTGTGCGATCATCCGCGTAACATCGGCGATGGCCTGCTGCGCGCACTCGCGGCGAAGGGTGGGGTGATTCAAATTAATGGCTTGGCGGTGGCGATGGCGGCGCAAGCCGATTTGGCGGTGAAGACGGCGGCGGTGGACCGCATCATGATGCGGTTTCGCGACGAGGTTTTGACCCCGGCCGTGAGGGCTGAGGTGGGACGGGCATGGACGGAGTTTGAGCAAAGCTTTCCATCGGCGACGGCAACGCTGGACGATTATGCGGCGCATGTGCTCCACGCGGTGGAAGTCGCGGGGGCAGACCATGTCGGCATCGGCTGCGATCTCGATGGCGGCGGTGGATTTGCCGGCCTGCGGGAGGTGAGCGATTACCCGATGATTACTTCCGCGCTGCGAGCGCGCGGACTGAGCGAAGCCGCGCTCGGTAAGATCTGGGGCGGCAATACGCTGCGCCTCATGCGGGACGTCGCGGGGGCAAGGACGGCCTAGACTTTGCCCCGCAACCACACCCAGAGGTAACCGATGCGTTCACGCACGGCGGCGGTGCTGCGTTCGAGCGAGGCGACATCCCAGTCGACATCGCTCCAGTAAAATTCAGGGCTCGGCCGCGCGGTGTAGTCGGTTGGGCACGGCAGGACATCAACCCCGGCGCGCCGGAAGAGAGCGGCGGCCCGGGGGAGGTGCCATGCGGTCGTCACGAGAGCGACCGGGGCTGGGCCGACCAAGGCCGCGACCTCGCGGGCCTCGTCCTCGGTATCGCGGCAAGCTTCCGCATAAACGATGCGGCCCGGATCGATCCCGAGTTCGACCGCGACCCGGCCCAGAACCACGGCGTGAGTCGGATAGCCGGGTCGTCCGCCGCCGCTGGCCACCAGTTTCGCGCCGGGTAAGAGTCGCAGCAGGCGGACGCCCTCGGTGATGCGGGTGAGAGCGGCGGAGGAAAGCTGGTTGTTGGCCGAGAACCCCGGGGAGTCGGAGTGCCCGCTGCCTAGCACTACGACAAAGCGGCACCGCGCCAACTCCGCCGGCAAGGGTTCGAGGGCCTTGAGCTCGGGGATTGGGGTGAACGTTGCTTCAATGGGTTGGACGAGCCAGGTGCTCACGACCTTGTTCGAAAACAAACCGAGCAGCACGGTGCCGGCGATGAGCAGCCAACGCCCCAATCGGGCGCGTTGGGAGAAGAGCAGAACCACTAGGCCGACCGTCAGCAGCGTCAGGCAGAACGGGAGCGGCATGAGCCAAAAGGAGACGAATTTCTTGAGCCAGAACATGGACCATTGAAAGCAAGGGACCGGCGGCGCGGCGAGCCTGGAGCGCGGGCGGGCGAAAGCCGAAAATGGCTGTCAAACGGGTCAGAATATCCATTCGGCGCGCGGTTGCACTCTGCTAGGGTAATTCCGGGAAAATTTCGGATCGCACCGGAGCGACGTTTTCTTCTCCTTCGGAGCCTCCCCTTACCCTATGAATAAAATTCTGTTGATCTGCCTTGGAATGTTGAGTGCTGCCGCGGTCGCGACTGCCGCGGACACCTATCAAATTGCCGTGATCCCAAAAGGGACGACGCATGAATTCTGGAAGTCGATCCACGCGGGAGCGCATAAGGCTCGAATGGAACTCGCGACGCAGGGCATCATGGTGAACGTGATCTGGAAAGGCCCGCTCAAGGAGGATGACCGGGAACAACAAGTTCAGGTCGTGGAGAATTTTATCGGCCGACGCGTGGACGGCATGGTGTTGGCGCCGTTGGATCGGCGGGCGTTGGTCGGACCGGTGGAGACGGCGGCGCGGGGCAAGATTCCGGTCGTGATCATCGACTCCGGCTTGGCGACGGATAAAATCGCGAGCTTCGTCTCGACCGACAACCGCGAGGGCGGGCGGATCGCCGGGCGCAACCTTGGGAAATTACTCGGGGGAAAAGGGAATGTGATTATGCTCCGGCTCCAAGTTGGCTCGGCCAGCACGGAAGAGCGCGAAGAAGGTTTTCTTGAAGTCATGAGAAAAGACTTCCCTGTGATCCGCCTGCTCTCGATCGACCAACACGGCGGCGCGACCCGGGACACGGCAAAACGGGTATCCGAGAATCTGCTCAGTCGTTTCGGCCGTGAGGTGAACGGTATTTTCACCTGCAATGAATCGACGACGGCCGGCATGTTGCTGGCGCTCCGCGACGCCGGGCTCGCCGGCAAGGTAACGCTCGTCGGTTTTGATTCCGGCGAAACGCTCAATGCCGGTCTGAAGTCGGGCGACATCGCCGGCCTCGTGGTGCAGAATCCGCTCAACATGGGCTACCTCGGGGTGAAGACAGTGGTCGCGGTGATTCGCGGGGAGAAAGTGCCGGCCCAGATCGATACGGGGGTTGGGTTCGTCACGAAGGAAAACTTCAATGATCCGGGGATGGCCGATATCGTGAATCCTCCTTTGGCGAAGTATTTGAAGTGAGATGTCCGACGTCCGCCTCCGCCTCACGGCGATCCAGAAAAGCTTTGGCGCCACCCGGGCGTTGAAGAGCGTTTCGCTGGAGATCGCGCCGGGCGAAGTGCACGCGATCATCGGGGAGAACGGCGCGGGCAAGAGCACCCTGATGAAAATCCTCAGCGGTGCCTACGGGGCGGACGCAGGCACGATGAATCTGAGCGGGTTGCCTTACCTGCCGGAGAATCCCCATGACGCCCGGCTCAAGGGTGTGGCGATGATCTATCAAGAGCTGAATCTCGCGCTGCACCTGAGTGCGCAGGAAAACATTCTGCTGGGGGCCGAATCGGCCCGGGCGGGCTGGATCGACCGCAAAAATTCCCGGGAACGCGCGCAAGCGGCGCTCGCCCAGCTCGGCCATGAGGGGCTCGATCTGGACCGGTTGGCCGGTGATTTTTCGATCGCCGAGCAGCAGATCATCGAGATTGCACGGGCTTTGCTGATCTCGCTCCAAGTGCTGATCATGGACGAGCCGACAAGCAGTCTCACGCAGGCCGACACCGAGAAACTCTTTGCAACGATTACCCGACTCCGGGCGAGGGGCGTGAGCATCATTTACATCAGCCATTTCCTGGAGGAGTGCCGGCTCATTGCGGACCGTTACACGGTGCTCAAGGACGGTGAAACGGTCGGTTCCGGCGAAATGTCCGGGGCGAGTCTCGACCACATCGTCACGTTGATGACGGGACGCGAAGTGAAAGAGCTTTACCCGCGCACCGCGCATCCGATGGGGGCTGTGGTGCTTGAGGTGAAAGCGGCGGCGAGCAAGCCACGGCTGAGGCAGGCGACCTTGCAATTGCGCGCCGGGGAAGTTTTCGGTCTGGGCGGGCTGATCGGCGCCGGGCGCACAGATTTACTGCGCGCGATTTTCGGCCTCGATGATTTGGCGGCGGGTGAGATCTGCATTCTCGGTGCGCCGAATCGAGCGGTGGGGCCAAAGAATCGCTGGGGGCAGGGCGTGGGCTTTTTGAGTGAGAACCGCAAAGAGGAAGGCCTGATGCTGAATCAGACCATCACCGACAATCTCACGCTCACGAAGCTGGGCGCATTTGGCCGGATGGGTTGGATCAATGGTGCTCGGCAGGAAGCCGTGGCGCAGCGCTGGGTCGGTGAGTTGCGCGTAAAGTGCCGCGATGCCGGGCAGTTGATCGGAGAGCTTTCGGGTGGGAATCAGCAAAAAGTGGCATTGGCCAGGCTGCTGGAACACCCGGCGAGGATTTTTTTACTCGACGAACCGACGCGCGGCATCGACGTGGGCAGCAAAGCGCAAATCTACCAATTGGTGAGCGAGCTCGCGGCGGCGGGGAAAGCCGTGGTGGTGGTGAGTTCCTACCTGCCGGAGTTGCTGGGGATGTGCGATACGATCGGCGTGATGTGCCGGGGTGAACTCACGGCGGTGCGGCCTCGGGCCGAGTGGAGCGAGAGTGAGATCATGCGCGCGGCCACGGGGAGCGCGGACTGATTTTTTCGATGAAAGACACCTTCAAATCCATGCTGGCCAAGGGCGGTCCGTTCATCGGGCTGATTCTTGTAATCGTGCTGTTTTCGATTCCGGGCGAGACGCGGGAATTTTTTCTGACGTACAACAATTTCAAGATCATTTTCACGCAGACGGTGATTGTGGCGATCGGCGCGCTCGGGATGACGATGATCATTGTGAGTGGCGGGATTGATCTGTCTGTCGGTTCAAGCATTGCGCTTACGAGTGTGGCGGGCGCGCAGCTGATTCAGCGCGGTTGGGCGCCGATTCCGGTGTTGCTGGCGATGGTGGCGGTCGGGGCGTTGATCGGACTCTTGAACGGCACGGCGATCGCGGGCCTGCGCATGACCCCGTTTATCATCACACTGGGGACGCTCGGCGTGGCGCGCGGCTCGGCCAAGTGGATGGCGGACAACCAGACGGTGAACTACGAAAGCTCGCCGATAAATGGCTGGATGACGACGGCCGACCCTTTTGGCCACGCGTTGCCGGCGGGGGTTTGGGTGACGCTGGGCTTGGCGGTACTGACCGCGATTCTGTTGAGAAAGACGGTTTTTGGGCGGCATGTCTTTGCTCTGGGATCGAACGAAGCGACCGCAAGGCTTTGCGGCATCGCGACGACGCGGCTGAAGGTGGCCATTTACACCTTGGCTGGAGCGTTTTTCGGACTCGCGGGTTTGTTTCAGCTTTCGCGGCTGAGGCAGGGTGATCCTACCGTAGCGGTGGGGCTGGAACTCGACATCATCGCGTCGGTAATCATCGGCGGGGCGAGTCTCAGCGGCGGCGTCGGGACGATCTTGGGCTCGATGATCGGGGCATTGATCATGGCTGTGCTGCGCAATGGATCGCAGCAGATGGGCTGGCCCACTTATTTTCAGGAAATCATTATTGGATTGGTGATCATCGTGGCGGTCTTTTTGGACCGGTTACGGCAAGGTCGGCAGGCGTAAGGGGGGATGGGTCGCACGTGTGGGCGCGGGGAGGAACTCGGCCTTGACAGTGAAAGGTCGGCTCGCGAATTTCTTCCCCTCTGCACGGCGGCCATAGCTCAGTTGGTTAGAGCACAAGATTGTGATTCTTGGGGTCGCGGGTTCGAATCCCGTTGGCCGCCCCAGAGCGATTGAAGAAATCGTAGACTCAAAGTGGCGGAACGGAGTGAAGAAACGGATGCGAAGGGGATTGGTCCGCGAAGGGGCCGGAAAGGCCAAGAATTCGGGGTGCGAATTGAAATTTCGGCGGGCGATCGTGGAAACGGGAAGCTGAGAGAGGCCCCGGGGGACTTGCCGGCGGGTAATGCAGCGTTTCTCATGGGTTTCCGATGCGGCGCCTGAGACTCGTAACCTTTAACATCGCCCACGGGCGCGGTCTGACTCCCATCCAAGGATTCACCTCGGCGCGGAAGCTGAGGTTAAATTTGCGGAGGATCTCGGCTCTCTTGGGGCGGCTGGCTCCGGACGTGGTCGCTTTACAGGAGGTGGATGAGTGTTCGCGGTGGTCGGGCAGTTTTGACCATCTCGACTACTTACGGGTGCACGGCGGTTTCCTGCACTCGGTGTTTGGCATCAACAACCGGCGCAAAGGACTTTTCAATCTGAGTTATGGCAATGCGCTGCTGTCGCGGCACGAGATCAAACACGCGGAGACGGTGGTGTTTGGGCGCAGTTCGGTGGGTGAAAAAGGATTTCTGTTTACCGAATTGGACGTAGCTGGGCTGTGCGTACCAGTGGTGAATTTGCACCTGCATTTCGGCTCACGGGCGCAACGGCTCAGACAAATCGACCGCTTGCTCGCTTGGCTGCGGGATCAGCATCGGCTCCGGGCGAGGGGTTGGTCGGTGGGGCCGATCATCTGCGGCGATTTCAACACGCCCAGCACGGGAGACGACGCGACCGCATCGCTGTTGAGCCACTTGGCCGACTACGGGGACTACGCGCTGCATCCGCTCAGCGGGCCGACGTTTCCGTCTCCTTTGCCTCGGCGGGCGCTGGACTTCGTTTTTCTGCCAACGGGATGCCGATTGGTGAGTTGTGAAGTAGTGAGGGCCATGCTCTCGGACCATCGGCCGGTCGTGGTCGAGTTCGAGATTGGGTGATGGTGCAGGTGGAACTTGCGGACCGGCGTGAGTGGCTTTGAGCTTTGCAGCCATGTTCGGCCCATTTTTTCGATTCCATCGCCATGCCTGAAAGTACGCCGTTTTTCCAAGTTGCTTTGAATCTGCCTCACGCCGGCCGGGTCTCGCGGCGTATCCTGCTGTTGATTTCCGAACTCCCTCGGACGAAGTACGTCTCATTTGACGGGGTGTTGGCGGCGGCCACAAAACTTGAGGGCATTCTGGTGCCCTATCTCGATCTGGAGGACAATCCACCGGCGTTGATCGCGGCTCGGGTGCGCCAAGAGGCGGCCACGTTAGCGCGAAAGTTGGTTGATGAAATCGAAGCCGCCGGTGTCGGGCATGCCCGGCTGGGCCAGTGCGTCCGAAATCTCTTTGAGTGCCTAGAACTGGGCCGGGAAGGGGCCGCGATCTCGCTTCGGGCTGGTGAAGACCCCAAATCCTTTCAGCGGCCATTTTGAACGCAGGGAACTCCAAACCTGCGCATTTTTGGGCTGCGGAGCGGCGGAGAAGGTTAGGCGCGAGCGGTGCGGGCCGCAGCTGAAATCGCAGTTGACATCAGAGGGTGCAGCGTGACTTTTCCACCCTTCATTTGTTGGCTTCCTAGCTCAATGGTAGAGCAGTTGACTCTTAATCAATTGGTTTGGGGTTCAAGTCCCCAGGGAGCCACCACTTTTGTTTTTTCCACTTCTTTTCGGCAAGTTTTCGGGGGATTCTGGCCGGCGTAGCTCAATGGTAGAGCACCTGTTTTGTAAACAGGCGGTTGCGGGTTCGAATCCCATCGCCGGCTCCATCCCGAGGGACACGGCCGACGGATTTAATCGGAGAATCAAAATTTTACTGCCTGATGGTGTAATGGTAGCACAAGCGACTCTGACTCGCTTAGTCTAGGTTCGATCCCTAGTCGGGCAGCCAGTTTGCGGAAAAGAAAACCCCCACTTCGACGTTGATCGAAATGGGGGCTGGATTTGAAGAAACGGGCTGAGCGTCAGCTCCAGCGCAGATCGATGCGGGACAGGGGCATTTGGCGGATGCGTTTGCCCGTGGCGGCGAAGATTGCGTTGCAGATGGCCGGCGCAACGGGCGGCAAAGCCGGTTCACCGAGGCCAGTTGTCGGGTAGTTGGTCGAGAGGAAGTAAGTCTCTACTTTGGCCGGTGCCTCGGTGATGCGCATGAGCGGGTAATCGTTGAAATTACCCTGCACCACGCGTCCACGCTCGATATTGATCTCTTGGCTCTTCAAGACACACAGACCGTCGAGCACGGAGCCTTCGACTTGATTTTCGGCGCCACTGAGGTTGACCACTTGGGCTCCGATGTCGGCGCCGGTGACGAAGCGATCCACTTTAAGTTCGCCGTCTTTGGTGACGGTGACTTCAGCGACTTGGGCGAAGTAGCCGCGGTGACTGAAGTGGAACGCGAGTCCCGCGCCCGAACCTTTGGCGAACTTCTTTTGGCCCCAGCCCGCCTTCTCGGCGGCGAATTTCAGGACGTTGCGCATTCTAGCGACGTTGTAGGGCGCGCCGCCGCCTTTGGCTTTGCCGCCGCCAGGGGGTGTGCCCGCCGGCATTTCGTCTTTATCGCCGAGGATTTCGAGACGGAGCTCAAGCGGATCGCGCCCGCCGGCGTGGGCGAGCTCGTCGATGAAGCTATGGAAGACCCAAGGGAAGACGCAGCCGCCGGGAGCACGCCATGGACCCATCGGCCAACCGGTATCAAACATGGTTTGATCCGCCTGGTAGTTGGCGATCCAACGGCCTGGAAACTCATCGGCGCCGAGCGAGCCACCGCTGCCGGGGCTCCCGCCTTCGCCGAACGTGAAGAAGTGATTCTTCCAAGCGACGATTTTGCCTTTGGCATCGATACCGCCTTTTAAAAAGTGGAGCCCGCCCGGACGATATTGGTCGTGCTTCATGTCGTCTTCGCGCGACCAAGTGAGTTTGACGGGTGCATTCACCTTTTGGGCAATTGCGGCAGCCTCGATGAGATAGTCGGCGCCGATACGGCGGCCAAAACCACCGCCGGCCCGATTAAGATGCAGGATGATTTTTTCGGGCGGGATCCCGAGCACGCGGTTCACCATCCCGGTGCCGATGGACGGGATTTGCGTGGGGGACCAGATTTCCATCACGCCGTCTTTCCAGTGCGCCGTGGTATTCTGCGGCTCGAGGTTGGCGTGCGAAATGAACGGGTAGACGTAGTTGGCTTCGACGACTTTCGCGGCGCCTGCGAGGGCTGCATCGGGATCGCCGTCTTTGCGGAGCACGCGCTCGCCGGGTTGAGCGGCTTTCGCCGTCGCCTGAGCGACGAAGCCCTCCCAGCTCTCGGTGGCGACTTTGCCTTCGTCCCACACGATCTTGAGTTGTTTGCGGGCGGACATGGCGGCCCACGTTGAGTCGGCGATGATCGCGACCCCGGGGACGAGCTCCTTGAGCTTATCGTTACCCGCGAGAATGAAGGCATCCTTCACGCCGGGGAGGGTCTTGATTTGGTCCAGATTGGCGCTGACGACTTTGCCGCCGAACGCCGGACACTTTTCGTAAATAGCGTAGAGCATTCCCGGCAGTTTGACGTCTATGCCGAACAGCGGTTTTCCGGTAACGATCGCGGGCGTGTCGTATTGGGCAACACGGGTGCCGAGGAGTTTAAAGTCCTTGGGTTGCTTAAGCGTCACGGCGGATTTTTCCGGCACGGCCAACGTCGCTGCTTTGGTCGCGAGCTGACCGTAGGTGAGTTTCTTGCCGGACGTGTGGACGACGGTGGCTTTCTCCGCCCGGCACTCGGAGGCGGGGACGCCCCACGTTTGGGCGGCGGCTTCGACCAACATGGTTCGCACGGTGGCTCCGACGAGGTGAAAATTGTCGTAGTTGTTCGGCGTTGAATTGCTGCCGCCCGCACCTTGATTGCCGTACTTCTTCAGGTCGAAATCAGCTTGTTCGATGGCGATGTCCTTAAACGGCACTTCGAGCTGTTCCGCGATGATCATCGGGAGCGAGGTCTTCACGCCTTGGCCCATCTCGGGTTGTTTCGAGACGATGGTCACTTTGCCGGCGGTCGTGATGCGGACAAAGGCGTTCGGCGTGAAATCGGCCGTGGCTGAAGCGGCCGAGGCGGCGGCGGCGTCGCCGCCGGAGCGAATATAAAACGCGAGGGCGAAGCCGCCGCCGGCAAGGCCGGTGAGTTTCAGAAAATCGCGGCGACCAACGGGGCGGGAGAGAAGGGGAGTGTTCATTGGGCACCTCCGGTGGCGGGAGTGAGGGTGGCGGCGAGTTTGATGCCGGCGCGAATCCGCATGTAGGTGCCGCAGCGGCACAGATTGCCAGCCATGGCGCCGTCGATGTCTTCGTCCGTCGGCTTAGGGTTGTCCTTCAGTAGTGCGGCTGCGGTCATGATTTGACCGGCCTGACAGTAACCGCATTGGGCGACATCGAGCTCTGACCACGCCTGCTGCACCGGGTGCAGCTTGGTGGCGTCGGCGGCGAGGCCTTCGATCGTGGTGATTTTCATACGACCGACCGTTGAGACCGGCGTCATGCAGGACCGGGAAGGAACCCCGTTGACGTGAATGGTGCAGGCGCCGCACTGGCCGATGCCGCAACCAAATTTCGTGCCGACGAGTTCGAGATGATCGCGCAACACCCAGAGCAGCGGGGTGTCGGCGGCCACGTCCACCGAGCGGGACTGGCCGTTAACTTGGAGTGTGTATTTTGGCATGGGAGGCAGGGGGAGAAAGTGGACCTTAACGGTGGCTAGAAAGACGGAACGACACGCGGAACGTCACTAAAAAATGAACGGTGATGAAATGTTCGCGGTGTGCAAGCGACGGGCCTTTATTGCGAGTGGGGGGAGAGGAGCGGGCGTCGGTTAACGCATGAACCTTTGCAGCCCCGTCGCTGCATTTGGGTGGCCGAGAATACGTGGCGCCGACGATTGACATTCGGCCGGAGCGATTGGTTTTTTCTCTCGCATGATCCTACCCCGGTGCGGCGCGAAGCGTGTTTGGTGGCCTCGGGGTGTTTTTCTGATCGATTCGGGACAAGGGTTGTTACCCGAATAACGGGCGGTCGGTGCACTACATGAAGCGATCGAAGCCAATGCTCTCGCGTTTTGTTTTCGGCCTTTTCCTGGGTGCCTCTTTTCCTGCACTGAGTTGCGGGCGAGCGCCCGACAACGCGATGGCGATGCTGGAGCTGGATTTTGAAAAGACGGTCCGTCCGCTGCTAAAAACCTACTGCGTTACCTGTCACTCGGCCTCGAAGCAAAAGGGTGAGTTGGACTTGGAGCGCTTTGTTTCGATGGGGGACATCAGGCGGCACCCGCTGATTTGGAAAAAGATAACGGAGCAGTTGGAGCACCGAGAGATGCCGCCGGCGGACGAGCCGCAGCCGAGCGGGGAAGAAATCGCCCGACTCTCGGGCTGGATTGATCGCACCTTGGGAGCTTTGGCGCGTGAACGGGCGGGCGATCCGGGCCCCGTGGTTCTGCGGCGGTTGTCCAACGCCGAATACACTTACACCGTCCGCGACCTCACGGGAGTCGCCTCGCTCGACCCCGCCAAAGAATTTCCCATCGATGGAGCGGCGGGCGAAGGTTTCATGAACACGGGGCAGGCACTGGTGATGTCACCCTCGCTCGTCACCAAATACCTTGATGCGGGTAAGGCCATCTCGGGCCATGCGGTGTTTTTGCCCGATGGATTTGAGTTTTTTGCCGGGTCGAGCCGACGGGATTGGACGGAGGAAATCCTCACGCAGATCCGCGCGCTTTATGCGGAGTATGCCGACGGGCACGGCGGATCGAAAGTAAACTTGCAGGGCGTTCTCACCGAGACGAACACCGGCGGACGACTCCCGGTTGAGCGTTACGTTGCGGCGGCACTGGCGGAGCGGACAGCGCTGCGGTCGGGAGCAAAGAACGTCGCCGGCGTGGCGGGCGAACGCGGGCTGAGCCCTCGTTATTTCGGCGCGCTTTGGGCGATGCTGGAAAGCTCCGAGCCGTCGTCGTCGCTTGATGAGATTCGCGGACTTTGGCGCGCGACGGAGACTAATGATCCTGCCGCCGTGGTTGCGGCGATCGCGGCGTGGCAAAAAACGCTCTGGCGATTCAATACCGTGGGTCACATCGGCAAGCTTGGCGGACCGCGAACTTGGATGGAGGCCGTCAACCCGCTCACGGCGAATCAAGAGCTCCGGCTCACGTTGCCCCCAGCTAACGCAGAGGGCGAGGTCACGATTTATTTGGCCGCAACGAACGCGGGCGACGGGAGCAAAGACGATACCGTGGTGTGGAATCGGCCGCGGATCGTTGCGCCCGGAAGGCCCGACTTGCTGCTGCGAGACGTGCGGGCAGTTGGCCACGAATTCAAGCGTCGGCGTTCGGTGGTTTTTGACCAAGCGGCGGGTGCGCTTGCCGCCGCTGCGCAGGCGGAAGCGACGGGCCGGAGCGACCGGGCACAGCTCGCGGTCGACTACGGCGTGAGCGATGAAGCGGTGCACGCTTGGTTCGACTATTTGGGGGTCGGGGTGCCGGCGGCAGTCGCCGATGCGGACTTGATCAAAAAATCAATTTCGGGGCACAGCGGCCAGCCCGTGATTCGGGGGTGGGGAGAGAGTGACGCTCCGGCAATTCTCGCAAATCCCTCGGCTCAAACCGTGCGAATTCCCGGGATCATCGAACCGCGCGGCATCGCGGTGCTGCCCTCGGCAACTCACCAGGTGGCGATCGGTTGGCGTAGCCCCGAGGCCGACCGTTTTCGGATCGAGGCCGACGTCGCTCAGGCCCACACCGGTTGTGGTAATGGTGTCAGGTGGACGATCGAGCTGCGTCGCGGCTTAACGCGAAACGTGCTCGGAACCGGCACCCTCACTTATGGCCGCAGTGTCGCGAAAATCGAACCGCTCGAGAATGTGGCGCTGCGTCCGGGCGATTTGGTTTCGTTATTGATCGGAAGTCGCGGCGAGGCGGGCTGCGATTTGACCGCGGTGAATTTCAAGCTCACCAGCATGGGGGCCATGGGCCGAGTTTGGGACTGCGCGAGCGAGGTTGCCGGGGACATCGGGGCTGGAAATCCGCGGGCGGATCGTTTCGGCCGATCGGCCGTTTGGCAGTTCTACACCCAGCCGGAAGTGGCGGTGAATGCCGGTGAAAGGACGATCCCAGCGCAGTCGCTGTTGGCCCAGTGGCAGACCGCGGCGGATTTCACGGTCAAGCACCGGTTGGCGCGAGAAATCCAATCCTTGCTGACTGGCCCGCCGCCGCCTTGGGAAGTCCCCGCGCCGGTCAGCTTGGCGGCGCTTGAGCCCAAAAGCCCAAAGACGGTGGAGAATCCACCGGCGAAACTTTACCGGGAGCTTTCGGCGTTTGGCGGTCCGCTGTTTTCGACGAAGGTTAGAGTCAACTCGTCGGGCAAGGGTGGGTGGGACACATCGTGGGGACTGGATGGAGCGAGCTTTGGTCGGCCGGTCCAAGGGGGTGCGGCGGTGGACGCAGGGAGTCTGGCGATGCCGGCGCCAGCGGTGATCGAAATCCGTTTGCCGGGTGAACTTGCGGCCGGCGCTGAGTTTGTGACGAACGGCACGTTGGACCCGGCGGCGGGGACTGATGGCAGTGTGCAGATGCGAGTGCTCACGGTAAAACCCGAGTCTTTAACCGGCCGATGGGCGACGACCTTTGTGGAGAAGGGTGCCTTGGGGGCTTGGCCGGCCGACAATCGCAGACTGGCGCACTCGGCCCCGATCATCGTGCAGGATGGTAGCCGCGCGCGGGCGCGTTACGAGGCCGGCTTCGATGCGTTCCGCCAATTTTTTCCCGCCGCGCTATGTTATCAAAAGATCGTGCCGGTGGACGAAGCGGTGACCCTCACGCTTTTTCACCGGGAGGATGAACCCTTAGTGCGACTGATGCTCGACGATACTCGGCGCGAGCGCCTCGACCGGCTTTGGGCGCAGTTGCGTTTCGTGAGCCAAGATGCGCTGACGCTCGTCGATGCGTTTGAGCAGCTTTGGCAGTACGCTACGCAAGACGGCGATCCCGGCGCGTTTGAGCCGCTGCGAAAGCCGATTGACGAACGGGCGGCGGAGTTTCGCCGGCAGCTGGTGGCCAGCGAGCCTCGGCAGGTGAACGCGCTCTTGGAGTTCGCCGCGCGCGCTTACCGTCGCCCGCTGACTGCCTCCGAGGGCGAGGGTTTTCGCCACCTTTACCAAGCGCTGCGCGGGAAAGAACTGCCCCATGAAGAGGCGCTGCGGCTTGTTTTGGCGCGAGTCTTCATCTCGCCGCATTTTTTGTATCGGAGCGAAACACCCGGACCGGCACTGGCGCAGGTGACGCTCAACGACTGGGAGCTCGCCACGCGGCTCAGCTACTTTCTCACCTCCTCCACGCCCGATGCCCCACTTTTGACGGCAGCTGCCGCGGGCCGGTTGCGAGAGCCCGATGTGCTCGCCGCGCACGCCCGTCGGCTCACGTCGGACGACCGAGCCCGGCGGCTGGCCATCGAGTTTGCCTGCCAATGGCTGCACATTCGCGACTTCGATACCCTCGATGAAAAGAGCGAGCGGCATTTCCCGACGTTCGCTGGGTTGCGGGGTGAGATGTATGAAGAGTCGGTTCGCTTCTTCGCGGATCTGTTTCAGGGCAACCGCTCCGTGCTCTCGATTTTGGACGCGGATCATACCTTTTTAAATGAAGCGTTGGCGGTGCATTACGGGATCCCGCATATAACCGGTGAGGCGTGGCGACGCGTGGACGGAATGAAAGCGTTTTCACGCGGCGGTATTTTGGGTCAGGCGACCACGCTTTCGAAACAGTCCGGTGCGTCGCGTACGAGTCCGATTCTACGCGGCAACTGGGTGGCGGAAGCGTTGCTAGGCGACAAGCTACCGCGACCCCCGAAAGATGTGCCGTTGTTACCCCAAGATGAGACGACGGAGACGCTCACCGTGCGTCAGTTGACCGAGAAGCATACCTCCGATCCCCGCTGCGCGAGCTGCCATTCGCGCATCGACGCTTATGGATTTTCTCTGGAGCAATTCGACGCCATCGGTCGTCGGCGGGACGTTGATCTGGGCGGGCGCCCGATCGACGCGAAGGCGAACGTCGCCGATGGCACGGAAATCGAAGGTATCACCGGTTTACGGGACTATTTGCTGACGACCCGGCGCGCTGCGTTTCTGAACCAGTTCAATCGCAAATTGCTCGGCTACGCTTTGGGCCGAGCGGTGTTGCTTTCCGACGCACCGCTCTTGGATGAGATGAAGGCGAAGTTGGAGGGCGGCGGTTATCGGATCAACGAGGCGATCGATGTGATCGTCCGGAGCCGGCAATTCCGTGAAATCCGCGGCCGTGAGACGAATTTCGAAGAGTAACCCCAACGATTCAAACCGATGAAAACCCACCACCTGTCACGGCGAACCTTTTTGCGCGGCGTCGGTGTTACGATGGCGCTGCCTTGGATGGAGTCGTTCAATGTCTGGGGCGACGAGCCGCGTGGGCGGAGTCCGTCGAGCGAGGCGCCGGTGCGGCTGGCGGTGCTGTTTTCCGGCAATGGGTTTCACAGTAAGGAGTGGTGGGCCAAGGGCACGGGTGAGCAAATGGAGTTGGGCCAAGTGTTGGCTCCGCTGGCGGCCCACCGGAAGAAGATGCTCTTCGTTCGGGGCCTGTACAACGAGCAGGCCCTGAAGGGGAACATCCACAGTTCACAGACGGGGAATCTGCTCTCGGGTGCGCCGTTGGCTGCGGGCGGCGAGATTCGTTCGGGCACGAGTATCGACCAACTGTTGGCGCAGCGCTACGGCCATTCGACGAAGGTACCGAGCCTCGTGCTCGGTTGTGAGAAATCCAATCCGTCGGTGCATAAAAATTATTCGATGCTCTATAGCTCGCACATCTCATGGAGCTCTCCGACCACCCCGACGCCGCTAGAAATTTATCCAGCGCTCGCCTTTGACCGCCTCTTTAAAGACGAAGTCCAGCGGGGCGACCAAAGCGTGCTCGATGCGGTCCTGGACGATGCGGGCGGACTGCGTCGACGGCTCAGCCGTTCGGATCAACACAAACTCGACGAATACCTGCACTCGGTGCGCGACGTCGAGCGGCGCATCGATAATGCGGGCAAGAAGGGCGAGCTCCAAGGCTGGCGACCCACGCTCGAGAAACCCGATATGCCGCGTCCGGCCGACGGAATCCCGCAGGATATCGGCGAACACATGCGCCTGATGGCAGACCTTCTCGTGCTTGGTTTCCAAACCGACGCGACGCGAATCACATCGCTCAAGCTGAACAACGATCATTCGTCGCTGCGCTTTCCCAATCTTGGGGTGGATTACATGATCCACCACCTGTTGTCGCACTCTGACTCGGCCGACTGGCTAAAGGTTAACCAATTTTTCACTGAGCAGGTGGCCTACATCGCGCGGAAGCTGGACGCGATCAACGAGGGCCCGCGCACCCTGCTCGACAACTCCATGCTGCTTTTCTGCTCGTCCATGCTGACCGGCAATCATGAGGCCCGGCAGTTACCTGTGGTGTTGTTGGGCGGGGGTGGCGGGCGGATCAAAGGCGGACGGATCCTCGACTACACCGGCAAACCTGACCGCCAAATGTGCCGCCTTTACCTTTCAATGATGGACAAGATGGAGGTGCGGTTGCCGAAGTTCGGCGACGCGACAATGGCGCTCGAGGAAGTCTGACCGCGATTCGGCCCCGCGGGGCCCATTACGTTTTGCCGGAGCGACGCACGATCTCGGTCGCGATGGTGCCGTCGTCGGTGGCGTGCGAGCCAACGATGGAGAGAAACTCGGCCGCGGTGATAGCGTGTTTCTTGAAAAAATCCCGGTCGCCGCCGCAGCAGAACGTCATCGACGCCGGGAGCTCGCCGCGCAGTTTGGCGCGGGCCTTCGGGATGAGTCGGGGCAGCCAAGTGATCCCGTGCACCGTGGCGGTCTTGGCCGGGAGGCTAGCGGGGTCCAAGACGACGGTGGACGGACGGCCTTTTTGCTCGTTGAGAAAATAGTCCCGGCGCACGAGTTCGATCGCGTGGGCGGTGGCGAAGTCAGGCGCACCGTAGTTCGCAAGGTCTTCAACGTAGTCAAAAACGTGTTGGGCGGTGATGCCTTGGCTGGTCAAGAAGGCGACGTCAGCCGCGTCCAGCAGGTTGGCGGCGGCCGCTCCGCCGCGGGCATAACGGGCGGAAGCACGATCGTAAACGGCTCGGAAGGCGGTGGCAAATTCGACGGAAGTCATAGTGCGGCGGTGGCAAGCGGATGGTGGAAACGAAAGGAGGCAAGCGGCGCGCGGTTAAAATCCGGTGTCGCAAGGGCTCTCGGCGCGATCGAAAAGCCCGTGGGGTAACCACGGGCTCGTCCTCAATCGGCGGGGCTGAAGTCGATCAGGCGTTTAAAGCGGTCTACTTTGGCCACCACCACGTCGAGCCGGGCGTTAAGCGTGTAGCGCTTCTTCGAGCGCCGACCGCTGAGCGTGTGGGTCGACTCGTCGAAGGAATAGAAATCCTCGCCGAGGGCATCGGCCGAGATGAAGCCGAAGGTCATGGACTCAAGCAGTTCGACGAAAAAGCCGTTACGGCGGACGTCGGTGATGACGGCCGCGAAGCGGGTGCGGGGCGTGCGGTCGAGTTCGCGCTCGAAGAACTCAAGGATCTTGATCTTCACGCTTTCGCGCTCGGCCTGTTGCGAGTTTTGTTCGGTGGCACTGATCTGTTCACCGAGGGCCTGCATCCCGGCGGCGCTGTGCATCGCATCAGCTCCTTGAGGCGCGTAGCCCTCGTGCTTCACAAGATAATGTTGTAGCACGCGGTGGACGATGAGGTCGGCGTAGCGGCGGATGGGTGAGGTGAAGTGGCTGTAGTCTTTTTTGTTGAGCCCGTAGTGCCCGTCGGCCGTGTGGCGGTAGACCGCTTTTTGCAGGCTGCGCAGCAGCTGGGTGCGAAGGGTATAGCCTTGGGGATGCTCGGCCAAAATCTTCAGGAGCTTGGTGACCTCTTTGCGCTGCGAAAGGTCGCCCACGATGATTTTGAACGTGCCGAGCAGTTCGCGGAATTCGCCGAGCCGCTCGGCGTCGGGATCGTCGTGAACGCGGTAGAGTGAGGGGAATTTCTGAAGGCGCGTGAGGCGGGCCACGGCCTCGTTGGCGGCGAGCATGAACTCTTCGATGAGCTGGTGACTCTCGTCGTGCTCGATTTTTTCGAGGCGATCGGCGTAGCCGTCTTTGTCGACGAAGATTTTGGTCTCGGGCATGTCGAGATCGAGGCTGCCGTGGGCCATGCGATCGCTGCGGAGCTGGCTCGCGATTTTCCAGAGGGCACGAATCCACGTCTGCAGGTCGGTTAGCTCGGCGTCGGTCAACTCACGCAAGGCACGGCCGGTGGAGCCGGTCTGGTGTTTGGCTGGGAGCGGCAGAGCACGGATTTTCGCAAGGTCGTCGGTAAAGAGGAAGGCGTAGGCCTGTTTGTAGGTGAGCCGTTTGCGGGAACGAATGACGGTGTTCGCGTAGGCGGTGGCGGTGATTTTA
>CAMBRG010000041.1 GCA_945869845.1 Opitutus sp. GAS368 | reverse complement strand
ACCCAATCGCCGGTCTTCACCCGCTGCGTGAGATTACGGACGCCCACCACCGCCGGGACTTTCATGGACCTGGCGACGATCACCGCGTGGCTCGTCTTGCTGCCCGAGTCCGTCACGATCCCTAGCGCCGCGCTCCGGTCAATGCTCGCCGAGTCCGACGGCGAAAGGTCGTTCGCGACCACGATCCGCTTCTCCGCCAACCGGCTCAGGCTGTTCTCGGCCTGCCCCAACATGTTTTGCAACACGCGCTGCGCCACATCGCGGATGTCCCCGGCGCGCTCCCGCAGATACTCGTCGTCGATCTCCGAAAACGCCTGGATGTAACGCGCCGAAATCTTGTTGAAGCAGGTCTCAATATTGCTCCCCGTCGCCTCGAACTCGCGGATGGTCTCGCCGATCAACGCCTGATCCTCGAGCACCAGCAGATGCGCATCGAAAATCAGCGCCTCATTCTTGCCCAAGTTTTTCTCCACCTCGTCTTGGATCTTCGAAATCTGCTGCCGCGTCGTTAGCAGCGCTTTGTCGAATCGCGAAACTTCCTCGATCCGCTTGTCCGCATCGACTTGGTAACACGGCACCTCGACATCGCTCTGCAGATACACGAACACGGTGCCATAGGCGATTCCCTGCGAGGCGGCGATGCCTTGCACGATGACTTCCTTTTTGGTGCGTGGTTCCGTGGCCATTAAAGTGAGCGCAGCAGGCGGGGGGTGAGCCGCGCGACTCGGATTGATAACGCTTTCCGGCCGAGCACGGTCAATGCTCTTTCACCGCAACTTTGCCTCGACCACGAAACTCGTCGGCCCCCATGCCGCCCGCACCGTCTGGCCGATCACGGCCGCGTCCATTCCGTCGGGCAAAAACGCGAAACACGCGCTCCCGCTTCCGCTCATCCGCGCGACCAAACCGAACTCATCGCGCAACTGCTCCAGCAACGTCGGCAGCGCCACAAATTTCTCAAACGCCACCGACTCCATGTTGTTAAAAAGCAACGCTTCCGCCGCGCCGTCGCCGCCGATCCATGCGGCCAAACGCGCTTCCGCCTCGGCCGCCAGCAGATAACCCGACGGCGCTTTACTCGCCATCCGCCCATACGCCCACGGAGTCGCGATCCCGCAACCCGGCTTAAACACCAATGCCCGCCGCCCCCGCAACCGCGTGCTCGCACCGGTCGGCAAAACCTCGATCCGCTCTCCGCGCCCCCGCATCACCACCGGCCCGTCGTGCAAAAAAAGCGCGCAATCCGAGCCGAGTCCCGCGGCCATTTTCGCCAGTTCAGCCGCTCCCAGCGCCAAGCCCGACAGCGCATTCAGCGCTCGCAACGCCGCCACCGCATCACTGCTCCCGCCCCCCAGCCCCGCGCCCATCGGCACCCGTTTCATCAGCGAAAAATCTACGCCCATACCTTTTCCCGGCCAGCCCGTCACCGCCGCAAAGGCTCGCGCCGCCTTCACCACTAAATTCGTCTCGTCGGTCGGCACCGTCGCGTCATCACAATGTAACTTCCATTCGCCGCCGCCTACCTCCCGCTCCCGCACCTCCGCCCGCAGCGTATCGCCAAAATCCAGCGTCGCCGCCACCGAGACCAAATCATGAAATCCATCCGCCCGCCGTCCCGTGATCGCGAGAAACAGGTTCAGTTTAGCCGGGGCAAAAATCTCGATGGCGCGCACCCGCCTACCAAACACCGCCACCCCCGCCTCGGGCCAGCCGCATTTTTTGGCTTTTGATTTATCCCCCGACTCTCCCTCACTCTCCCGTCCAACGATGGCCACCGATCTCATTCTCGTCCTCGACGCCCAATCCCCGCGCACCGTCGCCCCCGCCCTCCGCCAACTCCAGGGCACCGTCCGCTGGGTCAAGGTCGGCCTCGAAATGTTCACCGCCTGCGGTCCCGACTGCGTGCGCGAAATCGCCGACCTCGGTTTCGATGTCTTCCTCGACCTCAAGCTCCACGACATCCCCAACACCGTCGCCAAAGCCGTAGAATCCGTCGCACCGCTCCCGATCAAGATGCTCACGCTGCATACCTCCGGCGGCCGCGAGATGATGCAGTGGGCCGTCAAAGCCCAACAACAGCACGCCCCCCACCTCCTTCTTCTCGGCGTCACCGTCCTCACCTCGATGAGCGCCGAGGGCCTCGCCGAGACCGGCGTCGCCGCCCCGCCCGCCGACCAAGTCGTCCGCCTCGGGCGCCTCGCCATCGACTCCGGCCTCCGCGGCCTGGTGTGCTCGCCTCTTGAACTCGCGCCTCTCCGCGCCGTGCTCCCGGCCGATGTTGCCCTCGTCACCCCCGGCATCCGACCCCGCGGCGCCGACGCCGGCGACCAGAGCCGCATCATGACTCCCGGCGAAGCCGCCCGCGCCGGCGCCACCCACATCGTGGTCGGCCGCCCCATTTTCAAAGCCCCCGACCCCGTCGCCGCCGCCCGCGCCATCCTCGCCGAACTGGCCGCCCGCTAAACGACCGCGCATTCGGAATTCCGTTTCCGACCTCTCAGCTCTCAGCCCTCAACTCTCAGCTCTCCCCCTTCCAGCCATGAGCCGAACCGCCGCCATCCTCCTCGCCGCCGGCAGCAGCACGCGCATGTCCGGCGCGGTCGCCGATAAAATCCTCGCGCCCCTCGCGGGCCGGCCCGTCTTCGCCCACAGCGCCGCCGCTTTCGCCGCCAGCGGAGTCGCCGATTTCTATGTCGTCGTTTACCGCGACCAACGCCAGATGCTCACGCTCTCCGCGCATGCGCCCACGCCTTGCGTCCTCATCCAGGGCGGAGCCGAGCGCCAAGACTCCGTCGCCGCCGCCCTCGCCGCACTCCCGGCCGATATCGCCCACGTCTTCATCCATGACTGTGCGCGCCCGTTGGTGAGCGCCGAGCAACTCGTCGCACTTTACAAAATCGTTCGCCGCGAGAGCGCCGTGGTTCTCGCCCATCGCGTGACCGACACCATCAAAAAGCACCGCGCCACCGCCCACCTCAAGACCCTCGACCGCGATCGCCTCTGGGCCATGGAAACTCCCCAGGTCTTCTCCCGCGAACTCATCGACCGCGCTTACGCCCGCGTCGCTAAGAAAAAGCTCCGCATCACCGACGATGCCCAAGCCGTCGAGGGCCTCGACCACCCCATCGCCCTCCTCGAAAATTCCGAGCCCAACCCCAAGCTCACCACGCCCGCTGACCTCGCCTACCTCGAGTTCCTCCTGACTCGCGCCGCCCCGGTCCCTGCTTCCTCCGACTCTTCCGCCCCTTTCCCACCGGGCACCCCGATCTAAGGTCTTCCGATTTTTCCGTGTCATCCGTGTGTTCCGTGGGCAACTCTCCCTCCGCCTTTCCCTGTATTTTTTTCGTGTGTTTCGTGGATTTCGTGGTGACTCCTCTGCGATGACCCAGCTCCGCATCGGCCACGGCTACGATATCCACCGCCTCGTCCCCGGCCGCCCGCTCGTCCTCGGCGGCGTGCGCTTCGCGACCGACTACGGCCTCGAGGGCCACTCCGACGCCGACTGCCTCACCCACGCCATCTGCGACGCCCTGCTCGGCGCCGCCGCCCTTCCCGACATCGGCCACTTTTTCCCCAACACCGATCCGGCCCTCCGCAACATCGACTCCCAAGTCCTCCTCCGCCGCGTCGTCGCCGAACTCGCCTCCCGCCAATTTTCCCTCGTCAACATCGACGCCTCCCTCATCGCGGAAAAACCAAAAATCGCCCCGCACCTCGCCGCGATGAAAGCTGCCCTCGCCGCCTCCACCGGCCTCCCCGTCGATTGCATCGGCCTAAAAGCCACCACCAACGAGGGCATCGACGAAATCGGTCGGGGCCTAGCCATCGCCGCCCACGCCGTCTGCCTCATTTCCCGTCCATGAACATCTCTCCTGCTCCAGTGGCACGGGCTTCCCGCCCGTGTCTTTGCATCACCCGTTTCACCACGCCCACCCGTTTCGTGTCGTTCGTGTGTTTCGTGGGCGCCCTCCTCACCTTCACCGGTTGCGGCAAACGCGAGACCGCCGTCGAACGCGGCAACCGCGAGGGCGTGCTTCACCTCAGCGTCGGCTCCGAACCTTCCGACCTTGACCCGCACATCGTAACCGGTCTCGGCGAGGCGAAGATCATCCAATCCCTCTTCGATCCCCTCGTCAGCTACGACCCCGCCACCCTCGCCCCCGTCCCCGCCCTCGCCGAGCGCTGGGAGATTTCCCCGAACGGCCTCACCTACACGTTCCACCTCCGCGCCGACGCGAAGTGGTCCAACCACGACCCCATCACCGCCCAAGACTGCATCGATGCGTGGCGCCGGATGCTCTCGCCCAGTCTGGCCGCCGACTACGCCTACCTCTTCTACGTCCTCCGCGGCGCCGAGGCGTTCAACAAGGGCCGCACCACCGATTTTTCCGCCGTCGGGCTCGCCGCGCCGGATGCCCGCACGCTCATCGTCACCCTCAATCACCCCACACCTTACTTCCTCCAGATTCTCCTCAACTCTCCGTGGCGCCCCATCCACGTCCGCTCCATCGCGAACCACGGCGACCCGCTACGCCGCGGCACCGCTTGGACCCGGCCCGGCCGCATCGTCACGAGCGGTCCTTTCATGTTAAAGGAATGGATCCCGCAACAACACCTCGTCGTCGAAAAATCGCCCACTTACTGGGATCGCGCCCGCGTCCGCCTCAATGGCGTCCGCTTCTTTCCCACCGACAGCATCGACGCCGAAGAGCGGGCCTACCGCGCCGGCCAGCTCCACGCCACTTGGGCGCTCCCGCTTTCCAAAGTCCTCCCGCTCCAACGCGAGCAATCCCCCGCTCTGCGCATCGATCCCATTCTCGAGACCTATTTTTTCCGGCTTAACGTCCGCAAAGCCCCGTTCACCGATCCTCGCGTCCGCCGCGCCCTCGCGCTCGCCGTCGACCGCGACACCCTCGCCGCAAAGATTCTCCCCGGCGGCCGCCAGCCTGCGCCCACCTTCGTCCCGCCGCTCCTCCAAGGCTACACGCCGCCCGCGCGCCGCGCCTACGACCTCGCCGCCGCCCGCCAACTCCTCGCCGACGCCGGCTTTCCCGGCGGTGCCGGCCTCCCGCCCATCGAGATCCTTTACAACAACTCCGAGATTCTGCGCCTAGTCGCCGAGGCCATCCAACAGATGTGGCGCCGCGACCTCGGCGTGGACATCCGCCTCGTGAACCAGGAATTCAAGGTCGTCTTCGCCAACCGCCGCGCCGGTGACTACCAAGTCCTCCTCGGCAGCTGGACCGCCGATTACCTCGACGCCACGACCTTCCTCGACATGTGGCTGAGCGATTCCGGCAACAACCACACCGGCTGGAAAGACCCGGCCTACGATGCCCTCGCCACCCGCGCGCTCACGATTGCCGACCCCAAAGCCCGCGCCGCCGTCCTCGCCGAATCCGAAGCCCTCGTCCTCGATGCCGCGCCGATCATCCCGATTTATTTCAACACCCACGTCTACCTGCTGCATCCTGCCGTGAAAGGCTGGCAACCCACGCCGATGGACCACACCGACTACCGCTACGTCTCCCTCGAAAAGTAGGGCAGGGTCTCCGACCCGCCCCCGCGCTTTCGCCCATGCCACTCTCCGACCCGCCCTCCGCCCTTTCGCCCATGCCACCCTTCCTCCCGCCCGCCGCTGCGAGCTCCCGCCTTCGGCTCTCCGGCCCTTTCGCGCTTTTCGCAGCCCTCCTCTGCGTCTTTTTCCTCCCCGCCTGCGCCAAAAAAAATCCCGCACCCTCCGGCGACACCGCACCCCAAATCCTCCGGCTCAGCCAACGCAACGAGCCCGCCGATCTCGACCCCGCCACCGCCACCCTCCCCGACGAATTCTTCATCATCCGCGCGCTCGGCGAAGGCCTCGTCACCGCCGGCCCCGACGGCCGCACCCCGCAGCCCGCCGCCGCCGCCCGCTGGGAAATCGCCCCCGACGCACTCACCTACACGTTTCACCTCCGCCTAGAGGCCCGCTGGTCCAACGGCGATCGCGTCACCTCCTCCGACTTCATCGCCTCCTACCGCCGCCTCCTCACGCCCGCGATCGCCGCGCCCAAAGCCGAACTTTTCTACCCCGTCAAAAATGCCCGCGCCTTCTCCGCCGGCACTCTGACCGACTTTTCCTCCGTCGGTTTCGCCGCGCCCGATCCCCAAAAACTCATCGTCACGCTCGAGCGCCCTACGCCCGCCTTCCTGCTCTACGTCGCCAGCGGCGCGTGGATTCCCGTCCACCCCGCCACGGTCTCCAAACACGGCCGCAATTGGACCCAGCCCGCCCACCACGTCGGCAACGGCCCGTTCACCCTTGCCGAGTGGCGCCAACAGCAACGCATCGTCGTCAGAAAAAATCCCGTTTACCGCGCCGCCGCCGCCGTGCGTCTCGACGAAATCCAGTTCCTCCGCTTCGACAGCGGCGACACCGAAGAACGCGCCTACCGCGCCGGCCAAGTCGATGTCACGATGGCCGTCCCGATCTCGAAACTTGAAACCTACACCCGCGACCGCCGCGACGAGATTTTCCAAACCCCCCTCGCCGAGACCCGCTACCTCACCTTCAACACCCGCCGCCCGCCCCTCGACGACCCCCGTGTCCGCCGCGCCCTGAGCCTAGCCATCGACCGCGAAAAAATCACCACCCTCGTCCTTCGCGGCGGCCAACACCCCACCCTCACCTTTCTCCCTCCGTCCCTCCGGGCGGAGCCCGATCTCCGGGCGGCCTCTCCGAACTCCAATTCCGGGTCCATCGAAACCGCCGCCGCCCTCCTCGCCGCCGCCGGCTTTCCCGCAGGTAAAGACTTCCCCCGCCTTGAACTGACCGGTTGGTCGCAGACCCCCGTGCTTGAGGCGATCCAAGCCATGTGGAAAACCACGCTCGGGATCGACGTCGCCATCGCGCTCCGCGACGCCAAAGTCCACCTCTCCGCCCTTCGCACCGGCGACTACGACATCGGCTTCATCACCGAGATTCCCGACTTGGCCGACCCTGCCCCGTCCCTTGAGAATTTCACCACCGGTGCCCCCGGCAACTACCCCCGCTGGTCCGATCCCCGCTACGACGCACTCTTCGCCCCACGTCCTCTAGTCACTCCGCCCAAACTCGCAGCGGGCGCAGCCGAAGCCCTCCTGCTCGAAGTCGCGCCGATCGCTCCGCTTTATTTCAACACGAAAAACTGGCTCAAATCCCCCCGCGTCCAGGGCTGGCGAGAAGACCCGTTCTGGTCCCGCGACTACGTCGGCGTATTTCTCGCCGCGCCGTGATCTGCCTCCTCAGTTGTTCCGATTACGCATCCGCTCCCGACCTTTCCACCTCCCGCCGGAACCCGCTGGGTGCGGAGTTCGCGGAAATATTCCATGCGCGCGAAGGGATCGCCGGCGGCCGTGGGTTCCAACGGTCGCACGACGGGTTTTTTGGCGTAAACGGCGGCTACGACGGCTTTCTCTTCCCCGGCGGTCGCCGCTGAATTTTTGGATTCGAAGCCGCTGCCGCTCGGACAGCCCCTTGCTCTCCGCCTCGTCGCTCGGCCGCACGGTCGTCGCGTGACTGCCTCCTAGGGCGAAAAATCCCATCTCAGAGGTGGACAGAGAGGCGCCAGCTTCTAGTGTGCCCTCCCCCCACGGTAAAGTCACACCCCCACCGGTGAACGCCCAAACCTTGTATTTATGAACACCAAAACCTACCTGAAAAAAGCCTGCAGCGCGTTCATCGCGCTCAGCGCGCTCGCCGTCGCCCAAACCGCCCCCGTCGCCCCCGCGACGAACGCCGAATCCGAGACCGTCAAACTCTCGGAGTTCACCGTCAAAGCAGAACCCAATCGCGGTTACGCCGCCTCCGAAACCCTGACCGGCAGCCGCGTGAAAACGCAGATCGCCGACCTCCCCTACACCGTCAACGTTCTCACCAGCGAATTCTTCGAGGACTTCGGTATTTTTGAGTTCTCCGACAACCTGATCCAAGTCGGCGGCTTCACCGGTCTCGACGTCGGCGGCAACTTCAACCTCCGAGGCTTCGGTTCCACCTCCCAGCTCCGCGACGGCTTCTTCCGCCTCGGCCGCTATGGTTCCAGCAACGTCGACCGCATCGAAATCATCAAGGGCAACAACGCCGCCATCTATGGCCGCACCTCTCCCGGCGGCATGATGAACATGGTCTCCAAACAGCCCCGGGCAAAAGAGAGTCAGCGGCTTTCGGTCAACTACGGCAACGAGGGCACCCAGCGCGGCACGCTGGAGACCGCCGGTCCCGTGGCGCGCACCGCGCTCGGCAGCCTCAACTACATTTTCACGGCCTCCCATTTCCAAAAAGAGTTCGACATGGAGTATGCCCGCAACCGGAACCAGGAATACTACCTCGCCGTCAAAAACGACTTTCCCGACGGCTCGAGCCTCTTCATGTCCGCCGAATACTTCCTGCAAATCCGGCACTCACCCAACAGTTCCGCCCCGCTGGTCATCGACCAAAAGCGCACGACCGACCTCTCCGACGACGTCGCCGTCGGCTACGCCAAGAATCTCGCCCGCTTCAACGCCCACGGACCCCGCAGCCAGCTCGACCGCGGTTCCTCCAACTACGGCGCCGTCTACGACAAAAAATTCACCGATATCTTCAGCACCCGCATCGCGTCCAACTACTTCCTCGCCCGCCGCTGGGACTATAACCAAAACAACAGCTGGGGCACCATTAACATCAACCCGCCGGCCAATGCCACCACCGGCATCGTTCCTCCCGTCACGTCCACCCGCGGCGCCGTCCCCAACACGACCCGCATCATCGAAGACGGCGGCGGCCTGCAGGCCGACCTTCTCGCGCAATACAAAACCAATCGCGGCAAGGTTGAGCACAAGACCCTGGTCACCCTCGATATCAACGACTACTACCGCTGGGACCCTTCGCTCTCCTACGCCAATCCGAGCCATCCCAACCTCGTCGCTTGGAACGCCGCCGGATCGGGCCGCGTCGTGACGCTTGATTCCAACCTCAACCCCACCAGCCCGATCAACTATTTCACCGCGCCGCTCGACCCCACCATCGGCGAAAAGACCCGCAACCAGAAGCGCCGCATCACCGTCATCGGCGGTCTGCTTCGCCAACAATCCTCCTTCATGGAGGGTCGCCTGCTCACCTTCGCCGGGCTACGTTTCGACTCGGTTCGTTTCCGCGATCGCGATTTCATCGGCTTCGCGCCGACGGGGACCGCACCGATCCCTTATGTCACCGGCTCGATAATCGACAAGACGATCAACCTCACCAAGCCCAACCTTGGCTTTAATTACAAACTTACGCCCAACCTGCGCGTTTACGGCAGTTACAGCGAGAGCTACTTCGTTTCCCAGAACGACAACGCCGCCCAGCATTACGATCCCACCTTCAAACCCGAGGTCGCCGATGGTTACGACTACGGCTTCAAAGGCTCCTTCTTCGAGGACCGCCTCAACTTTACGGTCAGTGGCTACTACGCCAACCGTTACAACGTCAGCGTCACCAACCTCATTGAGACTCCGATCGGTTCGGGTAGTTTTGTCCAAGTCAACGAGCGCGAGGGCGATCAACTCGTCCGTGGTTATGAACTCGATGTCACTTACCGCGTGAACAATGAAGTCTCCACCGGCGGCAGCTGGGGCCACGTGTATTCCGTCTACACCGACTTCGGCGAAGCGAATCCCGCTGCCATCGGTCGCCGGGTCAACGGCATCTCCCCGCAAAACGGCAGCGTTTACGTGAAGTATGAACCCAAAGGCGGCGCGCTCAACAACTTCTCCTTCAACGTCAGTGTCTCCCACCTCGCGCCCACGCCCACCGAGGCGCCCAACTCCGGCGATACTTACAGCACATCCGCGACCGGTGTCCGCACGGTCACCCGCTCCACCCGCCAATATGCTCTGAGCACCCCGTCGTTCACCCTTTGGAGCCTCGGTGCCCGCTACAAACTGCCCCGCACGGGCAATTTCGACCATACCCTCGCGCTCAATATCAATAACCTGTTCGACAAGGAATACCTCCGCGTCAATCGCCTCATCGGGGAAAAGCAGGCGATCCTGTTCACCTACACGCTTAATCGCTCCGGCTCGCGCCGCTGATCGATTATCGCCCGGAATTTTCCGGGTAGGGGTGCCGCTCGCCGGCACCCAAGGCGGGGACCAAAAGTCCCCGCCTTTTTTGCGCCCCGATTTCAGCCCTCGGACCAGTCCCGCCACCCCGCGCTCCGACCATGACCCGATTGTAGAACCGACCGCCGGTCGGTTGCCCAACCGCCCATCGCCGATCTCCGGCAACCGATCTCCCACCCGCCCGGTCGCAGATCAGCACCGAAGGGGCGGTCCTCGTGTCCGCCCCCGCAGGCGCCAACGACGGGCCCCGCCCCCGCAAAAATATCACGCCGCAACCCAAACGGTCCTACCCCCGCCTCGCCGCCGCCCGCGCCAACACCGTCCGACACAGGGCCTCCCCTCGATTAAAGTCCCGGCACGTCTGCGGCCGCGTCTCATAGATCGTGCAGAGCATGGTCGCCGCATCCAGCGCCACACACGCTCCGTCGCCCCGTTGATCCATGCAGCGCACGCCTTCGTGCTCGGTCGTCAACGCCGCGTCCACTACATCCCCCGCGCGCAATTCCACCACCAAGTGGCAACAACGCCCGCAACCGGCGCACAACGGAATTTCGGGTAGATTTGTAATACCCCGCAGCCCGACGCCTCCGGCGCCCGATTGCGACCCTTTTGATTTCCTTCGAGCGCAACCCCGCTCCACGCTCCCGTTTCCTTTGCCCGTGCTCCGCGACTCCTCCACGTCCCGTTCCCGCTCCGCCCGCGCCGCCGCGCATTGGCTACCGACCGGCACTGCCGCCTACGCCCGGATCCTCGCGCTCACCGGCGCCGCCCAAACCTCCATCCGCTGCGAAACCTACATCTGGGGCAACGACCCCGTTGCCCACCGTTTTCGGGCCGCGTTCGCCCGCGCCGCCGCCCGCGGCGTCCGAGTCCACGTCCTCATCGACGGGGTCGGCTCCTCGTCCTTGCCCTCGGGCTACTGGCAAAAACTTGAAAATGCCGGCGGCACCGTCCGGGTTTTCAACCCGATCAGTCTCCGCCATTTTTCTATCCGGGATCATCGCAAAATTTTCATCGTCGACGACGCCACCGCGATCACTGGCGGCTTCAACATCGCCGCCGAATACGACGGCGACGGCGTCACCTCCGGCTGGCGCGATCTCGGCCTCGAGCTCACCGATCCCGCCACCATCCGCCCGCTCGTCACGGCCTTCGACGAGATGTTTGCCGCCCATGAGCTTCGCCCGTGGCTGCTCCGTCGCATCCCCCGCCGGAATAATCCGCCGCGGCACCGCATCGAAGAGGTGGGTCCCGTGCTCTGCAGCGGCCCCCACCTGGTTCGCAACGAATTCAGCCGCCAACTGCTCCGGCTGTTAAAATCCGCGCGCCACGTCCGCATCGCCTCGGCCTACTTCGCGCCCAGCTTCCGCCTGCGTCGCGCCCTGCGCGCCGTCGCCCGCCGCGGCGGCACGGTCGAGCTCCTGCTCGCCGGCCCCACCGACGTGCCCCTCGCCCAACTGGCCGCGCGCTCTCTCTACGGCGCCTTACTTAAGGCCGGCATCCGCATCTGGGAATATCAACCGCAGGTTCTCCACACCAAGCTCGCGCTCGTGGACGACACCCTGTTCGTCGGCTCCGCGAACCTCGACGCGCGCTCCCTCGCCATCAATTACGAACTCACCGTCCACCTGCGCGACGCGGCCCTCGCGGCCGAAGCCGCCGCCGCCTTCGACCAGGATCTCAAGCACTCACGCGCCATCACTTACTCCGATTGGAAGAAAACCCGCACCTGGCTCACCCGCCTCCGCGGTGCGTGGGCCCGTTTTCTCATCACCAAAGTCGACCCTTGGCTCGCCCGCCGCCAGATGCGCGGTCTGTCCTGATGCTTCTGGCGCCGCGACGCCCTCGCCGCGGACTGTTTCACCCCCGCTCCACCGTCTTCCGCACCATCCGCGCCATCGACTCTTCCGGGTTCAGCGCGGTCACCCCGTTTACCGGCACCCACGCGAGTTCCTTCGACTCATTCACGGCGCGCACCAGCGGCTCGCTCGGGTCCGCCTCGATCATAAAACGCACATCGTAGTGCCAGTGCGCCGGGTCCGTCTTTCGGGCCGGGATCCAGTGCCGGTCCACGTCAAAAATCTCCGCGCTCACCGGCCGCAGCCGCGCGAGTCCGCTTTCCTCGCTCCCTTCGCGCAGCGCGACCGCGAGCAGATCCCCGTCGCCATCCGCATGCCCGCCGAGTTGCAGCCACTTTTCCAATTTCAAATGATGGGTGAGCAGAGTCCGCTCCCGCGCCGCATCAACGATCCAAGCCGATCCCGTCAGATGCCCCGGCACGCAGGCGCGCAACAAGCACCCCGGCTCCCTTTCGACAAAACTGATCGTGTCCGCCACCATCGCCGCCTCGTGCGCATCGGTAACCCGCGCCGCATGGCTCCGCAACAATCCCAAAATCAGTTCATGCTCCATTCGCCCGACTAAGCCAGTTCCGTCACCGGGGGAAAGCCCGGATCGCACCTCCCGCCAACGCACCCTCGCCCTCATAAAGAAAACCGCCGGCAGGTCCCTCGTCGCTGACGTCGCCCAAACCGCCGACCCTCAATAGCCGATTCATTCACAACGCACCCCAGCAACCGCCCACCTCCTTGGCCTCCGTCTTCCCTCCTCTGCCCTCAGATCTCCGCCCACCACCCTACCTCGTCTCAAACCACTTCAGCTCCGCCTTCACCGCTCCTGCCGCCTCAATCTGTGGAAATATCTCCGGGACCGTATGCGCCACGCGAAACAGATCCATGTTCGCCGGTTTGAAGAATTTCTCCGCGAGCATTTTCTCAAAGAGGCGGATGAGGTCGTCGTAAAACCCGTCTTGGTTCAAAAACACGCACGGCTTCCGCACCACATCGAGCTGCCGCAGGGTGAGGATCTCCATGATCTCCTCGAGCGTGCCGAAGCCGCCCGGCAACGTCACAAACGCATCCGCCCGCGTCTCCATGAGCAACTTTCGCTCGCGCATCGTGATCACCGAAATGAGTTCGTCCGCCTCATCGAAAGCCAGCTCGCGCACCTTCATGAACTCCGGGATGATCCCCACCACTTTCCCGCCGGCCGCCTTGGTCGCCCGCGCCACCGCACCCATCAACCCCGTCTTGCCCCCACCATAAACCAACCCCCACCCTTGACTCACCAGCAACGCCCCCAACTCCTCCGCGGCCGCAAAATACTTGGGATCAAGCCGGTCGCTGGAAGCGCAATAAACGCAGAGAAGTTTGGTCATGGCTAAAAAGTTGAGAGCTGAGAGTTGAGCGTTGAGAGATCAAACCCAAAGCTCCGCACTGCTCCCGTCTCCTTTGTCGAATCCCAACGCTCAACCTTCAACTCTCAGCTCGGCGCACTCCGCGCCCGGCGCACTCGCGCCCTATCGCGGACGCCTCGCGCCTTCTCCCACCGGGCACCTCCACCTCGGCCATGCCCGCACGTTTTGGCTCGCGGCCGAGCGCGCCCGCGCCGCCAGCGGCACTTTGTTTCTCCGCAACGACGACCTCGACGCCATCCGCTTCCGCCTCGATTTCGTCACCGCCATGCTCGAAGACCTGCGCTGGCTCGGCTTCACCTGGACCGAGCCAATCATCAACCAAAGCACGCGGCTCCCGCTCTACCGCGCCGCTCTCGCCCAACTCCACGCCGCCGGCGCCATTTTCCCCTGCACCCGCACCCGCCGCGATGTCCTCGATGCCCTCGGCGCGCCCCACGAGGGTGCCGCACCCGCACCCGATGATGAACCGATCTACCCGCCCCAATTCCGCCCGCCCGCCGACGCCCCGCTCCCACCGCTCTCCGACGCGCTCGCCGTCAACTGGCGCCTCCGCGTCCCTGCCGGCGAGACCCTCACGTTTCACGACAACTGCCTCGGCCCCCAATCCGCTACCGCCGGCCGCGACTTCGGCGACTTTCTCGTCTGGCGCAAAGACGGCGTGCCCAGCTACCAACTCGCCTGCGCCGTGGACGACGCCGCTCTCCGGATCACCGAAGTCGTTCGCGGAGCTGACCTCGTGAAAAGCACCTTTCGCCAACTCCTGCTCTTCCGCGCGCTCGAGACTCCCGCTCCGCAATTTTTCCACGCCCCGCTGATGCTGGACGGCGCCGGCGTGCGCCTCGCCAAACGCCACGACGCTCTCAGCCTCCGCAC
This sequence comes from Opitutus sp. GAS368, assembly GCA_945869845.1. Taxonomy (GTDB): domain Bacteria; phylum Verrucomicrobiota; class Verrucomicrobiia; order Opitutales; family Opitutaceae; genus Tous-C4FEB. The sequence goes on along the minus strand of CAMBRG010000041.1, from coordinate 11,254 downwards.
CCTCCGCGAACAGGGCGAAACTCCCGCGCGCATCATCGCCCAATTTTCCGCCTCCGCACCTTCTGCACCACCCGCATCCCCCGCGTGAAGTCCCGGCTTTATCCGGGTGCATTCGTATCCATCCGTGGTTAAAAATTTTCTATGATCGTTCCAAAAATCGGCGTCCTCAACATTTCCGACCGCGCCAGCGCCGGCATCTACTCCGACGAGCCCGGCCAAGCCTGCGTCGCGCTGCTCCGCGAGTGGCTCACGACCGCCTTCGACCTCGATTATAAAATCATCCCCGACGACCAAAGCGTGATTTCCGCCGAGCTCATTCGCATGGCCGATGTTTCCGGTTGCGGGCTCATCGTCACCACCGGTGGCACCGGTCCCGCACCGCGCGATGTCACCCCGGAAGCCACCCGCGCTGTCATCGAAAAAGAACTCCCCGGCTTCGGCGAGCTCATGCGCGCAACCTCGCTCAACTACGTGCCCACCGCGATCCTCTCGCGCCAACTCGCCGGCACCCGCGGTCGCACGCTCATCGTAAATCTCCCGGGACGCCCCAAGGCCATCCGCGAAAATTTTGAAGCCGTGTTCCCCGCGATCCCCTACTGCCTCGACCTCATCGGCGCCGCCCGCCTCGAGACCAACGCCGAGGTCATGAAGTCTTTCCGGCCAAAAGCATAGGTCTGGGTAAAGGGTAGGGACCGCTCTCCGAGCGGTCCGCGCGGTGGCGCCCCATCGCCCATTTTTTCAACGCGCTTCGATTCGCGCTCATTCGCGTGATTCGCGGGCAAATTGCCCTCTTCACCGGACAATTCTCGTAATCACCGAATTGTGCCACTCCGCCGGCAGCACCGACTCCGGCCCGATGATATACACGCGATAGTAGAGCCAGAAAACCACCACCCCCAGCAGCAGGAGGAAAACAATCTCACCCAGGTCTCCGCCGCCTTGCCGGCTCCCGCGCTGCATCGAAGCCACCGCCCGCCCGATCAACGGCGCGAACACAAACCCCACCAGCGAGCCGCCAAACAGCACCATCCCCATGATCGCCCCGGTCCGAAGGAACGGATCATCCAAGATCTTTGCCTTATAACTCACGATCTCGACGCAGAGGTTGAGCAACAGCAGACAGCATGGGAGCACGTAGTAATTCCGGACGACACGGGTGGATTTCATGCGGGTGCGGCGAAAGAACGCCATTTCATCAAACGGCTGCTTGCACGAAAGCAGATTCGCACAATTACTCCCCGCCCATGATCAACTCCAGCGCTCCTGACCTCACCATCCACCCGCCTCGCAGCATTCGCGTTCGCATCGGCGGCTATGCCCACCTCGCTCGCCTCCTCGACAAGGCCCGCGCCGAGATGCACGGCAAGAACGCCAGCTACCACTACGATTGCCCGATCGACAAACTACTCTTCGCCTTCACCGGCGTAAGCGCGGAAGCGATGCTCGCGGAGATCAAGAGCGGCAAATCCGACTTGGAAATTCTCACTTGGCTTAACGCCAACACCAAGCGCCAAGCCTTTGAGGTCATCGCTTGGTCCGCGTGGCTTGAACAAGTCGGCCCCGGCAGCGCCGAAGGCCACGAGTGGATCGCCGGCGTCATCAAGGGCAACAATTCCGCCAGCGACGACATCCGCTCGTTCGCCGAGTTGCTCGATCTCGACGACTACATCAGCTACGGCGGCAAAGCCTGAGCGAATCGTCACGGATCATCCCCCGATCTTTGATTTTCGGCCGCGCCACAAGCGCGGCCTTTTTCATGCCCGCAGGGCGAGCCCCCTCCAGCCGCGGGCCCGGTCCACCACCTGGACAGTGACAAGCTTATCGCCGCTTTACGCCGATCGGCGACCGAGCCCGTGGTTCCCGATTCCGTCCAGACCCTGAATCAAAAACCCCTCACAGCTCGGTGTACTTTTCCGCCCGACCTTTGGCCTTCGCCACCGGATATTTTTCCCCATTCGCGGCCATTTTCGCCTCGATCGCCGCCGCCACATCGAGCCCGGTGACGTTGGCGAACTCCAAGGCGTAGATCACGACGTCGGCCAATTCCTCCGCGATTTTGGCGCGCTTTACGGGATCGTTCATCACCGCCCGGGACGCCTCCGGCGTGCTCCACAAAAAGTGCTCCATCAACTCCCCCGCTTCAGCGGCGAGCGCCATGCTCAGATTCTTCGGCGCATGGAACTGCTCCCAATCCCGTTCGCGGGCAAACTCCAGCACGCGGCCTTTCAACTCGTGAATCGTGGTCGTGGCGTCGGTCAGCGGCTCTTTCATCCGTCCAAGTTGCGGCGATTTCAATGTGGGAGCGAGCTTGCTCGCGAGTCTCGCGCCCGTTGCCCGCTCGCAATCGTCGATTCTCAGCCGCCGGCTCCGTCGCCCAATCTTGGCGTGCTCACGGTCCGCCTACCGAAGCGGGCCACCGCTGAGGCCGAAACGCCGCTCCGGCGCGTCGCCTGAGCTTGATTAACTGCGACCTATCGCGACCTCCGGGCGGGCCGACGCTTGCAGTGGGGCCACAAAAAAGGAGCGGGCGTGATGCCCGCTCCTTTTTTCTACTCCGAGCCCAAGCCCGAAGCTTTTCAAGATCAGGACTTCGCGTCCTGCTCCTCGATCTTAACTACTCGGTAACCACCGATGCTCTTAAAATAGATCATTATGGCCAAAAAGATCAGCGCCATCGCCGCAGGAATGAAAGAGTCGGCCTTTAGCGTGAGACGATCGCCCTTTTGGTCAGCGGCGAAGATCGCCTGTTGCGCAGGCGTCGCGGTCTTGGCCGCGACTGCTTCCTTAGCCGCAGCCAGCTTCGTGCCGTCGATCGCGTAGACCGGTTCCAAGAAGAAGAACTTCGAAGGCGAAGCGGCCTTCACGGTCTCGTAGGCCGCCGGATCGGTCTTCTGCAACGTCTCGGCCGCATACCGATCCTTGCTGTAGCCCAAACCGGGACCACCGATCAGACCAGCCGACATCATGCCGATACCGCCCATGACGGACATCGCGACCGCCCCCGAACGCGGGTAACGATCACCGACGACCGCCAGCATCGTTGGCCAGAAAAAGGTCTTACCGACGGCGTAGATGCCCAGCGCGACCAAAGCCATGGTGAAGGTCTGCATGACGCTTGCGAGCTGCAGGCCTACCACGCCGAAGATGGAACACACCAGCAAGAGCGCAATCGGCGAGAGCTTCAATTTGGTCTCAATCCAATGAGCGGAGAACCGCAGGCTGAACATGATAACCGAGGTCCAAATGAACAGGAACTTGCCCTGCTCCGACGTGAACAAATTGCCCGTGATATTCTGAATCCAACCGTCAGTCCCGAGTTCCACCGCACCAATCAAGGCGTGCGCGATAAACAGGAAGAAGAGGAGCACCGAGCCCAAGGAGAACTTTGTCACGATCCCAACGGCGACCATCAGCACACCCGCCACCGCGTAGCCGACAGAATCAGGGAAGCTCGCCACCCCGAACAGCGCCGCGAGCGGGCCCGAGGCGAAATTCGCCAAAAGATAGCAGGCTACAGCGGCACCGAGCAGGCCGACATCCTTGAACATCTCGCTGAACTTCGCGCCCTTTTGGGCCGCCTCGGACTTCGGCATATGTTGGCCGAGGAACATCAAGCCGTAAGCCAACGTCGGGATGAGATAGAGGGCGAGTTGGATCTTCCAACCCACCTGCATTTTGTCGTCCAGGATCCAACCCACCGCACTGCCGGCGATCAAACCTGCCGGCCAGCTGGCGTGCAAGATATTCAGATAGTGAGTGCGCTGTTTTGGGAAAAGTGTCGCGACCAACGGATTGGCGACCGCTTCCAGGACGCCGTTCGCCAGCGCAAAGATGAACATACCGATCGTCAGCATCTGGAACGCGTTCTCCGGCGTTGACGCCGCGAAGGTCACAAACGCTGAGATGACGTGAAACGCGAACGCGGCCCAGACCAGCTTGCTGTAGCCGATCTTGTCGACGATCAGACCACCAATGATGATGCCGAAGCAAAATCCGGTGAAGCCGGCACCGCCGATGGCGCCGAGTTGCGTGGCTGTGAAGCCGAACTCTTTGCCCCAATTGTCAAAAATACCACCACGGACCGCAAAACCGACGCCGGCCGCGAAGATGGCCCAAAAGCCGGCCCAAAGAAGGCGCTTCGCATTAGCAGCGAGGGGCGCGTTATCTACATTCTGATTACTCATAGGATTTAACAGGAGGTTGGGGACGAGGGGTGAAGAAACACCGACTCCGATTTCTTGGAAGATTCTCCCAGCGCGAGCAAGGGCGCTTTTAACAATTTGTGAACTCTTCGCGCCAAACCGATATTTTTCTTTAGGTGCGGCACATTTTTTGCCTTTCGAAGTCTATACCCTGAAGCCAACACCGAACCGACCACTCCCATGCCTTTGCCCACTCATTTCACCCAGCCCGAAATTTTTGAAAATCGTCCCGTCGTCGTCGAGCTTGTCGCGCGCTCCAACGCCATGTGGGATCGTCCCATTTTCCGCGCCCCGCCTCTGAAAGTCATCTTACCCCGGGTGAGCCCCGAGATCTTCAAGAGCTTACCCAGCCCGGTCTCAACCCTCAGCTCGCGCTGATCCCGGACCCGATCCCAAGGAGAAAATCCCCCCAGCGTCAGCGGAGACCCCGGTCTCCGCTTTTTTGCGTCCCCTCACCCCACCCGGTGGTTCGACGCTGCCTGCATCGCCCCCCAAAAAAAGAGCACGTCCCCTAGGTCTCCCGCGCCAACCAGATCAGGTCCCCGCGCGCCCCCGCGCCTTGCCCGAGCACTTTGGCCAAATACTCCACCGTCGCGGCCGCCTCGTCCGCAAATTTCCACGGCGGATTCACGATCAACACCCCGCATCCCACCATCTTTGCCGCCGGCGGATTCACCACCAACTCCACCGCCAAGGTCGGCGGCAGCGCCAGCCCCCGCAGCTCCGCAAAAAACAAATCCACCTTCGCCCGCTCGGTAAGGGGATACCACACTGCAAACACTCCGCCCGGCAATCGCTTCAGTCCGTCCTGCAACGTCTCCACGATTTGCGCCCACTCATCCTGCGCCTCAAACGGCGGATCGATCAGAACCAGCGCCCGTTTCTCCAACGGCGGCAACACCGCCCGCACCGTAGCATAGCCGTCCGCCTCTCGCACCTGTGCGCCGCCGGTAAACTGAAATTTCTCCCGCAACGCCGCGCACTCCGCCGGTTGGCGTTCGCACAACACCAGTCGCTCCTGCGGCCTCGCGATCAGGTTCACCAACGCCGGCGACCCCGGATAAAATCTCGGCTCGGGCGTGGCGTTGCTCTCCCGCCGATCATACTCCCGCACGAGCGCAATATAATCCGCGACGCCGCCGGGCAACTCCCCGGCCGGTCGATTCCACAAACGCCCCACGCCCTCCGGCCATTCCGGCACACGCGCGTGCGTGTCCCCAATCGCCGCCACCGCCAGATCGTAGCTCCCGCGACCAGCGTGCGTATCGAGATACAGAAAACCCTTTTCCTTTTTTTGCAGCGCGCGCACCAGCGGGACGAGCACCGCGTGCTTCATCACATCGGCGAAATTACCGGCGTGATAATGATGACGGTAATTCACGCCGCGACCGGCACCTTGACGACCACCTTGCGCACCAACATCGGCGCACCGGCCGCCACCAACGGACGATGCCCATCCACGGGGAAAAATACCGCAACCTCGCCCGCCGCGACCCGCAAGGTTGTGTGCCGCGCGAAGCCTTCATAAAAGAGCACATCTTTGGCCGGCCGGAGATCCTCGGCGACCTTGAGGTTGCCCACATCCGTCAGCTCCATGATTTCCTCGCCCACGATCACCGCCTGCACATCCGTGTAGGTCGTGTGCGACTCCCACTTCGGGACGGTCGGCACTCCCGCCGGCAACGTCATGCTCGCCTGCGCCAGCGCAAACACTCCGCCGCCCAAGTCCACCCGCTGCGTCTGCTCGGCCGCGAGACCGTCAAGCAACGCGCGTTCCGACGAACCGGCGCGCAGACACGCTTCGACATACGCGAAGGCCGTGGCGAATTTGTCAGAGGGGGCTAGCTGAGCCCGCACCGTGGAAAGGGAACCGAATAGAGCCATTTCGAGAGCCTCAAACTCAGGTTAAGTTCTGGCAAGCCGCGAAACCGCGCCTGCCCGCCGCGCTTGATTATCCCAACGCGTGGCGCACGGCCCACCGATGGCCTGGGCGTAAATCCGCGCGATCTCATCCGCCGGCCCGGCGACCGACGCCGCCGCCAACACGTTGCTCAAGCCGAGAAGCACCAAAATCCGCCTGCCCGCACCTTTGCACACCCACCGCGCTCGCCACTCGCCCGCTGCACCCAAAAACATTGCCCCGTTTCCGCGTCCCGTTTTTCTCCCCGCCAATCGTGTCCGGCCTCATCCGCATCTTTTCCGACCTCCACTACGGCGACCGCTCCAGCCGACTCCGCCGCCTCGATCAACTGAGTCCGCTCCTCGATGGCATCAGCCGGCTGATCCTCAACGGCGACACCCTCGACACCCGCCCCGGCCCTCACCCTCAAGTCACCACCCGTGCCCGCGCCGAGGTCGGCCGTTTCTTCGGCGCCTGCGCCCCCGAGGTCACCCTCGTCACCGGGAATCACGACCCGGATATTTCCGACCTCGACACGCTCGACCTCTGCGACGGCCAAGTGTTCGTCACCCACGGCGACATTATTTTCGACAACATCGTCCCGTGGGGTCGCGACGCCGACACACTCGAGGCCCACATCACCCACGGGCTGGCCTCGCTGCCCGTCGAACACCGGACCCAACTCGCCCCTCGACTCGCGGTCTTTCGCGCCGCCTGCGCTGCGCTCCCCCAACGCCACCAATCCGAACCCAACCCGCTCAAATACGCCGTAAAGTTCGCCGCCGACACCGTTTGGCCGCCTTGGCGCAGCTTCGAGATCATCCGCGCTTGGCGCGAGACCCCGAACCGCGCCGCCAGCATTGCCGCCGCCCATCGCCCCGCCGCCCGCTTCATGCTCATCGGCCACACGCACCGCCCATTCGTTTGGACCGCCCCGTCCGGTCTCACCGTGATCAACACCGGCGCCCTCTGCCGTCCTTTCGGCGCCCAAGCCGTGGATCTCACCCCCGGCCGTCTCACCATTCGCCAGATCGAGTCCCGCTCCGGCTCATTTTACCCGGGCCGCGTCGTCGCGGAGTTTGCTCTCGCGGAAGTCCCCGCTTCTTCGAACATCCCCGCATGAGCGTTACTTTCGGCTGGTGGCACCGCGATCCCGTTGAGGGAAAATTCCAAATTCACGTCGACGTCCACGGCGGCAACATCGAGTGGACCCGCCACCAGGGGCACAACACCTCGTGGCTCCCGCATCACCCGACCGATGAAGATCGCGAGCGTCTGATTTTCGAAGCCGAGAAGCGCGTCCCTCGCCGGCTCATCACGCAAAAGCAATTCGACGAAATTAAACGCCTCAGCGAATTCGACGGCCCCGGCCGCGTTTCCGGCAAGCGCATCACCGGCCTCGGACCTTCCTTCAATTAACCGCCCGACTCGGCGCCGATCTGCTCCCAGATCAATCGAAACGCCGGCGTAAACTCGGCCGGCTTATCCCGCATCCGGGCGGTCAACTCCGCCGGCACCACCCATTCGCCGCGCTCGATTTCCTCCGGGTGGAGCACAAACGGGCCGGCGTGCTTCAACCGGTAAACCCAGAGGAACTCCCAGCCCGTGCGCGCACACGCCTCCACCCGCCGCCACCGCACCAGATCGCCCGGCCCCACTCGCACCCCGATCTCTTCGCCCAGTTCTCGCACCGCCGCCGCGTCATAGTCCTCGCCGCTGTCCAAATGGCCCGAACACGCCGCATCCCAACATCCCGGCGACATGTCCTTCGTCATCGACCGTTTCTGCAAAAAGGTCCGCCCCGCTGCGTCAAACACCAGCACATGCACCGCTCGATGCCAGAGCCCCCGCGCGTGAACCTCCCGACGCGCCGCGCGCCCGGTCACGACATCGTTCGCATCCACCACATCGAAAAATTCTTCACTCATCGGCATTCGTTTATTGCCGCACCCGACCGTGAACTTGCAATCCCGATGACGCCACCCCGCTCGCCCTTTACTTTCATCCACGTTCGTGTGCAGTCCTGCCTTCGCCCCTTTCCTTATGCCGAAAATCGAAGTCAACGTGGTCGCCGAGATTCTGAAAAAGAACCAACTCGACCCAAAACTCCTCCGCCAAGTCATCGAGGAAATGAACCTCGCCGCCCAGCCCGACCCCGGCGACGAAGAGAAACCGCCGGCGGTCAAAAAGCAGTTCGTCGTGCTCGCCAGCGACCCCGAAAACCGCCTGCCGAAACACGATTTTGTCGCCTGGATTCTCCAAATTCCCGAGGAAGACAGCGTCGCCACCACCCAAGAGCGCATCTTTCGCGGCGCCTACGATTTCAACGCCTCCAAAAAAGGCCGACTCCACCCCGCAAAAACCGTCGGCGAAGCCCTCGAGCACGTCCCAGCGAAATTCTTTAAGGAGGCCGAGGTCTGGGTGAAAAACAAAGTCCCCGTCCTCGTCCTACGCACCGACAACGAAATCCCGAAAGCGCCGAAGTAGCACCCGCGGCGTTTCGGACCAGGTCCGGGCGTCCCTTGCGGACGCACGCCTTTTCCCGCGCTCCTGCTGCTTACCGCTCAATTCCGTAGTTCTGGGGGTCGAATCCCCGCGCCGCCAACGCCGCGCTCAAGGCCTTCATCTCCAGCCGAGCGCCCGGCTTCACTCCGTTCGCCTTGAACCAACCTTGGTTCGTCTCGACGACAAACTGCAACCGTTGGCTCCGCGAGGGCACCGGCTTCTCGTCGAACGGATACGCCGGATAGTATTCCAGCAGCACGCCCTCCGGACTGAAGTAGGCGATGTCCAACGGCGTCGGCGTGTTTCGCATCCAAAAGCTCATTCCCTGCGGCCGCCCAAAAACAAACACCATCGCGTCATCGGTCCCCAAATCGCGACGCTCCATCAGCCCCCGCTCCAGCTCTTTCGGCTGCACCGCCAACTGCATCCGCAGGAACTTGTCGCCGACTTTAATCGAAAACCAGTCCGTCGCACTTTTCATCGCCGCACCCTGCGCCACGCCCCCCGCCGAGTTTTTAGTCCCCGCCGACTCGGCCTTGCCACACCCGGCCACAATCAGCGCGGACGCGGCCGTCGCGGCCCTCAACACCATCGAAACCGGATTTGCCTTCTTCATGCGCCCTGTGGCTAATCATCCGCTTCTCCCAACTCAACTCCTCTCTCACCGTGTCACTTTTATCATCGGCGTCCACACCTCCGCCCCTCCTCTACGCCGACACCGAGCGCAGCGCCGATGCCCTCTACTTTGGCCGCGTCGGCGTGCCCGACCCGTTCATCGCGTTCGCCGCTCACGGCAAGAAATACGCCGTCGTCGGCGCCCTTGAATTCGGCCGGGTAAAGCGCCGCTCCGCCTTCGACCGCGTTCTCGCCCTCGAACCCTACTTGGCCAAAGCCCGCGAGGTTTGGCCGCAGCGCAAGCCCGGCGCCGCCGAAGTGATCTTCCTCCTCGCCACCGAACTGAAACAGAAATCCTTCACCGTCCCGGAGGATTTTCCCGCCGGCGTTTACGAGAAGCTTTTCGAACTCGGCCTCGATCTCACCGTCGCGACCGGCCCGATCTTCCCCAACCGTGAAATCAAAACTCCGGCCGAAATCACCGCGCTGCGCGAGGGCAACCGCTGCAGTGCCCTCGGAATCGCCGCCGCCGAACGCGTCCTCCGCGCCAGCAAAATCAAGGGCCGCTCACTCATCTTCGAGGGCAAACCTCTCACCAGCGAGCGACTGAAATTCGCCATCGAGTCTGCCTGCCTCGCCGCGGGCGCCGTCTCCGCCAACACCATCGCCGCCGGCGGCGACCAAGCCTGCGACCCGCACGAGCGCGGCTCCGGCCCGCTCCGACCCGACGAACTCATCATCGTTGACGTCTTTCCCCGCGTCTCCGCCACCGGCTACCACGGCGACATGACCCGCACCTTTCTCCGTGGCACCGCCTCCGATGCCCAACGCGCCTTGGTCGCGGCCGTCCGCGCCGCCCAACTCGCCGCGCTCAAAACCATCCGCGCCGGCGTGGGCGGTCGCACCGTGCACGAAGCCGTCGTCGCCACCTTCACCGCGCGCGGCTACGAGACCAAGCACTCGCCCAAGGGCTCCACCGGTTTTTTCCACGGCACCGGCCACGGCCTCGGCCTCGCCGTTCACGAAGCACCCGGCCTCAGCCCGCGCTACGACACCCCGCTGCGCCGAGGCACGGTCGTGACCGTGGAACCGGGGCTCTATTATCCCGGCCTCGGTGCCTGCCGCATCGAAGACGTCGTCCAAGTCACCGCCACCGGCTACAACCTTCTCTCCAAGTCACCCTATACTTGGGAACTCTGACCCGTCTTTACTCCGCTCTCCTGATTTCCGGATTTTCACCGTGCTCCTTTATCTTCCCGTATTTTTCCGTGTTGCCTGTGTATTCCGTCGGCCACTCCTCCCAATTCCTGATTCCCTGAGTTCCAGCTAAAAATATCCCTGCCCCGATGCGCTCCCTGCCCGGCCTCCTCAAAAAAATCTCCGCCCTTCGTATCCTCGTCATCGGCGACGTCATGCTCGATCACTACCTCTGGGGCGACGCGACCCGCATCTCACCCGAGGCCCCGGTCCCCGTTGTGGATATTATCCGGGAGTCCGTCACCGCCGGCGGCGCCGCCAACGTCGCCCTCAATCTCGCCTCCCTCGGCGCCCGCGCCACCGTCGCCGGTTATTTTGGCGCCGACGTCGCCGGCCGCACCCTCGTCGCCACGCTCGCCGAGAAAAAAATCGCCACCCTCTCCACTCCCGGCTCCGCGCAGACCATCGTCAAAACCCGCGTGCTCGTCCAACGCCAGCAACTTTGCCGCCTCGACCGCGAGTCCCCGCCCTTCGCCTACGCCGTCACCGCCGACGCCGCCGAAAAACTTCTCCGCACCGCCATCCGCTCGCACGACGCCGTCATCTTCTCTGACTACGCCAAGGGCATACTTTCCGACGAGCTCGTCGCCCGCATCACCATCCTCGCCCGCGCCGCCGGCAAACTCGTCGCCTTGGACCCCAAACCGAAGCACGCCCTCACTTTTCACGGCCTCGATCTTATCACCCCGAACAAACGCGAAGCCCTCGAACTCTCCGGCCTCCACCCCGCCCCCGGCACGCCCTTCCCCGCCGCCGCCGTCTGCGCCCGACTCCA
>CAMBRG010000040.1 GCA_945869845.1 Opitutus sp. GAS368 | reverse complement strand
ACGGGGTGTTCGGCACTACATCGCTCCAAAAAATCAACTTCCCTCGTAAACCGCCCCGCTGGAAAAATCGCTCTCCTCTGAAACTATTTTCACTCCCTGCTCCAACTGCGGAACTCGGGTTAGTGTCAGCGGGTTGGGCGAGGAGTTTTTGGAACGAAACACGAGCTGTTCGCTTACCCAGTCAATGACCGGGGGCAGACCGACCGAAAGGTGCACAGGTTTGAAATCGGGCATCAGGCGGCGGAGGCGAGCGGTGCGCAGGCATTTGGAGCGGGCTCCAACGTATCGGGTCGTGTCGTAGGTGATCATGGCGGGGTCGAACCCAGTGTGTTCACAGATCAGCTGCGCAAAGGTGCGGATGGCATGCTCCTCGCCCGCGCCGACGTTGACCAAGGTGTTTTCGGAGTGGTCCGAGAGATACAGGACCGCGGCCACGAAATCGTACATATGGATCAGTTCCCGTTTTTGCCAGCCATCACCCCAGAGCTCCACCGTGGTGTTGTGCCGGCGGGCGGAGACGATCTTGCGGATGAGGTCGAAGATGAAATGCAGCTGACGGCCATCCGCATGGTAAGCCGGTCCATAGAGCGTGGACGGCACCAGAGTCAGATGGCGCAGGCCAAACTGCTTGCAGAGCGCATCCTGGCCGGCCCACAGCATACGCTTGGTCATGCCATAGGTGAACAGACTCTCGATCGGGCGACCATCGAGGTAATGCTCCTCACTCAATGGCAAACCTGGATCATAGGCGCAACTGGTGCCGATGCTGATCAGCTTAGCCGCGCGTTGTTCCTCGGCCCACCAACTCAGGATATTGGTATTGAGTTGTTGGTTGCGCAGCCACTGCTCGCCGGGATGCTGCAGGCAAAAATCACCAGCCTGCGTCCAAGCCGCGAGATGATAGATGCGATCAAAGCGCTCGCCGGACCAAGGCGCAAAAGAGTCACGCCGCCGCAAATCACACTGCGCCGACGTCGGGGCCACAATCCGATGCCCAGCCGCCCTCAAGGCTTGGCACAGATGCCGGCCGAGGAAACCTCCCGCTCCCGTGACAAAGATATGCAAAGAAGTGCTCACGATTCCTTGGGGTTAACCGGAAAATAGAACTCTACTCCCTGTTCAATTAAGGCCTGATTGCGGGCGAGAATCTCCTTTTTGAAATTCCAAGCCAGCACGTAATAAACATCTGGATTCGACTTCAGATCCTCCTCGATCACCACCGGAATATGACTGCCGGGTGCGACCAAACCGCGCCGATGCGGATTACGCTCGGTCAGGCACTCGATCAAATCCGGCCCAATCCCGTAGGTATTCAGCAGGGTATTGCCTTTGACGGGTGCGCCGAGGCCGAAGACCCGCTTCCCCGCCGCCTTGCAGGCCGCCAGATACTCGCGGTTCTCCGCTTTGCGCAGTTGGATGCGACGAGCGAAATCGAGATACCACGGCAGGTCGTTGGCCCCCACTACATCCTCCGCCTCTGCCAGTGCCTTGAGTCGCTCGGTCGGCTGGGCGCGCCCCACATGGGTGGCATGGGCGATAATCGAACCACCGTGGATGGGCAGCAGCTCGGCATCAAACAGCGCCAGGCCATGCCGGCGGAGCAACCGGTCGATGGTCCGCACGTTGTAATACAGCAGGTGCTCGTGGTAAATTTGATCGAACGCGTCGTTCTCCGCGATCCGCTTCATGTAGAGAAACTGGATAACAAAAACCCCTTCCTTCGCTAAGCTGTCGCGGATGCCTTCCGTCACAGAGTGTAATTCCTCCAAGTGGAAAAAGACGCCGGAAGCGTTAATCACTTCAAATTGGCGCCCGATGGACCGCGCCGTTTCCGCATTGAAAAAGGCCCGCAAAGTCGTCAGCCCCTCAGCATTGGCCAGGTCGGAAGGCAACTTGGCCGGCTCCACCCCCAGCACATCGTAACCGAGCGCGCGGTAGCACTTCAGCTGGGTGCCATCATTCGAACCGATATCGAGCATCGCTTTTGATTTCCGGTCTTTGAAATACCGAGCGTCCACATCATTGGCGACCAGCATGAAATGGTCGCTGAGGGTTTTGGTCGTGCCGGACAGGTAGGTGTGGTCGGCAAACATCGTTTCCTTCGGCACGGTGTAGTCCAGCTGAACGGTGCCGCAGTCGTGGCAATGCACCACGCGCAACGGGTAATACGGTTCACTTCCGACATCCTCCGGACGCAGGAAATGATTGGCCCAGGGCTGATCGCCCAAATCGATGGCCGGAATCAGGTGTGTGGAATCACAAACGCGACAGATCATAAAAAATAGTGCTGGTTTAGGGTGATAAACCGTTCAGCTAGGTGAAGGGTTTCGGGGGTGCCGATATCAAGGAAGGGTGCCTTGGCTTGAGAGACATACACTTGGCCGTCCGCAGCCCAAGTCGGAAACACATCGTACTCCAAACTCAACGGCCGTTGGGTGGGCAGGCGAGCGAGCGAGCCGGTGTCGAAGGCGTAAACCCCGGCATTGATTAATCCGGCCCCGGGTGCTTTTTCACGGAAGGCAGCCAATTGGCCAACCGCACCGATCTTTAGGGTGCCGAAGCGGCTGGCGTCATCCACCGCCAAACCAAGCAAGGTCGCCGATGCTGCGTGCATTTGTAACAGGGTGAGCAGGGGGCGAGGGTCGGCGAGAACGAGTGAGTCCCCATTCACCACCAGCCAAGCCGGCCGGGGCGGCAGGGCCTGGATGGCTTGTAAAAACCCGCCGGCGGTGCCTTGGGCCGAAACTTCGGGCACACAGGTGACAGTTAAACCGTCTATCGGGTGTTGGGCAAAATAGCTCGAAACGCGGTTGGCCAGGTAGCCGGTGGACAATACAAATTCCGTGCATCCTTGGGCGGCGAAATAACGAATCACCCACTCGACGAAGGGTCGGCCATTTACCGGGGCCATCGGTTTGGGTAAATCAGGCAACAGATGGCGAATCCGGGTGCCGTAGCCCCCGGCCAAAATCACCACCGGCAACGGCCACTTTAAAGAACTAGACATTGCTGTATTTCGAATTCCGCAGGATGCGATAGCCCTTGATCAGCTCCGTGATGCCACGGTCGAGCCCCCACTCGGTCGCAAAACCGGTGGAAAGTAACCGTTGGTTGGAGACGATATAATCGCGCTTATCCGGGTCTTCGCCGATCTCGGACTCGATGTAGGTGAACGCGGGGACATGCTTTTTAATCACCGCACATAATTCCAGCTTCGAGAGATTAGCCTCCTCGAGACCAACGTTATAGGGCCGGCCCTTCATCTGCTCAAAATTTTCCAGTGCATATGCAAACACTCGAGCGACGTCCATGATATGGATAAAATTGCGCTTAAAATGCCCCTCAAAAATCACCATCGCGCGGTCGGTGACAGCCCGGTGGACGAAGTCGTTAACCAGCAGGTCCACCCGCATCCGCGGCGACAAGCCGAAGACGGTGGCGAGGCGGAAAGTCAGGCTGTTGCTACGCGCCAAAACGGCCTTTTCCGCCGCCACCTTGGTCGTGCCATACAGCGAAATCGGGTTCAGCGGACTATCCTCGGTACAAAACTTTCCCTCTTCGCCGATGCCGTATCCGCTGTTGGTGACCGGCATGAGGATTAACTGCGAAGGCGAGGCTAGGCGGCACAGCAACTCGACTGACTCTTGATTGATCGTCCGCGCACCAATGGCGTCGCGCTGACACATTGGGGCGCCCACCAGCGCGGCTAGCGGGATGATCGCATCAGCCCAAGCCATCAAGGGCTTCAACTGAACCTCGTCTCGGCAGTCGCCCCGCATCACGTCGAAGTGCTCATAACGACAACAATCCATCAACGTGGTCTGCCCAAAGATAAAGGTATCCAGAACCTTCACCGAGTGCCCGGCCGCGAGCAGATGGGGAGTCAAGACTGAGCCAATATAACCGGCGCCACCAATGATCAGTATTTTCATATGTAGATCGTTTTTTAGAGAATTATCAATCGGCACAAATCGTTATAAATCCGGCCGCTGAATGGGTTAATGAGTGAATGCGAAATCAAAGCGGAAAGGCATGCAAAAGTGCGCGACGAGGTGATTCACCGGCAGGCAGCTCGGCGAAAACTCGATCCCAGAGCACGGCGGCGCACTGTTCGGCCCGATAGGCCGGCGCTCCCGCCTGGGCTTTGGCCTGAAGGGCCGGCAACTGCTGCAAGGCTTGGGCTACCGCTTCCGCCATCGCGGCCGGCTCCCACGTCTGGGCGGCGACCACCCCCAGGTCGCCTTCCCGTCCCTGCCGTGCGGGCACGGTACCGGGGGAAACTACGACCACCTTTCCTACCGAAGCCGCCTCGGTGAACACTCCGGATGAACCATGGCCATAAAAACTGGGGGAATAAGGTAATAACACGACATCAGCCCGCCTAAGCATGTCGTAGTAAGCCGCCATCTCCAGCGGGCCATACACCAACTCCACGTGCGGGCCCTGCATCCGCTCCAAGCGTTGAACAAAATCCGCCAAGCCCATTTTCGGGGTATTTTCTAGATTCTGGATCTGAATCAAAAACCGGGGCCGCGGATGCAGTTGGGCACAACGCTCGATCACCTCCGGCAGAAAATGAAAACCACGAAGCGGACTGGTGTGACCTTGATAAACCACCAGCGGCGCCAACCGCCCCTCCCGCACAGGCGTTTCTGCGATGAGCAAGGACACATCCATGGGGTTGGGCAGTTCCAGCACCGGCAGCCCAGTTATTTCGGTGTAGGCCTGAGCCAGTTCGCGTGTATCCGCGCAGATCCGGCTGCGGGGTTGAACCGCCAACAAGCGCTGGGCCGCGTAGCGATAATACAGCGCGATCAACTCCTTGTTGGCCCGAGCCTGCACATAATCCATCGCGTGATTAAGGTAACGCAACATGATGCCCACCGCCGGCCGGCGCTCCGCTGGAATCCGACTAAGCCAACGCGCGACCGCGTAGAGCTGGTTCTGCAGCAGGTTCGGGAAATACAGCAGATCATCGGCCGTGAACTGTTCGAGCGGCAGACGATTCAGGTCGGCGAAAAATCCCTCGTTGACCAAGTGGAAATTTTCTATGGCCCAGACTTGGGCGTCAACAGCCACTTCGGTGAAAATATCCTTCTGGAACAAGGGTTCCACTGGCAGGCCTTCACAGCTAACGGTGCAACCGACGCGGCCATAAAGTTTCACTGGAAGATTTCGCCGCACCAACTCGCGCACCAACTGAGCATCGTGATTTAAATAATGACCGCCGGCGCCTTGGAGCTGGGGGTCGAACAGGTAAACCGTACGCATGGGGAAAAGGCAGCCGTTTAACGTTGCGAAAAAATGATTTGGGCGCCGGGCGCATTCACCCTGAGCTTCACTACCGGACGACCGCCGAGCGCCTGTTGGATCGCCGCGTGCCGCTCGGGCGGAGCGATAAATAGCAGGAATCCACCTTGGCCAGCCCCCAGCAATTTTCCGCCGGTCGCTCCGGCCTTCAAGCCGGCCTGATACCAAGCGTCGATCTCGGGCAATGTGACTAAGCCTACCTGTTTTTTCAGCTCCCAGCCCTGATTGAGTAGCTCACCAAAATCCGCGATCGGCCGGTCCGACATGAGGTATTCGACGCCCTGACGGGCCAGATTCGCCATCTGATCGAGCACCCTTGCCTTCTCCTCCGGCCGAGCCGGACATTTTTGCCCGAGTACCGAAAAGCTGTCGCGTTGGATTTGGGTATAAACCAGCAGCATGTGCGACTCCAAACCGGCGATACGCTCGACAGCCAAAGGGAGCGACTGCACCTCGTAGCCGCCGTCCCGACGGAAGTTGATCAGGTTAAAACCGCCATGAGCTGCGATAATCTGGTCCTGCCAGCCGCCGGCTTCATTTAGCAACACGCGCTCCACCTCAATGGCTTCATCAGCTAGGTCACGTGCGGACCGGAACCGTCCGCAATGGGCGTGCAGGGCATGCAGCATGGCGACGACAAAACTCGAGGAGGAACCTAGTCCGGTGCGGGCCGGCAAATCGGCCATCACGTGCATCTCGATATCCTGAAGGATGCCCAGTTTTTCCAGCGCGGTGCGGATGGCCGGATGCTTGATCTCGGAGGTCCCGTTAACCTCCTCATTCCGTCGATAGGCTAGCCGGATACGGTGGTCGAAATACTCGGCAAAAAACGGCTGGACGGTGACGTTGGCAAAACGGTTCACCGCCGTGCACAGGACCGCGCCGCCATGTTGTTTAAAATGATCCGGGAAGTCGGAACCGCCTCCGAGAAAACTCACCCGCACTGGAGCGCGGGCGATGACCATTATGTCTTGACGGGCGCAAACAGGCAGAGTCGGCATATCAGGATAAGGGATGAGGGTGGGGGGGAATTTTTAAGCACCGAAGTGCAGCGTCCGAATCGGGTAGACCTGACACGCATGCGAGGGTTGGCCTGTGGCCAAACGTTCGCGCAACCGAACCATGCCAGGGCGATGCCACTGCTCCTCGGGTTCACCGTCGCGGATGTTGGCAAACTCGAGCCCGTCCACTTCGTCGCTGATACGGCAGCAAAGGTTGATATCACCATCATTCCACACCACCAGTTGCTTCCAACGAAACGCACGGGTATTATCCACCACAGTTTCAAACTTGGCCCCATGGGCGGCCCCCTGCTGAAAATCCAGTCTGGCCAACACCGAATTGATGCCTTTGGCGTGAGTCAGTCGCTCCACGTAGGTCAGACCGGGCACCTTGAAGACTTTTCCAAGCGCCGCACGGGCCTGCTCAATACCGTCTTTGCGTGCCCGACCGGGCTGCGGTAGAGCAGAACTACCGTCGGTTTGGGACTGGGAACGCATAGGTAAGAGGGTCGGACTGACCTAGAAAAACACGAGGGGATTGGCTGTATCTACAGCCTTCACGGATGCTTCGGCTTGACGCAGCTGCCGGATGACGCCGCGAGCTTGTTCCGCCAGTTCGTCATGTCCGACTTGCGCCGCCATCTCGGCAAAAAGTGTCCAACCATCCAACATAGCTTCATCCAGCCGCAGGGCACTCTCCAGCGCGCTCATGGCGTCGTTATGCTGGCCGTTAGCCCGGAGCGCTTTGGCAACATCCAGCCAAAGCCCTGCCGTCCCGTCGTCCTGCTGCAAAGCCGACAACAGGTAAGCTACCGCGCGCGCCGGACGCCCCTGCGTCAATAGCTCGTTCCCGTAGCGACGGCGCTCGTCCCGCGTCAATACGGCGCGCTGCCGTGCTCGGAGCGGGGTGCGCCGGCGACGGAAGGCCGCACCACCACATTCGGCGATTTCGTCAAACGCAGTCTCCAGCAGATTCCCAAACACGTCGCTGGCCGCCAACGAATCCAAAAAGACCGGACCGTGCTTCATGGCAGCCTTGATTGAAGCCGAGATCTCGCCGCGCCGCGCCGGATCTTCCGCCAACTCCAGCGCAATCCGCAGATAACCGGCTTCATCATGGGCAATCAAATCATTGAGTCCGAGAGAACGCAGCAAGGCGGCGCCCATCCGCGCCCGCATCGTGTCGCCTTCCCACACCACCACCGGCACGGCGGCCTCCAGCGGGTCGACCAGCGAATTCACCCCGCTAAACGGCGCGGTATCCAGATACAGGTCACCCACGCCCATCAAAGCGCTGACATCGGCGCGGCTGGGCAACTTCATCGACGAAACAATCAGTCGACTACGATCCACGCCATGGCGGGTGAGCACCACCTCAAACTCGGCGCAGAAACGCTTGATCGGATAATCCGACGCCCAATTAGGGTTAAATGGGTGCAAGAGTAGGCGAGAGCCCGGCACGGCGGCCAGCAAGCGAGCCCAGGCCTCGCGCATCTCAGGAATAACCTTGTAGAAGTTCGCCCCGGATACGAACAGGAAGGCGTTCTCCGGCACACCCAGTTTGGCCTTGGTCCAGACTTCGGCCGGCTGCTGGCGGTCAGCCTCGTAGTTGAAGGCATGGGTTGGGCCGGGCAGCAGCCCCAACCGCTCAGTAAAATGACGGTGCGCTTCGGACGTCTCGGTCAGTTCGCCGGACACATACATATCTATCGTCGGCATGCCCGAGGTGATGCAGGAGGAGTTGTTTACCACCTGCAACGGAGCCACCCGATGCAGTGCCAGGCGGGTAATCTCGTTGGTGACGGCAGTCACATTGGTGCAAAACACTACGACATCGAGGGCGGCGGCGCGCAGGGCTTCGAGCTTTCCGGGCAAATCGGAAGGCAACACCTTAAAGGCGGATACCTTGGAGCAACAATATTGCTCCAATTCCGATTGAATCGACTGGCAGGTGAACAAGGTCACCTCAAAACGCTGCGGATCGAGCTGCTCAAAAGTCGGGATGGTGGTGTAGGTTTCAGTCTGCGAACCGAAACGCAGTTTTATAAAACCGATGCGCAACCGCCGTCCCGCGCGCGGCGGGGCAAACAGGTCGTTGCCGGCGTCCCGCTCGGCCACCAGGCGCTTCAAAATCGCGGCGCGCAGCTCCGCCAGCTCGCGAAGATCACCGGTCGCGAAATAAAGCTGTACCTGATTGCCCACCCGCAGGTAGGCCTCTGCAGCGTCTCTCACGGCGGCCGAGCCGAGGTTTTTCTGCACCCAGCCGGCTAGGTCGCGTAAATGGAGCCCGACGTGCTGGGCATAGCGCTCCGCATCGCCGAGAACCGTGAATCCTTGTGGGGCCGTGAACAACCACTCCGTGTAGGTGCCCCACCACGCGTCCGGCACCTGGCTCAAAAGCGGAGCCCGCTCACACCGCCAGGCTGGGATTAGTACCATCAAGGCGGCCAAGCCGGTCCATTCGTTCACGCGCAAACTGGCCAGCACCACGCCATCGGCATCAGTGGGAGGAAAATCCTGCGCCCCGCTGGCCGCCAACTGTTTGATCACGGCCCGCACCTCCGTCCACACGCTGTGGTTTTTCTCCCGCTTAGGCCATTTGGTTAAGGCCAGGGCCAACTCCCGCCGTGCCCATTCAAACTGCCCGCGTAGCTCGGCGGACACCGGCTCGGCCTGGGTGGCCGCCAGCGCGGTCTCGATCTCCGACTTCAACTTGAGGATTTTTCCGGCCAGCGCCTCCGGCGTAACGCTGGCGCACCCATCTCCAGTCTGGGAACCGGTGGACAGATTGAGAGTTATCGGCATAGGGCTCCTCCAGCAGACGCCGAACCAAAATCCCGACATATAACACATCCATTTCAAAATAAGTAATTTAAAATTATTTCAGCACGGGCACGCACCCAATTCCATCCTGAATAACTCACCGAATGACCTGCAGGGGAAATTACTGCCCATCCTTGTTTCCGAACCTGACCGCGCCCGCTCCCAACCACTCGCCCCTCGGTGATGCTCCGCGCAGCCACATGGCCTGCCGTCCGCTTCTCGGTCTGGGCGAGTGGGTCGCGAGTTCGACGTCGCGAGTTCGACGGCGGTCACCAGGCGCTGGCGGTGATGCTGGCGACCGATGCAGTTTATCGCGACAGTTGCGGCGAACGGGTTCGCCGGCAGATGGAGCACGGGTCGGTATTCCTCGAGGCGCGGGCGTGTGCCGGGCGTTTGGCGAGCGGATAGAGCTGGCCTTATATGAGTTGCGGGTGAAGGGACCGACTTTATTCCGATCCAATTCGTGCCCGCTCGCCGGGCACTGAGCCGATGCCGTTCGGCCGGTTTTCGCGTACGCCGGCGCAGGCATGGGTAAAAGTTGCCACTTTAGCTCGCATTTTCAGTCGAATCGAAATCAGGCGGATCAGGCGCAAACATAAAATTTTATAATTCTATTTATCATGTACTAAGGCAATTAATTGAAATCCTAGCCTAAAAACTGCTAAATCGCGGCATGCCAAAATCCTGTACTCCGTCTTCGGTCATGAATGTTTTGTTAGTGGAGTTCGATTTGTACAAATCCGTGGGCGGGGGGCAGACGGTCTATAGGCGGCTGATCGAAACAAATCCCGGGATTACGTTCTATTATTTCGGCGACAAGGAGGAGGCTTCCGCGATTCGGCCGCCTAATGCGAAGCTCGTGCCGTTCAAGATCACCTATCCCAGCCCCCCGACATGGGTATTTGACAGTCTCGACCAACCCCACTGGGCACACATCGATTATCTACATGCGGCCAATTATGCGGCGGCCGCCGCGCACCTGCCAATTGATGTGGTGGACGTGGCCGATTATAAATTTTTCGGCTACATGATGGGTCCGGCCCTGCGGCGACACGGGCTCAACAAGTGCAAGGTCGTGCTGGCCATGCATGGGAATCTGTCGGAAACCCAGCGGGTGAACTGGGGCCAGCAGGATATGCTACCGCCAGCATACGGGATCAGTGTGGACCAACGGGAGCAGTGGCAGTATCGCACGGCCGATGTCCGCTACGGGATTAGCAAAGATTACATCGAACATTGGCAGAAGATCGGCGGGCAAGCCGGCCATTATCTGAATCCGCTGCGGTTTGTCCAGCCGCCCAAGGTGGTGCGCTGGAACCGGGACGACCCCGGACTCTCGCTCAATTTTATCGGCCGGACCGAAGGCTTCAAGGGACCGGATCTTTTCTTGGAATTGCTGACGTGGCTCCCGACGGGAGCCTATCGCACCGCCCGCATCATCGGGCCGGGCGTGGTGGATGCGCAGGGTGTAAGCTCCCGGGTTCACCTGGAGAGGATGGCGGCGCGGCGCGGATTGCAGGTGCAGCACCACGACTGCATGACGAAGGCCGAGATGAGCGAACTCTATGCTGGTCGCGGCCTCACGGTCCTGCCTTCGCGCATGGACAGCTTTAATCTCACAGCCCTCGAATCACTCTATGCCGGTTGTCCAACCGCCGTTTCAGATCAGGCCGGCGTGTGCCGGTTTTTACGGGAGACCTATCCCGGAGTGCCTTTTGCGACCTTGAACGTCGATCAGCTCGACACCTCGGCCGCCGCCTTGCGGAGCGTGATGCAGGATTACAACCGCCAGCGCGAGAGCCTCGGACGGGCGCTGGCCGTGGCGCAGCCAGAAATGACGGGCCCTGATTTGCGGCGGATTTACGAGAGCGCCGGGAGTGGCGAGAGTTTTCTGTGCCGGCAGGCGGAGGCCCTTTACGATCGGACGGAGGCTTTTACGCGGCGGTACCGGACTCCGGCCCAGTATCGGCTGATCAATGCGGGCCTCAAGGCCAGCGCGGCCTTGCAGACGCTGCAGGACAGCGCGAAGAGCGTCGGTCAACCGGCCGAACCGACTGACTATTTCCGGCAACGGAAACTTTATTTCACGGCCGAGGGGACTCCGCAGGAAGTCGACCAGAAGGTAAAATTTGCCTCCGAGTTCACCCGCGGCGGCCGGATTGATCGCGCCCGCACGTGGGCGGAACTGGCCAGGCTCGAGCGGGTGAGGGGAAACGATTTTGTCGCGGCCACCTATGACATCCGTGTTATGCGTGCCGTGGGCGAGGATCGGCTCGGGATGCTGCCTTGGGTCACCGCCATTCTGCAGGAAAACGGCTTCCGGCACGAGGCGGAGACTGTGGTCGCGCTGTACGGCCCGAAGGAGGAGCGACTCGAGCGCGGTCGTAAATTGCTCGCTGCCGCCCGCGACGAGCATCGCGAGGTTCCCGACCGTCCCTACGAATTTATCGAAGACAACCGGCACGCGCAGCCGCCGAAAGTCAGCATTATCGTCTCACTTTACAAGGCGGCAAACAAGCTCGGCACCTTCCTGCGGATGCTCAGCCGGCATGAGTGGGTGAGAGATGGGCGCGCGGAACTGGTGTTCGTCGACAGTCATTCACCCACAGATGAACACGCGGTCTTTAAAAAAGTGGGAGGAGAACTGGGAGTCACCGCCGTGTATGCTCGGACCACGGAGCGCGAGACCATCCAGAAGGCGTGGAACCGCGGCATTTTGCTCGCACGGGCGCCGTACCTTTCCTTTCTGGGCGTCGACGAAATGGTCCGTCCCGACTGCCTGCCGGTGTTGGCGGGCGAACTCGATGCCGATCCCGCGCTCGACTGGGTGCAGGGGAATTCCGTCATCACGGAGGTCAATCCAGAAGGCACGCTCCTGCGCGACGTGATGATCTACCAGCGCATCCCTTATGAGCAGGATCTGGTTTACCTTGAGACCTGTTACCTAAGCTGGGTGGGCGGCATGTACCGGAAGAGCATTCACCAGCGCCACGGTTACTACGACGAAAGTTTTGGCGCTGCTGGCGACACGGAGTTCAAGAACCGCATTTTGCCCTTCATTCGGAGTAAGACCGTGCCGCAGACGCTCGGTGTGTTTTTGAATTATCCGGAGGAACGCACCACGCAGAGTCCCCGGGCCGAAGTCGAGGATCTGCGCGCTTGGTACCTGCATCGCAGTGCGGCCGGCGTGGAGTACGCCCTCGCCAACCGTTCCGCCGAAGAGGCCGTGCGCCTGTTGCAGAAAGCAGTAGGCTACCGAAAATCCTACTGCGACCACACCAGCACCGATCTCGAATTTGCAGCTGAAATCGCAGCCTTTGCCGCCGCCCGCTTGCCCGGCCGCAACTTGGAAAAGGTCGCGGCGTCGCTGGCGACCGCTTTGCAGGCCTACCGGGACCTCGACTGGCTGCCCGTCGTCTCGCCTAGGGCGGGAGTGCGCATGCAGAAACAGGTGCAGAAAGTGGCGCTGGCCGAGGCCCGTGCCGTCCAGTCCTGCCTGAATCTGACCGAACCGCTCAACTGGTGGATTTTGAACGACAACCGTTTCGAGCAACACGCCTACCCGTGGGACGGCAAAGCCCTGGCGCAGAAATTTGTCCCCGGGCAGCGCGCCCTGTGGATGCAGACGAAAGAGCCGATCCCAGCTTCTCTTGCTCCTGTAGTAGTCACCAGCGTTCCCGCGCCGGCGGAGGATCTGGAAAAAAATCCCCAGCGGCTTGTAGCTGTCTTGCGGCAGCAGGCCGATCATTTTCGCAAACTTGGCGAACTCGATCTCGTGCGCGATTTCAGTGTGCTCGCGCAATACTGTCACGATTTCGCCGAGGGCAAGGACACTCCCGTCACGAATGCCGCCGGTGCGGGACCCATGCTCTGCCGCCTCCTCGCGGACAGCGAGCAAGGGAGGACGCCGGGCAATTTTGAGCTTTTCGACCGGAATTTCGCCAGCCTTTGCGTCCTGCTCGCGGAATTGGTGACGCCTCTGCAGCCCGAACTGGGCGATGCCTTCGACGGCCTCGCCACGCTGGCCGAGCACAATCTCGGACACACCCGGGCGATGGAATTGGCCGCCCGCCTGCTGTCCTCTCCCGCGCCGGCCGAGGCGGTGAAAAGGCACAGCATGGAGCTGGACCGAAAGGTACTTGAGATGGTAAAGCGCGCGGCCGCCAATGCCAAAGTCGGCGGCAACGCCGCCTATTCCGGCCGGCTGGTGATTCTGGCGACCGCGATCCAAGGCGAACTCATCGCGCGGGAAAGCCGCCACCCGGTCGGTGCAGTGGCCTGAACTATCGCTCATCCGCAGTCTATCTACTGAAGAATCATAATGAATGCCCATCCCACCCAATCCAATCCCACGTCGGTCAAACCGGAGCCCATGAAGTTCCAGATGGCACAACCACCGATGAACCACGAGGTCCAGCGCAGGATGGCCCGGGAATTTCAAATCGAAGGAAAAAAACAGCAGGCGGCCGAGGTTTATCTTCAGCTGTTGCATGCCAATCCGCGAGACACGGAGGCGCTCGATTATCTGGCTCATCATTATCTGGAGGGCGGGGTCTATAACCACGCGGCCAGCCTCTTTAATTCACTGCTCGCCGTGCAACCCCAGCATAAGGCGGCTCGCTACCACCTCAGCGCCCTGAAGGCGCTACTGGATAAGACCAAATATCTGGCTAGTTATGTGCAGCTTTATGAAAGGATGGTCGGGGATGATGACAGGACACTGCCGATGGGGCTTCGCCGGGAAAATATTCCCGTACTGATCGAAATGAACGGCGACCTGTTGTGGCTGCCGGGCGATCTGCTCCGCTTCCTCTGGCATACGGTGAGAAAACCGCTCACCTCTTCCGTGCCGTCATTTCTGGCGGAGACCGAGCACTACGTTTGGGTACGGGAACGCTTGAAGGAGGGCGACGATGTGCTCGATATCGGTTCCAACCTCGGGATTTTTGCCACTATGATGGGCGCCAAGGTTGGAGCCACGGGCCGGGTCTTTGCCTTCGAGCCCAGTGCGCGCATCGCGGCTGATTTGCGCCGGGTGCTCACGCTGAATGAACTCAAGCAGGTGACAGTGACGGAAGCCGCGGTTTCGGACCGGAACGGCGAGGCGACTTTTTGTGACATCGAGGAAGGCGACGTGCGCCGGGAAGGCAGTCACTTAAGCGACGCCGTGATGGACCGCAATTTTGCCGGGCTGAAACAAAATACCGTGACCGTCAAAACCATCGTGATTGACGACTTTGCGGTGGAGCACAAAATCTTCCCCGCGCTGATCAAGATCGACGTGGAGGGGGCGGAATTTCTGGTGCTCGAGGGCCTGGAGAAAACCATCGAGGCCCACCGGCCGAAACTGGTGATTGAGTTTCACCCCGATGGCGCCGGTTTCTTCGATCATGTGAAACTGGCGGCCTGCCTGCAGCGCTTCGGCTACGAGTTCAAGACGGAGAGCAAGACCTACTACTGCTGGCAGCCTGGGCAGCAGGGATGACAGCAGGTCACGCGGATGTTCGCGGATTGAGACACGCCAAGTAGGATGCATATCCGGCTAATTCCCGATCCCGGCATGAATGCAGCCCCTGCAGGACCCTCGTGCTCTTCCCGGTTTTCCAACATAAAGTCCTCTGAACGCGGATAATCCTAAATCGGATTTCACTCCAACCGATCGGTCGGAGTTAGGCGGATTCTAACCCGTAAACGCGGCCATGAGGGATTTTCAGGGCGCTAGCCTCACGCCCGTCGTTTTGATGGCGTCGATCATCCAATGGGCCCGCCATCGTGTCCAATCGGTCTCCATTCCCGGGTAAGGGATGCCCTCTCCACGCAACACAAGTTCGATTTTCTGGTATCGGGTGGTCGCATCCCAAAGCGTCCCTCCCTTTGAACCATAATTGGAGCCATTGTCGAAGGTTCGCTGGCAGGTCATGGGGGTGCGGGAAAACACCACACCGTGTTTGGTCGGCAGTAGATGGTTCACCAAAAAATCTATTTGGGGCCCCAAGGCATAGTCATACCCCCCCACTTCCTTGAGGCGCTCATGCCGCCAGATACTGCTGGCCCCCGGGACAAAGATCTTGTTGCGGATAAATCCGCTAAAGAATTCGCCAGGCGAAATGAAACCTTCCTGCGGAGCCGTGCCCATTGTCGCATAGACCACGTTGCGTTCGTCGGAAAGCAAGCCGGTGACGGCGAAAAAACCGGCCGCCTGCGGGTGTTCCTGCAAGGAGGTGACAGCGCGCTCGAAAAAGGTCGCTTCAACAATGAAATCATCGGCGGCATGGCCGAAAATTAATTCGCCTTGCACCCTCTCGAGGGTTTGGGCTGCGGACGCCATGGCACCGCGGTTAACCGGGAGATACACGGGTTTGAAGCGCTGATCCTTCGCTGCAAACTCGGCGATGATCTGCTGGCTGCCATCGGTGGAACCATCGTCCGTGACGAGGATCTCGAAGTCAGTCCAAGTCTGGCGGAGCAATCCGGCAAAGCACTTGGGCAGATACCGTCCGTGGTTGTAGTTGCAGAGCGTGACGGAAAGCGTGGGACGGGACATGAAGGGGGCGTCGATGGAATTTTTGCGAGGAATGGGGAATGGAGGACAGCGGCCTGCGGCCGGTCCGAATTATTCGGCGAACCAGTAGTAATAGTCCCCCGTATAGTTGATTTCAGCGAAGATTTTTTCCCAGTCGGACACATGCAAACTGGTGAGCGCGGTTAGGTTCCATTTTTGAAGATTTTCGCGCTGTTTTTCGGTGCGCCAAGCATGGACGGTAATGAAAGATCTACCGCGGCTTACGCGCATGACCTCACGGATGGCCTGCTTGCATTGTTCGAGCGTCGGATTGCTAACGGTGTTGATCGATACCACGAGGTCGAAGCTGCGATCAGGAAAGGGGAGGAGGGTGGCGTCGCCAACTTGAACGTAAGGTTTTATTTCCGGGGTGGCGTGCTCGATGGCATAATTAGAAATATCGATGCCGGTTACTGCGAGGTCTGGATACAGGCGCTTGAGATCGTGTAGCAGAAAGCCTTTTGCGCAGCCGACGTCGAGGATGCTGGAGCCGGGGGCGAGTTCATAGTGCTGGTGGAGTCGTCGCGCGGTCGGGGTCCAAAATTTGGGATCGTAGTAATAGCCGCCATAGCCGTAGAGCCTGTCGCCATCGAAATATTCACGGCCAAAGCGCCGGGCGGTCTGAAGCAGCGTATGCTCCACCATCAAATCTTCCGTGGTGCGAGAAGCGGTTGGATCGCTCGCGAGCCGTCCGCCACGGGCCAGTTTCAACTTGCCGCGGGCGACAATGGGCCGACGGGTGCGCGGGTAACGATCAAGGAGGTTGATTTCAGGCATGTGGATTCAAGGGGCTGGAGGGTTCCACGGTGGAATTTGCATGGCTTCGGCAAATTCCTTCCGATCAAGAAATGGTGCCATATCTTCCAAGGGCCGGGCGGCAAACGTCCCGTTTGCGCGACGATCGAAACCCTGCCGGGGAATTATTTCCTGCACGGGTGAAGTGCGGACCACGCAGACTTCGGGTCCGGGACGGGCGAGGACTTCGGCAAGCACGGTCCGAAGATTTCCCCGGCGATCAATCAGCACGGCTGGAATTCCATAGGCCGCGGCGACCTTGGTGTAGTCGGGCAGGCTCACGCCGCCGGTGGCGTTGGAACCGATATAGTTTTCCTCGAGAAATTCTTTCTGCGTACCGCGAATGGAGAGATAGCCTGAGTTGTCGGTGATGAAAATCTTCACGGGCAGTCCGTGGTGGCGGATGGTTTGCAGCTCCTGGATATTGAGTTGCATGCTCCCATCACCGCTAAGGCATAGCGTCCGTCTTTGCCCGGAACCGAAGCAAGCGCCGACACTCTCGGGCAGGCCGGAGCCCATGGCGCAAAGTCCGCTGGAAAGAATCATCCGTTGGCGGCCTTTGATTCGGAATGTTTGAAAAGCGACGTAGACGTTGGTTCCCCCGCCGTCGACCACGACAATGTCATCTTTCGCGCTCAGCTCGGAAAGGGTTTGGACGAATTCGTACGGACTAATGGCGTCTCCAGCAACCGTTGGAGGCGAAAGGTAGGTGCGTCGATAAAGCTGGCAGGTGTCTTTCCATGAGGTGGAGCCGAAGTTTTGTCCGGCTGGCACATACTTGTTCATATCCTGAAGGAAGGACTTCACATCGGCGACAATGGGGAGGTGAATCGGGATTGAGCGGTTGACCATCTCTTCCGGATCAATGTTCACCATGACAATCCGGGCCGAACGGGCGAACGAAGCGAGCATAGTACCGGTCACGGGCAGGCAAAGATGAGACCCCAGCACGATCAAAAGATCGCAATTTTGAATCGCAAGATTGGCTCCGCGTTGGCCCGCGATGCCGGGCCGGCCGAGGTGGCCCGGATGATCCGAGGGCAGTACGTCGACCGCACCCCATGTAGTGACAAAGGGCAATGTGTGACGATTGATAAACTCGGCGAAAACCTCTTGGGCTTTGCCATGAACCACGCCGTAACCGGCCAACACGAGGGGGCGCTGGCTTTCCTTTAACCACGCCAGGCAGGTGGCAACGCCGGGCTCCGTTGCTTCGCTAGCTTCCGGCAAATTTGAGGGCTCGGGAGTGAACCCGCGTAGCTCCTGCGGGTTGATGTCGGCCCACTGCATATCCAGTGGCAGGTCGATCCAGACCGGCCCGGGACGACCGGTGGTCGCGAGGTGGAACGCCTTTTCGAGGTGGTATCGAATGGACGACACCTCTTCGACCAGCACGGCATATTTTGTCATCGATTGCACGAGCGGCACGACTTCCAGATGCTGGGTCCCGACTTGGCGGACCTTTCTGCCCCGGGCCGTATGGGAGAGCCGGGCCTGGCCGGAAATAAAAATGCAAGGGACGGAATCGATCCAAGCCGCCGCTAGTCCGGTGAGAGCGTTGGTGACCCCGGGGCCGGTGGTCACAAAACAGGCGCCTGGCGTGCCGGTCGCCCTGGCGTAGGCTTGAGCGGCAAAGGCGGCCGCCTGTTCATGATGATGGAAGATCGGCTGGAGACGACCACTGCGCGCGGCCGAATCAAACAGATGCACGACCGCTCCACCGGTGAGACCGAAGACATGATTGACGCCATGATCGGCGAGGACTTGCACGACATAATCCGTGAGTTTCATGCGGTTGAACGTGAGCAGAAGTGAAGCGGTGACGTGGTCAATTGCCGACGCCGTCGAAATGGAAGTAATGCCGGGCCTGTCCGCCTTCCACGGGGACAATCGATCCGACGCAAAAAGATGCGAGCTCGGAGCAAAGCAAAACGACCATGGGACTGATTTCCTCCGGCTGGCCAAAGCGCTTAAGAACCGTGCGCTCCGCCAAGTATTTCTCCGCATGTTCCGGCCGAGTTTTCATCACACCGGCCCAGTGGCCGCCGTCGGTGTACACGATGCCGGGCAACACAGCCGACATGACTATGCCGTCGGGAGCGAGTACACGGCCCATGGAGCGGGAGTAGGCGGTGTAAGCCGCTTTGATCGAGCAATAGGGAACCGGACCACTATTTTCCATCGAGGCCCCGGCCGAGATATTCACGATACGGCCCCATTTGCGCTTTTGCATGAGCGGGATAAAGCAGTTGTTCAACTCGACGTGGACTTCGAGATTGAGCCGGAATACCCGGCGCCAGTCAGTGATCGGACACAAGGGATCGTTAATGCCCAGCGTATCGCCCACGTTATTGACGACAATATTGGGCTCACCAAATTCTTTGAGCACACGCTCGGCCACGCGCTGCGGTTCACCTTCAAGGGTGATATCGGTTACCAGTCCATAGTGGCCTTTTTCCCGGCCGCCGAGTTTTGCGACGGTGCGCGCGGCTCGCTCTGCATCGCGGGAAGTGAGGGCGACTTGCACGCCTTCGTTTGCGAGGGCGACGCAGATTGCTTCACCAATGCCAGTGGCGCCGCCGGTAACGATTGCTTTTTTGCCTTTGAGTCCAAGTTCCATGTTTGAGGAGGTTGAGGGAATTGTCTGGGGGAAAGATTTGTCAGCGTGCTTGCGAGACCGCATCCCGCCGATGCGCGAGGTCCATCGCTACTTCAATGATGATGTCTTCCTGGCCGGCGACAACCTTGCGCCGTCCAAGTTCGAAGAATAAATCGCGGGGATCAACCGCGTATTGCACGGAGATGCGGTCAACGTGCTTCGCAAAAGTAGAAACGACTCCCGCCATGCCGCTGACGATACTGGTTGGGCGCACGATGGGAACCGTTTTCATCACTTGCTTTTCCGCGATATCGGAAAGATCGAGCACTTTGTAGAGATCGATGTTAGTCTCGTAGCCTAGTTGCTGAAGGACCGCGATGAGGACCTCAAGCTGCGCATTACCAGCCCCAGCCCCAAAGCCGCGGGCCGTTCCGTCCAGAATTCGCCCACCGGCCTCGACGGCGGCAATGGAGTTCGCAATGGCCATGCCAAGGTTGTTGTGCGCATGAAAACCGACAGGAATTTCGAGGCCACCGACCAGAACTTTGAATCGTTCAGTCACATCGGCGGGGAGAAGGGCGCCGGCGGAGTCCATGAGAACCACTCCGTCCGCTCCATAGGATTGCATTTTGCGGCACTCGGCCAGCAAGGTGGCTGGACTCGCCATGTGACACATCATGAGATTGCCATATGCCTTTTTCCCATGTTCGCGGGCGTAGGCTAGGTGCCGTGCGGTTGTGTCCGCCTCAGTACAGTGGGAGCCGACCCGTACGACGTCGGCTCCGATTTCAATCGCGGGAGCGAGGTCCCGCTTGATGGTACCGAAGCCAGGAATGATAAAGACGCCGAGTTGTGAGCGACTTAAATTGGAGCGTGCCACCTCTAGCATTTCCTTGTCCGGTACCAAGCTCAGGCCGAGTTGCAGGGAGGCGGCGGCCAGTCCGTTGCCGTGTCCGACCTCTACGATGGGCAAGCCGGCTTCATCCGCTGCGCGGCAATAGGCCGCGATCTGAGTGGAATTTAGCTGATGCATGACTGCGTGGTTGCCGTCGCGCAGCGTGGGATCACTGATCAAGACGTGTTTCATAATGGCTCCTTTTTCGTTCGGCAAAGCGCGAAGTGCTCCGCCGTGGCAATCGCGGCGCAATTGATTATATCCAGGTTGCCGGCATAGGAGGGGAGAAAATCACCGAGGCCGGTGACGCGCACCATCATGACGATCCGATTATGTTCAAAGACCGGCGGGACGATCATCTGGTAGCCGGGGACATAGCGCTGAATCGTTGCCACCATGCGATCGACCACCGGCCGCAGCCGGTCCAGATCAGCCGTGGCGACTTTGGCGCTGACGGTCGTTTGCATGTGGATCGGTGGTTGGGCGGGATTGAGAATTAGGATCGTCTTCGTGTTGGCACAGCCCGTAAACTTTCGCAGCGCCGTCTCAGTCGTATCGATATATTCGTCAAGATTGGCTCGCGTTGCCGGCCCTGCGCTCAGGGAGGAAATGGAGGATACCACCTCGTAATATTCGACTTCGGCGTGAGTCTGCGCGATGGCGTAGGCCAGAGGGGTGGAGGCTTGTCCGCCGCAACTGACCATGTTGACGTTCTGGTGGGCCGCCAGTTGCTCGAGGTTGATGGCCGGCACGGCCATCGCGCCCACGCGGGACGGGGTCATGTCGATGACCTGCAGTCCCAAGGCTTTCAAGATCGGGTGGTGTTTTGCATGTTCCGCCGCGGACGTCGCGTCGAAGACGAGATTACAGAGGTCGGGCCGGTCGATGATGGCCTGGATGCCGGCAGACGAAACGGGTACGCCCATTTCGCGTGCGCGTACCAAGCCGAGGCTGTCCGGATTTCGGCCGATGAACAGACTGCATTCGAGCGACGCGGAACGCCGAATTTTCATCATCAGATCGGTGCCGATATTTCCGCTCCCGATAATCGCGACTTTGAGCTTTTCTGGCCTGGGCAAGGACAGGTTGGTCGCGACGAAACCACGAGGCGGTGCCAATGGGTCAAGAAGTCTTGGGAGTGACATGGGCGAGGGCAGGGTGAAGGGACTTTTATTCGATGAGTGCGGTACAGCTCAATTGCTTGGTGTGCCTGTATTGCAATTCGGTTCAAAGGACATGGGTGGGAAGAAAGATATCTCGCACGTTGAGCTGGATGAGCTTCCGGGCGATGGCGCGGATATTCTGTTTCGAGTTGATCGCGGTGATTGCGACGGTGGCTTGAGTGAGGTCGCCGACCGCAGCAGAGGACAGAATCTGAAGCGGGAAGTTGATATAATAGAGACCTTGCTTTTGTGGATCGTCGTCGATGATGCAGTCGAGATCGCGGAGGTGCGGGAGATGGTAAGCGAGCAGGGGCAGCATAAGGGCCGCCCCAAACCCATAGACTTTTCGATCAGCGAGGAGCGCTGCGAGTTCGGCATCGATTGCCTGGGCGGATTTTTTGAACAGTTGGTAACGCTGTCGAACTTCCCCGGTGGTTACGGGACGGTAACGTTTCAGGAATCGCTGATTGGCTCTTGGGCTGCGGGTGGTGGCCTTACGAAACGAAATCATTAGAGCGCCCCAATGATTATAGTTGTACGCAAAGCTGAGCAATTCCGCGCCGGCGCGATCCAGGGCGGCGACAACGGATTGCAACGTGAAATAATTTAGGTGCTGATGATGGAGTTGATCAAACCGTCCGTCCCGTACCAACGGCTCCAAGCCCGGAAACTGAAAAAAGAAGAGCGTTTCAGGTGAGGCTGTGGCCACCAAGGAACTGAGTAACGCAACCGGATCATCGATATGTTCCAGCGTGTGACTGCAGATGACAACGTCCGGTGTCAGGCCGAGCTTGGCGAGATCGACCGCTTCAAAAAACTCGCCGATCACCTTGATTTTAGGATTGGCGGTTGGTGGTTGGCGGTTTTTCCAAATCGGGTCGATTCCGCACAAAGCTTCTGCGCGATCAGCCAGGTGGTTCAAAGTGTAGAGATCATTGCAACCGACCTCGAGGATTCCGCTCAGCTGGCGCGCAGGCAGCTGCGGGAGCACAAACTTCAGGAAGTCATCGATCGCCGTCGTCGCCGAGGTTCCGGAAGTTCGGGTAAAATACGTTTCGCCATAGAGCACCTCCGGAGCAATCGCATTGATTAGCTGGCCGTGGCCGCACTGCGGGCATAGGCAGAATCCCTGGTCAAGCATCGCAAGTTTTTGCGTCTGCTTTGCCGGGACGTAGATTTCTGTCATCGGGAAATCGGGAAGTCGGATGACCGGTGCCGGCAGCCTGCGCGAGCAGACGCGGCAATGGGTATGCCGCCGGTGCGAAACGTGGCGATAGCGCTCGGCAAGAGAGGGACGGCTGGTCTTCCGAGAGATGGCTTTGTGAGTGACGGAGCGAGGCATGGCTAGAGTGGATTGGGCAGGCGGGAGCGAAAGCGCGCAACCTCGGCATGATCCGACTCTGCGGGTGCCCACGAGGGAAATTCTACATCTCGATCTTTCAAAAAGGGGCCGGAGTAGACTTCATGATAGATAAGCCATTCCGACGCGGCAGTGGGCATGTGCCACAGGTTTGTTGAGAGACGGTAGAGAAATGAGGGCGCCGAGGAACCGAGGCTGATGGATCGCACAGCTGCCCCGGTGTCGTCGAAAAGGTGTACGACCATCATTCCTCCAATGACGTGGTACGATTCGCTTTTGTTCGCGGGATGGCGGTGCGGCGGCATGAAAGAGTCGCGATGAAACGCGATCAGCATCTCATGGGTTGCATCCGTCGGCGAACGATGAAGACAGAGTCGTGCGCGTTTGCGTGGCGACGCACTGGCCAGGACCTTCAGGCGGTCGATCATCTCGTCCCCTACTTCGACGACTTCAAGGGTGTTGTGGATTATCTCATTCATGCGGCGTGAATGGAGCGGGCGGAGTCGAGGAGACTTACTTTGTCGCGCACGATCTGGTGTGCGTCGCGGAAAGTCAGGCCGAGTTGGATGGCGCGGCGGTTGTCGAGGTGATTCAGACGGGCGCGAGGCTCCGAGTAGGGAATGTCGACAAACGGGACCGGCTGATAAGCCATGTGAGGGCTGTGCGTGCTCGAAGAGATTATTAGGTCGGCCAGTTGGATTCGGACGAGATGGGGCGAACTGGCGAGGTGCAACTTGGTCAGGTTGGGCTGACCGGCCAGCCAGAGGAGACCGGCGGCGGTATCGTGGGTGTCGGAGATCGAAAAAGTGTTGTCGTTGGCCATACGCGCCTCGGCTCCGACCAGCGTGTCGTAGGTGAGCTTCACGGCGCAGCGATGGGCCGCATCCCAACCGACATTCCAGCCGGTCCGCACAATGCAGCCGTGTTCTACCGCTGTCGTGAGATACTGCTCGATCTCGAATTTCATTCGGCCGTAAAGGTTAAGCGGATTGGGCGTAGAGTCTTCGTGGTAATTTCCCGTCAGGCCGTCAAAGACCTCCACCGAGGACATAAAGATCAGGCGGGCCCCTGCACGGTTGGTTTCATCGATCACCTTCTTCGTCGCCACGACATTCAACTCCTGCGCGGCCGCGGCATTGGCGTGAATCCATGTCGGGTTACTGTAGGCTGAAAGCAGATAGACAACGTCGGTGCTGCCGAGATCGGGCACCAAGTCGCACAGCGATTGAGTGCGCAGATCGAAATGAATAAGTCCTGCAGCCGGACTGCCGGTGTAGGTGCCGATCACGATATGGCCAGCGCCGCGAGCCGCTGTGTAGAGGCAGCTTCCGATCAATCCAGATGCACCTATGATGATGAGACGCATGGCGGTGGCTTATTCGAAATAGATGAACTCGTAGTCGCCGGTGTAACCGAAATGGCGGTAGAGCCAGAGCCACTCGTCGGTGTCGAAAAACGATTCGCACGTGAGGGCCCAGCACTGGAGGTTGAAAAGTTCCTGCTCGGAGCGATAGCTTTCGAGGAGCAGATAGCCTTGGCGGCCGACGCGGCTCATTTCGCCGAGTGCAACCTGCAACTCGGGCAGGCGGAGATTGTGCAGCGCGTTCAAGGTGATCACGAGGTCGAAGTGCTGGTCGGCAAACGGCAGCGGCTTGCGGGCGTCGTGCAGGCGCAGGTCGGCCGTCAGCTCGGGATGGCGTCCGTCGATACCGGGTTGGGAAATATCCACGCCGACCAATTCAAGGCCGGGCTGGAGGCGCTGCATTTCGTAGAGCAAAAACCCTTTGCCGCAGCCGATATCGAGCACGCGTGAACCAGCTTTGAGGTCGTACGTATCGATCAAGGCTTGCGCGACCGGTTTCCAGCGGCCAGCGAGATATTTGTAGCCGCCGTAACCGTAGCGGCGGTCGCCATCCCAATAGTCTGGGCCATATTCCTTGGCTTTGAGCATGCACGCCACTTTGTCATCGCTCATCCGCTCGATATATTTGCGAGCGGTGGCTTGATGAAGCGGGGTGACGAAGTTGCGCAGGGTTCCCATGAGAGTTGGTGTGGTGGAAAATCAGGAAGCGAGGGCGAGCGGCGGGCGAAGCGCGGCGGCGGCCTTGGCGAGCTGGGTCGTTTTGCGCGCGACGATGTCGGCGGTGCCGGCAAAGCTGCGGCGCCGGTTTCCTGCCGGGAGAAACTCATTCAGCATTATTGTGCACCACTTGAGATGATAGATGGGAAGCAGAAGCCGGCAGCGGGCGGCAAGCACCGCGGGGGAGGTGCAACCGAGTGCGGCAGCGACGCGGGAGATGAAGTTTTCGTAGCAATCAGCTGGTGCCGGAATTGCGGGCTGGCAGAAAAAGTCACAGACCAGTTTCGCGGGATCATCCCAACCGGCATACTCGAAATCAAAAAACATCAGCGAGCCGTCGGTCCGGCGCAGCGTGTTGTGGAAACCGAAGTCGGAGGGCGAGACGCAGCGGGGCAACGGGGCGGAGTCGGCGTTCTCGTCGGAGAGCGCGGCGACGAGAGCGGGGTGGTGGAGGGCGTTCTGCCACGCGGGGAAGAGGGCGTCGCATATGAACGAACGAGCGTCGTCGTCGATCGGTTCAGTGCCGGATATGTTCGCGAGACGATCCATGCGGCTTTGCACGGTGGCGAGATGCTCAGCCAAGGTGTGGCAGGTCTCGGCGGCGGGGCGGATGACATCGGCGCGGGTGCGGGCGTGGTTGAGTTGCGTGAAAAAATCGAGGGCGGCGGTGACGTCGTCGGTCGTGGCCTGCGCCAAGCGGGTGCCCTCGATCAGGGCAAACGCGCCCAGACGATCCGTCTCGTCCCAGGCGAGCGGTTCCGGGATACAACGCACGCCGGCGGTTTCCCACGCGAAAGTATAAAACGAGTGCTCGGAGTGGTAGCGGTCGCGGGTGTCGTTGGCTGGCGTGAAATATTGCTTCACGATGTAGTCGCGGCCGCTGGCGGTGCGGGCGCGATGCACGCGATTGTTGGCACCGCCGGTGAGCGGTTCCAAGGTGTGGGGCATCTCACCGAAGAAGCGGTTGAGCAGGCGCGCGAGGGCAGCGGGCTGCAGCGCAGCGGCTTGGATATCCGTCGCGGCTTGCGCGAAGTCGAGTAAGTGCGACTGAAGATCGGGCCA
>CAMBRG010000039.1 GCA_945869845.1 Opitutus sp. GAS368 | reverse complement strand
GCTACGGTGTGTTGGTGGATATCGCTTTGAAAGTCGCGCGCGGCGAGCCGGTGGACGTGACGATGGGTTGGTTGAACTGTATCTGGCAGGGCGATGCCTGCGCCCGCGCAATCCAATGTCTGGCGCAGGTCGCCAACCCGCCCGCGGTGCTCAATATCACCGGCCCGGAAAAACTCAGCATCCGCGCGCTCGCCGAAGAATTCGGCCGCCGCTTCGACCGACCGCCCGTCTTCACCGGTACCGAGGCCACGACCGCGTGGCTCGCCGACGCCCGCGAATCGATCCAACTCTTCGGCCTGCCGGAAGTCTCCGTTTCCCGTATGCTGGAACTCATCACGGCCCACGTCAGCGCGGGCGGTCGCTTGCTCGGCAAGCCCACCCACTTTGAAGCTCGGAGCGGTAAATTTTGACCATGAATCTTCGCGCTCATCTCCTCGCCGGCCACGTCATCCCCGCTCAACCGCTGGCGTTGGATTGCCACCGGAAGTTCTCCGAAAAACACCAGCGTGCCCTCACGCGCTACTACGTCGCCGCCGGCTCCGGCGGTCTCGCGGTTGGTGTCCACTCGACCCAGTTCGCCATCCGCGATCCCGAGCACCATCTTTTCCGCCCCGTGCTCGAGCTCGCCGCCCAAACGGTCCGCGCTGAACTCGCGGCCGCCCCACGCGACTTCGCGCTCATCGCCGGCATTTGCGGCCAGACTCCGCAGGCCGTCGCCGAAGCCGAACTCGCTCTCTCCCTCGGCTACCATGCCGGCCTCGTTAGCATGGCGGCTTTCAAGACCGAGCCGGAGGCTGCCATCATCGCTCATATCGCCACCCTCGCGAAACTCATTCCCGTCGTCGGCTTTTACCTGCAGCCCGCCGTCGGTGGCCGGGTCTTCAGTTACGCCTTCTGGCGAAAATTCGCCGAGATCCCGGGGGTCGTCGCCATCAAGCTGGCGCCGTTTAACCGCTACCAGACGATCGATGTAGTCCGCGCCGTCACCGACGCCGGCCGCGACGATCTCGCGCTCTACACTGGCAACGACGACACCATCGTCGCCGACTTGCTTACGCCGTTCACCTTTGCGCATCAGGGAAAACCCGTCACGCGCCGCATCGTCGGCGGCTTGCTGGGCCACTGGGGCGTCTGGACCCACGCGGCCGTGCAGCTTTTCCGCGAGACCCAGTCGGCGGCCACGCAACCCGAGTTCAGCGCCCGATGGCTTGAGCGCGCCGTGGCCGTGACGGACATGAATGCCGCCCTCTTCGACGCGGCCAACCGATTCCACGGTTGCATTCCGGGGATTCTCGAGGTGCTGCGTCGGCAGGGTCTCGTGGAGACGGTTCACTGTCTCAATCCCAACGAGGTCCTTTCGCCCGGCCAAGCCGAGGAACTTACCCGCGTTTGCCACACCTACCCGGAACTGACCGACGACGCCTTTGTGGCCCAACACCTCACCCGCTGGCTGAGTTGAACCATTCGCCCGCCACCCCCGGCACGTTCCCGCGCCGCGTGCACAATCAAAGTTTGCCTCCGTTTCCCGCCTGCAATGACCATCGTCCCATGAAACTCCGCCGTCTCCTCACCGCCCTGTTCGCCTCCGTCCTCACCGCTTTTGCCGCCGAGGTGCCCAAGATCGATCCCGCCGCCGCCGCCAAACTCGTCGCCGAGGGCAAAGCCGTCCTCGTTGATTGCCGCGAGCCTTCCGAGTGGGCCGAGACCGGCGTCGTCGCCGCCGCGACCACCCTCGCCAAGAGTGATTTTGACGGCGCGCAAAAAGACTGGAAGCCGTTCTTGGAGAAAAATGCGGGCAAAGAAATCATCGTTTACTGCCGTAGCGGTGGTCGCGCCGGGACCGTGGCCGCCGCGCTCGCCGCAAAGGGCGTGAAGACGTCCAACGCGGGCGGTTTCAAAGCTTGGGCCGACGCCGGCCAGCCCACGCGCAAGGTCGACGCCAAGAAGTAGGTCTTCGGGTTTCGCCCAAACTGTAGTACCGACCGGTGGTCGGTTGCCTCTGCCTCCTCGGTCCCGCCCCCGCCACCCGTGCGTCTCTTCAGATTTATCGCCGCCGGGGCCACCCTCGTTGCGTTCACCGGTGCCGCCGCGCCCGCACCTAAAGAGAATCTCCGCGCCCAACTCGCCGCTGCGCTCAAAGCCGAAGACCCCGCAGCCATCCGTGACGCCGTCGCGGCGGCTGCGCGCTCCCTCGGCGACCGCGCCGGTGAACCCGAGGTCGCCGATCGCTACACGCCCGCGCCGACCGATGCCCGTTGGCTCACGCCCGCCGAAGCCCAGTCGGGTTTCGCCCCGCATTTCGAGCGCCTTGAAAAACTCATCTGGTGGCGCGTCGGCCTCGATCCAACCCGGCTCACCCAACCGCTCCGCGCCCCCGCCTCCGTCCTCGCCGGCGGAGTCGCCGCCGCCCGCGCCCAACTCGACGGCGCCGAGCGCAGCCTCGCCCTCGCGAAAGACGCCGCCGTTTTCCTGCAATGGGCGCAGACCCAAGCGGGCACCGGCGTTTTCCCATTTCCCGCCGCCCGCGCCTCTTCCTCAGACCGCGCCATGCAGGTCGGCGCCGATTTTCTCGCCCGCGCCGAGCGCGCCGGCCACCTCGACCGCGTCGTGAAAAACGGCTGGGCGGTCGACGATCTCGGCGACGGCGGCCTCCAGTTCGACAACGCCGAGTGCGGCGTCGCGATGTTCGAATACTACGAGTTCACCGCCGACCGCGACGCCCTCGCCTCCGCGCGCCGCGCCGCCGATTGGGCCGCCCGCCAGCCGCTCGCGACCAATTGGAACTACAACAGCTTCTCCGTCTGGCTCCTCGCCAAAGCCCACGCCGTCACCGGTGACGCCGCCTACCTCACCGCCGCCAAAAAGAAAGTCCTCCTCGGCGTGATCCCCGGCCAACTCACCACCGGCCCGCGCTCCGGGCGCTGGGTCGATCCGCACAACGCCCGCCCCGCCTACCACTACATTATGCTGCGCGCCCTCGCCCACCTCGTCGCCGTGCTGCCGGCCAACGACCCCGACCGCCCGGCGATCATGCGCTCACTCCAGCTCGGCCTCGTCACGCGCAACGCCGAATTCTCCTCCCTCGGCATCATGAACCGCGAGGGCGCGATGGAGACGCTCGTTTTCGTCCATCAAGCCTTCGCCAGCGAACCGGGGTTTCTCACCGCCACCCGCTCCACCGCCGCGCTCGATGTGCTCGCCCGCTCGGTCTCCGCCGACGCCCTGCGCAAAAATCCTTCGCTCAGCCCCCGCGCGTGGGGCCAGTTTTTGGCCTACGCCAAAACCCGACGCCCGCCACCGTGACTCACCCCTAAAAACGGCCGTTGAACCACGGATAGCGACGAATGGCCCCGGATCCCAAACTGATGGGAGCAGCGAACGACCCACCCCTGAGGTGAAGCCGGTTCCCCGGCTTGATCCGGGTTAATTCGGGTACATCCGTGTTTAATGAATTTGGCGGGTTGGGCTGCGGCGGATTCAAAGCTGAAACGCCCCAGCCTGCGGCGGCGCAGCCCGGTCAACACCCCCGCGGCCGGTCCGAACCAGCAGCTCTAATCCGTCGGTCAACCAACCCGCGTGACGGTTGGCCGATCCGGGCTGAACCGATGCCGTCAGGCCCCGCCAACGGGGAGCATCGCGTGCTTGCGCACCGCAGCGACGAACCGGGCGACCACCGGGTTTGGCCCCGGTTGCAGCTCCGGATGAAAGCACGCGGCCATGATCGGACCTTTCTGCACCAGCACCGGGTCATCGCCGCGAGCGGCAAGTACATCGCAGCCCATTCCCACCCGAGTGATGCGAGGGGCGCGGATAAACGTGCCGGAAGTGCCGGCCGGGAGCACCGCAGAATTCAAGGCAAAGGTGCCCGAGTGAAACTGCCGGCCATAGCCGTTCCGCACCACCGTGATGGGCAGGAGCGCGTAACTACGCTGGACGGGATTCTCGACCTGTTCGGCCAAAAGAATCATGCCGGCACAGGTCGCAAACACCGGCAACCCGCTGCGCAACACCGCACCCAGCGGTTCCCACAGCCCATCGACCTCGAGCAGTTTCAACATCGTCGTGCTCTCGCCCCCGGGCAGAACCAATCCTCCCAAAGCATCTAAATCCGCCACGGTCCGCACTTGGCGAGTGCGCAGCCCGTGCCGTTGCAACGCGGCTTCGTGATCGACGAAATCCCCCTGCAGGGCCAGCACGCCGACCGGAAGCGTGTCTCCGCCCTCGGCTTCAGACGCCACGACCGGCCATGCGCTCGTGCGCGGGCATGAGGTTGATATCGATGCCGACCATCGCTTCCCCGAGACCTCTTGAGATTTCAACGAGTATCTTAGGCTCGTTGAAATGCGCGACGGCGCGCACCATCGCTTTGGCGCGCTGCGACGGATCGCCGCTCTTGAAAATACCTGATCCGACAAAAACCGTCTCGGCGCCAAGTTGCATCATCAGCGCGGCGTCGGCGGGCGTCGCAACGCCACCGGCGGAGAAGTTAGGCACCGGCAGCTTCTGCCGCTCCGCGACCCATGCGACCAAATCGAAGGGCACCCGCATCTCCACCGCCTTCTTCTCAAGTTGCAAAGCGTCCATCCCGCGCAACCCACGGATCTGCGACAGCAGGGTGCGCATGTGCCGCACCGCCTCGACGACATTTCCGGTGCCCGCCTCGCCCTTGGTGCGAATCATCGAGGCTCCTTCATGGATGCGCCGCAGCGCCTCGCCGAGATCGCGGCAACCGCAGACGAAGGGCGTTTTAAAACTCCGTTTATCGATCTGAAACTCGTCGTCGGCGGGCGTGAGCACCTCGCTCTCGTCGATGCAATCCACCTCCATCGATTCGAGCATCTGCGCCTCAACAAAATGGCCGATCCGCACTTTTGCCATCACCGGAATACTGACGGTCCGCTGGATACTGGCGATCATGTCGGGATCGCTGGCTCGCGCGACGCCGCCATGTTTGCGGATGTCGGCCGGCACGCGTTCGAGCGCCATCACCGCACACGCTCCCGCATCCTCGGCGATACGAGCCTGCTCGGGATCGATCACGTCCATGATAACGCCCCCTTTCAGTTGCTCGAAGAAACCAATCTTGCTCACGAGTTCTTCGGCGGTGAACCCGGGAATAGAGACGGAACGATCTTTCGTTTGAAGTGAGGACATGCCGCAAGGTTTCTAGCGCACTCCGTAAGTCAATTTGGATCCATCATTTTGACCGGGTAATTCTAGGTCTCACGCC
Organism: Opitutus sp. GAS368; assembly: GCA_945869845.1. Lineage (GTDB taxonomy): Bacteria > Verrucomicrobiota > Verrucomicrobiia > Opitutales > Opitutaceae > Tous-C4FEB. The sequence goes on along the minus strand of CAMBRG010000039.1, from coordinate 20,592 downwards.
AGCCGTCTGAAGGGAGCGGGAGGCCTTCCCCTTCGGCCCGTCGGCCTTTTCCCGCCCCCCACCCCAGTCGGCGGGCGGCTCTGCGGGCCGCACCCTCTCCACGATCGCTCGTTTCGCCCTCACCCGGAAACGCGCCCGCAAACCCCGGGTTCATTGCGCGTTAATTTACAAAACGCCGGCTCACCCTCGCCAGGTTTTCAGCCGCGCGGCCCCCACCACGCACACGCAGTCGCTGCCGTCGCCCGTGGGCAACCACGACAAATCGAGCGCCGCGAACTCCCGGTCCATCTCCGCGCGCAGTCCGCCCACCTCAATCAGCACGATCCCATGCGGCTGCAGCCGCGTGCGCGCTTGTCGGAGCAACGTGCGGATGATGTCGAGGCCGTCACTACCACCGTCGAGCGCCAGGCGTGGCTCCTGCTTGAACTCCGCCGGCAACGCATCGCAATGCGCGCTCGGCTCATAGGGCGGGTTGCTCAAGATCACGTCGTAGTTCACCGCCGGCACCGCGTCGAAAACATCGCTGCGATGGAGCGCCACGCGCTTCCCGAGCCGGTGCGCCTTCACGTTGATCGCCGCCACCTCGAGCGCGGCCGGCGAGAGATCGATGGCGTCCACCGCCGCCTTCGGAAAATGCTTCGCCAACAAAATCGCCAGGCAACCCGAGCCCGTGCAGACATCGACCACGCGCGTCACGCGCTTGGGATCGGGCAGCCAGCCGTCGAGCTGCTCGGGGATGATTTCCAAAAAATACGAGCGCGGGATAATCACGCGTTCATCCACGTAGAAACGATGTTCGCCCAGCCACGCCTCGCGCGTGAGATACGCCGCCGGCACGTGCTCGACCAACCGTCGCCGCAACACCGCCGTCACCGCGCTGTGCTCCGCCGCCGTGAGTTTTTTCCTCAGCACGCTTTCATTGCTGTCGAGCGGCAGCTCGAGCGTGCGCAGCAGCAGATAGAGCGCCTCATCATGGGCGCTCGCCGCCACCTGCCCCAGCGTCGCCCCGGCCTTCGCGTAAAGCTTCTCCGCGCCGCGCAGCCAGTCGCCCAAGGTCACCCAACGGGCCGCACCGGCCAGCAGATCGCGGGGCTTCATCCGGCAACCAGCTGAAACAGCATCGCAAACGGCCAGCTCACGATCGCCATGATCACGCCGAGCAACTGCCGGATCGGCGGGATGTTGATCGCGATCAGCAACACGATCATGCTCCAACGCGAGAGGTTGTAGAACATCTCCTCACTCATGCCGACGGCATGCCGCAGCAGCACGCCGCCGTCGAGCGGCGGCAGGGGAATCAAATTAAACACCGCGAGCGCCACGTTGAGTGTGAGCACCAGTTGGACGAGCTCCAGCGCCCGGGGCTCGAAGCGAAACGCGATCCCGCCGATCACCGCGGCCAGCAGCGCCAGCACGAGATTCGACATCGGACCCGCCAACGTCGTGAGGACATCGCCGCGCTTCCGGTCGGCGAAATTGGACGGATTGATCAGGACCGGCTTGCCCCAACCGAAAAGAAACCCGCCCGGAATCACAAAAATGCACACCAACGGGAAAATCACCGAGCCAAACAGATCCATGTGCGCGATCGGGTTCAACGTCACCCGGCCATCCCGCCGCGGCGTGTCATCGCCGAGCCGGTCCGCCGTGAAAGCGTGAGCCCATTCGTGGACGCACAGGCTCACGATGAGCACGATATAAAACATGAGTCCCTCGCGCAGCGCCGCGAGGCTGAAGCCGGTATCCATATCCAGTTACTTTTTCTCGGTCTCGGCCGGCGGCGCAATCAGCTTTTGTTTTTGCCCCTGCAGCTCCGGCTCCGTCACCGTCGCGAGCAACAAATTCGCCCGATCTGGTTTCGCCTGCTTGAACAACACGTTGGCCGCGTGCAACCGCAGCGTCTGCCGCTCCAAACCGGTCTCCGCTTTTTCCTCCAGCGCCGCCCAAACCGCGAGCGCTTCATCCCACTGCGGCTCCGCCAAATCGTAAAACGACTCACCGTAGCGGTAACCAAACTCGAAGCGATCCGGCGCCAGCTCCGCCGCAGTCTTGAACGCTCCGTGCATCGCTTGGTCGAGCGCCGGCCGCGTCCACTCGCCGCTCTTGAGAAACTCATCCCGCGCCTCGTGCAGCAACGTGCCGACTTGGTAATGATAGAGCGGCTCCTTGGGCATCAGCTTGATCGCCGCCATGAAATACGGGAACGCATCGAGCGGCCGGCCGTCCTCGGCGAGCAGATTACCGATCTGGTTTTTGACGAGCGGGATATTCGGATCGAGCTGGTTCGACTTCAGCAGCATCGCCGCCGCCTGTTTCCGCATATCGACCTTGCGCAGCAAATAGCCGTAGGAGGCGTAGGCTTCGGCGTGGTTGGGGTTGTCTTGGAGAAACCGTTCGTAGCTGTGGCTGAGTCGCTGGAGCTGCACGCGAAACGATTCCTCGTCGAGCTTGTCGCCCTGCTTCACCGCGTCTTCGAAGAGCGCGCGCTGACTCTCGGTGATCTGGCGGAGCGTGCGCTGGGCGAGCGTCTCGCTTTCCGCCGCGGGGAGCGAAAGGGCCAGAACCAGACCGAGAACGAGGGAAAAACGTTTCATGCGAGAATTTTTGCGACCAGTTCAGCCGCTCAAAGTGCCGGCGTAAACGTTCATCCGCGACCCGATGCTTGCCTCCTTTCGCGCCGGCCTCGACGCTTTGCCCGTGCGTCGCTCTCCCTTATCTTCCTTCCTCTTCGCCCTCCCGTTGCTCTGCCTCCCGCTGCTGCTCACGAGCTGCGTCTCCCCGCAGATCATCAGCAAAATCACGATCACCGGTGGAAAAGTGGTCCCTTTCACGTTCGGCTCCAAGGGCGCCGAACCCGGCCGCGCCAACGGCTACGAGGTCAAAACCGCCGTCTATCTGCCCTCCGAAGACGGCCAGGAGATCCGCTATCAATTCTCATTCTCCGCCCCGGCCGGCGCGGCCCTCACGCGCGTGCAGGTCGCGGATGTCACCGAGGAAGCCGCTGCCGTTCCCCTCGTGAACGACGCCGCGCCGAAACTTGAAGCCGGCGGCTGGAAGGGCACCTCCGAGCCCCAGCGCGCCGGAGATGAACACCTCGCGTGGGTCTACACGATCACGACTTCGATGCGCGTCTACCACTTCGTGCTCACCGACACGGCGGGCAAGACCACCGAGATCTATCACGTCACCGCTTACCCGGATTTCGTGAAATCCCTCACGCGCAAAAAGTGGGGCGCCAACTACTGACCAGCCTCTTCCCCGCCCCGTCGGACCAGGCCGGCCACCGTCGATGAACCTCTCCGCCTACACCGAACTTTCCGCCCAACTGCCGTGGTTTTTCCCCGCGGTCGTCGCGGTCTTCGGCGCCATGGTCGGGAGTTTTCTCAACGTGGTCATTTACCGCCTGCCGGCGGAGAAATCCATCGTCACACCCGGCTCGCATTGCGGCTGCGGCCGGCCGATCGCCTGGCACGACAACATCCCCGTGCTTTCCTGGCTGCTCCTGCGCGGCCGGGCCCGCTGCTGCGGCCAGCCGTTTTCATTTCGTTATCCTTTTGTCGAACTGCTCACCGCCGGGCTCTTTCTCGCGTGCTGGCTGACGTTTCCTCCCGCCGTCGCGGCCGTGGGCTGGGTGTTTGTCGCGTGTCTGGTCTGCGCCACATTCATCGATCTCGATCACATGATCATCCCCGATGTGTTCACCCTCGGGCTCGGCGTTTTGGGGGTGTTGCTCTCGTTGCTGGTGCCGGCGCTGCACGGCCAACAACACGAATTTTTCGCCCTCGGCAGTCTGCGCTCCGCCACCGTCTCGCTGCAGGGTCTGATGGTCGGCTCGGGGCTCGTGCTCTGGATCGCGCTGCTGGCGGAGTTTGTTTTCAAGAAAGAGGCGATGGGCTTCGGCGACGTGAAATTCGTCGGCGCCATCGGGGCGTTCACCGGCTGGCAGGGAGCGGTGACGTCGGTGTTCGGTGGCGCGGTCGTCGGCACGCTGTGGTTCCTCATCGCGCTCATTTGGCAAAAAATCGCCGGCCGGTCCTCCGCCCCGGCCGCGCTAAAATCCGAGACGCCGGAGGGCGAACCCGCCGCGCTCGGCTTCGGCGTGCAGGTGCCGTTCGGCCCGATGCTGGCCATCGCCGCCGTACTCTATTTTCTGGTTTTCCGGGGCTTCGTTGACGCGTGGTTCGCGCAATTCGGCGAGCTGTTTTGAGCCGGATTCAGGCGATTGAACCGCGAATGAACGCCAATGGCCGCGAATTGATTCCGTGACCACCGCTCTGAACTTAAGAACTCACCAAATTGTGAACTAAAATCTAAGCGGAAGATTACGTCTACCTTCCTTTGTAATTTGCGTTCATTCGTGTTTATTCGCGGTTCCCTTACTGCATCGTTCCGGCTGAGCCGAACCCACAAAAAAGCCGGTGCTGAATTCGCACCGGCCGAGGAAACCGACCGCTCAACCGCCGCTCAGGGCAGTGCGCGGATCATGAGATCCTTGAAATACGTGATGCTCTTCGGGTCGTGACCTTGGATCGCGATGGTGCCGGAGCTGAGTTTGCGGCCGTTCATGTTCTTCAGCGTCTTCGACGGATCCCAGTCGGCGGGTTCGGTCCAGTCGACCGTCGTCTTGCCGTCGATCTGGATGATGATCCGCTTGCCCTCGACCTTGATGTAATAGTCGAACCACACGTCGTCGGTGTTCGGAGCCACGTTCAACACGTCCTGCACCGCATAAAGCCCGCCCGTCTTCTTCACGTCTTTATGCGTGGCGTTCACTTGGCACTCGTAGCCCTTGCTCGGCCAGCCCTTGGGCTCAAACGCCGTATGAAAATAGATTCCGGCATTGGAACCCGGCGTGGTCTTCACCTTGGCCTTGAACTCGAAATTCTTGAACGACGCCGCACCGTCCGCCCCATAAAAGAGGTGCGCACGTCCGCCGCCGTCGACCTTGAGCACGCCGGCCTCGACCTTGAACACATTGGGGGTTTCGTCGTTGGCCTTCCAACCGGTGAGATCCTTGCCGTTAAACATCGTCGTCCAAGCGGAGGTTTTGTCGGCGGCCTGGAGGGCCGCGAAACTGAGCGCGAGCGCGGGGAGCAAGAAAGCAAATCGTGTTTTCATCAGGGCCGATGCTTTGCGGGCAAACCGCTCCGTGTCGAGTGCCGAGGCGAGCTGGCGCCGTTCGAGCGCTTTGCCCTGCAACGCTCGCGCTGTAGAACCGACCGCCGGTCGGTTGTTCGACCGATCTGAACCCGACCACCGGTCGGGCCTACAGCCCAGCCGACCCGGGTCGAGCGCCCAGCCGGCCTTCAGGACACCGGCGCGAGCGTCTCCGCCACCGGGGTCCGATACGCTTTCACCGCCGGCACCGCGCCGCCCAGCGCGCACAGGGCCGTCATCGCCAGCGGGCAAATCCACAGCACCGCATGGCCCTCGGTCACATCGAGCACGACCCCCGTCTGCGCGCGGATCACCTCAGCCACCAGCGTCAGCAGACCAAAATAGATCGCGAATCCGACCGCCGCCCCGAGCGCGCCGATGCACGCGGCTTCCGCCACCACCGCGCCGAAAATCGTCCTGCGCCGGGCCCCGAGCGCGCGCAAAATCGCGAGGTCGCGCTGCCGCGCGCTCATCGAATTATAGATGCTCGCGAGCACCGAGCCCGCCGCGACCAACGCCACCAGATACGCCACCAGCGCGAGCACGCGGTCGAACCACGAAATCTTCCCGAAAAAATCCGCCATAATCGCGCCCACCGGATAGGCGAAGGTCATCCGGTTGCCTTGTTTGTTGATCATCAGGTCAAGCATCACGCCCGCGGAGGCCGCCCGCAGTTGGATCAGCACCGCGCTCACATCGTTCGCCGCCTTCGGATCATGTCCGCTCATCGCCTGCACCCCCTTGATCGGCACCCAGATCACTTTGTCGGCCGGCGTGTTTGTCGGGGTCAGAATTCCCGTCACCGTGAACACTTCCTCGTGCAGCGCCTTTTCGTCGAAGGTAAGTCCATGAAACGGTTGAAACGTGGAGCCCACTTTCAGGCCGAGCCGCTCGGCCGCGAAGCTGCCGACCACCGCCTCTCGCGCGGCCTCGCCAAAAACTTTCCCACCCGGAGCCACTGCGTAGCTCTTACCCGGCGCATACTCCACGTTCGTCAACAGCTGCGGCACCGTACCCACGATCCGGTAGCCGCGCAGATTGTCGCCCACCGCAATCGGGATCGCCGTCTTCACCGCCGGGTGTTTCCGGATCAGTTCGTAGTCGCTCGCTGCCAAGTTGCCCGGTGACGCCTCCAGATGAAAAATACCGTTGAGCACCAGTTGCAGCTTCGAACCCCGCGCGCCCAACACCGCATCGAACGCCGTCGAGGTCGAAATGAACGCCGCCTGCGCCTGCGTCTTCACCACCCACACCGTCATCAACAACCCGCACGCGAGCGCGATGCTGCCGGCCGTGATCAGCGTCGAAAGCGCATGCTGCCGCAGGGAACGGTAAATGATGAGCGGCAGCGTCACGATCCGCCCTCCTTGCCGTCGGCCGGCACCGCGCCGGGACCACGCCGCGCCGCCGCGTTGATCACCGCGAAATCCTGTAGGCCCTCAAACTGCGCGAGCACGCCGTCGTCGTGGCTCACCAGGAGCAAGGCCGCGCCGTTCTCCCGGCACACTTCACGGATCAGCGCCAACGCCTCGCGCGCACTCGTCCGGTCCAGGTTTCCCGTCGGCTCGTCGGCCAACACGAGCTTGGGCCGGTTCGCCAACGCCCGCGCCACCGCGACGCGCTGTTGTTGGCCCGTGGAAAGCTGTCGGGGGAAATGGCCGAGCCGGTGCTCCAGCCCCACGCGCCGCAGCAGCTCCACCGCGTGCACCCGATCCACGCCGCGCGGACCAAAGCTCATGCCGAGCAGCACGTTTTCCAACACCGTGTAGCCTTGGAGCAGATTAAAGGTCTGGAAAATATAACCGATCTTGTCCGCCCGCAGCCGGTCGCGCTTCGCCTCGGGCAACGCGGCCAGATCGATCCCGTCGAGCTCCACGCGCCCGCCGTCGGCCGCCAGAATCCCCGCGATCAGATTCAAAAACGTCGTCTTGCCCGAGCCGCTCTCCCCGCGCAACGCCCGCTGCTCTCCCGCCGCGAGTTCGAACCGCCCCACACGCACGATCTCCGCCCGCCCACCTTCCGGGCTGACAAAGGACTTCGTGAGATCGGCGACCGACAACATGGCGTCACCCTGCCAAGCCGAGGGCTCTTGCCAAACCTTTCATCGCAGAATTCCGCGCTCCGATTTCCAGCCGATCAAGCGCCGGCGCGCGCCCAAAATGGCACGGCCGTCTGGCCCATGAACGAGCGGGCATTTTGCCCACTCGTTTCCTCACCCGTGGGCGGGACGCCCCTGCCACGACGAAACCTGACCTCACCCCGCCTCACGCCCCCGCCGCGCTCATTCCGCCTGCTTCTTTGGCCGGGGCCGGCGCGCGCTGCCCTTCTTTTCGCCCGCACCCGCCTCGTCGCCTTCGGCCTCTGCTTTGGCGGTAAATTTCGAGGCCTTCGCGTTGACCCAAAGTTCATCCTTCGCGTTTTTATTCAGCCAGAAAATCTCCCCGGCATGTTCGACGAAGACCGGTTTTTCCCGCGCCTTCTCCGGCCCTTTCAGCCCGGCGCCCAGCAACGCCGCGAGCAAATCATCCGGCGATTTTTTGAGGTCCTCGGCCACCCGGTCGAGCTTTCCCGCAAAGCCTCCGGTCTTGGTCTCTTTCAACAGCAGCCGCACGCCGCTCAAAACGTTTTCCGGCGAGGGCGGCGGCGGAATCGCGGCGACCGGCGCCATGATTTCCGGGGTCGGTGCCGGCTGGACGGGCACAGCTGCCTCAGTCGCCGGCGCGGTCGGATCCGCCGCCGGAGCCGGCACGTCGCCCGGTCCCTTCTCCCGTCCGTTGATCCAGACGCCGCCGTTCGAATCGCGGTTCAACCACCACACATATTCGCCGATTTCGACGTTCAACGGCTCGCCGGTCGTTCCCGGCTCAAGCATCAGCCCGAGGGCCAAAAATCCCGCCATCAAATCCGCCTCGGAGCACCGCAGCCCGCGCGCCAAAAACGGCACGCTGCCCGAACCGCCCGGCCCGCGCCGATTTCGCCGCATCAGCGGACGCACCCGGTCGAGCAACTCCGGTCCGGCGACCGGCGGCACTCCGACCACCGCCACCGGCGCAGCCACCGCTCCCTCAACGGGTGCCGCCGTCGGCGCATCGGCCGCCACCGCCACCGGCGCCTTGGCCTGCTCGCGCGGACGCGGGACAAACACCGGAGCGTCCGCCCGGCGGGCCGGCGCGTCGGCCATTTCACCACCGCTCGAAGCCGGCGGGGTCGGGGCCGCACTGGGCGCAACCGCCGGCACTTCGCCTTCCGGCGTGGCAAACGGCGTGGCCTTCACCGTCCGAAACACCGGACGTGGTTTCTCCTTGGTGTTGATCCAAAGCTCTCCGCGGCGGTTCAGATTCACCCAAAAAAGATCGCCGTCGAATTCCACATAGACCACCGGTGCGTCTTCGTCGTCGGGCACCACGAGGCCGCATTCTTTGAGCGCACCGATCACGTCGGCATCGCTGAAGTCCCATTTCTTGGCGAGGTAGTCCACGCCGACCGACATACCGGGCCCACGCTGGTTGCGGCGCATGTGGGGCTTCATCGCATCGAAGAACGACGGCAACTCGTCCTCTTCGCCTATCTTGTCCCACTCGTCCTTCGCCTGCTCCTCCTCTTGCGCATCCGGATCGTTGTCCCGCTCGGTGTCCCGCGGCTTGCGGAACCCGTCCGCAGGCGCGGCTTTCTCCGCCAACGCCGCGTCGGCTTTTTCCTCGGCGCCGGCCGAATAGGCACCGGTGCCGGCGGCGCTCTTGAACTTCGATTCGAACTCCGCGCGGATTTTGTCCGCCTCGACCTTGGCCGCGGCGGCGACCGCGTCCTGCAACGTCCAATCCCGCTGCGTCGTGCGCCGGGCGAGGCCGTTAAAGGCCAGAATGTTGTCCGGCTGCATTTGGAAGGAGACGATCTCCCAGTCCTCTTTGCCCAGATCGTTTAGAAACTTTTCCATGAGCGCCGGCGAAGCGAATCCGCCCCGGCCGCTCGTGATCATCTTGTATTCCCAGAGTGACATAAAATTTTTTGCTTTAAACGCGAAGCGCCATGAATCCCAAAGCGCACGCCGGTTGCCGAGCCAAATCGCGCCGCGGTCCCCGCCTCACTTCGTCACCGCCGCCAAAAAATGCTCCAGTGCATACCCCGCAAGCTGACCGCCCGGCCCCGCGTGATTGAACTCAAATGCGTGCGTCGCCCACGGCAGCTCCAGATACAGCTGCGGCACCCGCGCCGCTGCGAGCCGCGCCGTCAACCGCTCGCTGTGCCGATACCACACCAACGTGTCGATCGTCCCGTGCACCAGCAGCGTCGGCGGCGAACCCGCCTTCACTTTCTGATGCCCGCTCGCACTCTCGTAATTCGCCTTCGCTGCGGCCGGCGGCCCGCCCAGATACTGCCGCATCAAGTTCGGTGATTTCAAAAGATCGTCCTCCACCGCGTACGTGTAGGCGAAAAACATATCGTGCGGCGCATAGAACGACACCACTCCCCGGATCGCCGGGTCGTACGCCCCGTAACCCACCGCCGACGCGATCTGCCCGCCCGCGCTGCGGCCAAACAACACCAGCCGCGTCGCATCCACGCCCAACTCCAACGCATGCGCTTTCAAATACGCCAGCGCTGCCAACGTATCCTCCCGCTGCGCCGGCCAGATGAAGTTGGGCGCCAACCGGTAATCGATCGCGGCCACCGCGTAACCCAACCGCGCCAGCCCGTGATTGAACCCCGCCAACTGCTCGCGGTTCCCGCTGTCCCAGCCGCCGCCATGAATCACCACGATGCACGGTGCCGCCCGGCCCGGAGCTCCCGGGCCCGTCGCGCGGTAAAGATCCAACTTCAAACCCGGCGCATACTCCCGCGTCTCCACCGCCACCGCCGACGGCGCCGATTCAACGAATCCGCCGACGGAGAACGCCGCCCGCGGCGAAGCCGCACCGCCAAACGCCGCCTCAAGTCGCTGCGGCAACGTCCGCCCGATCCGCGCCGCCTCCCACGTCGGCTTCAGCAAGAGACCCGCCGCCCCCACACTCAGCACGACCGTGCTCCACGCGAGCCCCTCATGTCCGGCCCGCAGTGCCCACGCTGCGCCACCCAGCGCCAACGCCACGAGCGCGAGCCCATGCCCAAACTCGCCCGCCACCAGCGCGAGCTTCCAATTCAACCAATCCGGCGAACGCAGCACGGTGAGTAGGCCACCCGCCGCAAAAACTCCGACCGCCAAAAACAAAAATCCTCGGATCATTCCCATATTTACGCCGACTGGCCCCAAAAAGTCGCCCATGGCGAAAAAATTCCCCGCCCCTTTGTTTTTCCAGTCTCTCCTTTTCTCTCCCCCCCAGCTTTCCCGCCCCGCGCTTTTTCATTCCCCGCGCCGCACCCGCGCCCCAACCTCCGCGCTCACCACCCATGCGCCGCCTCGACCAACTCCTCGCCAACCTCGGTTACTGCTCCCGCAGTGAAGCCCGCGATTGGATCGACTCCGGTGCCGTCACCGTGCGCGGCGAGCCCGCCGACGGCCCGTCCCAAAAAGCCCACGCCACCGACGTCCGCGTCGAGGGCGAACCGCTCGACCACCCCGACGGCCTCATTCTCCTCCTCCATAAACCCCTCGGCCTCGTCTGCTCCCACGAACTCCGCGAGGGCCCCAACGTTTACAGCCTGCTGCCGCCGCGTTGGCAGCGCCGCAATCCCGTCATCACCAGCATCGGCCGCCTCGATAAAGACACCTCAGGCCTCATTTTGCTCACCGACCAAAGCGCGCTCGTCCATCGCCTCACGTCGCCCAAACACAAGGTCCCGAAAATCTACCGCGCCACTCTCGCCGCGGCCATTCCGCCCGCCCGCGTCGCGGAGATCACCACGCTCTTCGCCGCCGGCACGCTCGTCCTGCCCGAGGAGAAAACGCCCTGCGCCCCCGCCGGCCTCAACATGATCTCCCCGCGCGAAGCCGAGCTCACCCTCACCGAGGGTCGCTACCACCAGGTCCGCCGCATGTTCGCCTGCGTCGGCTACGAGGTCGTCGCCCTCCACCGCTCTCGCTTCGGGGATCTCGACCTCGGTGATCTCAAGCCGGGCACGTGGCGCGAGCTCCCGCTAGATTTTTTCAACCTTCCCGCCGTCCCATCCGCCGGCGCCACTCCGCCCGCCTAGGCCGTGGGCTTGCAGCGCGCCGGCCGCCTGTCATGCGTCTCTCCCACATGGAAAACCTTCCCCTTACCGGCGCGCAAAAATCCAAACTGCGCGGCCTCGGCCAAAAACTCGATGCCACCCTCAAGGTCGGCAAAGACGGCCTCACGCCCGCGTTTGTCACCGAGCTGAGCCGCGCCCTCCGCGGCCACGATCTCATCAAGCTCCGCTTCGTCGGCGAGTCGGACCGCACCGCCCGCGCCGCGCTCACGACCGAGATCGAGGCCGCCGGCCATTGCACCTGCGTCGGCGCCGTCGGCGCCACCGCACTTTTCTACAAGCCCGCCGGCGATCCCTCCAAGTCCTCGCTGCCCGTCGCCTGATTTTGATCCGGCGGCCGGCCGAGGCTTGGTAGGCTTTCGCTCATCGGCGGTAGAATTCCGGCACCGCCTGCAAGGGTCTGCTCTTGGTGACGTGGGTCCTCCTCGGCTGGCCCGTCGGCCCCGGTGCCCCGCTGTTTTTGCCAACGCCGTAAGCGCAGGCGATTTTTCCCGTCGGGCTTTTTCTTGGCACGAACGCGACCCGCTGTTGTCGTCCCGCCATGTTTACTCTCATCGGCGGCGACGGTAAAGAATACGGTCCGGCTACGGCGGAGCAGCTGCGTAGCTGGATCAACGCCGGTCGCGCCAATCTCGAGACCAAGGCCAAACTCGCCGGCGAAACGGAGTTCCGCCGCCTCGGCGACTTTCCGGAATTCGGCGGTCCCGCCACGCCCGTCGAACCCCCGCCGCTTGCCGGGAATTTCAATCCCGCGCCCAGCTTCGCGCCGGCGGCACCGATCCCCGTCGCCGCCCCCGTCGAACTCACGCCCGCCGACCGCCACACCCGTTTCCTCGCGGTGCTGATCGACACGGCCCTCGGCGCGCTCTGCGCGATGCCCGGCGCCCTCGTACTGGGCACCGCGTTTTTCCAAATCGTGATCGACGCTAGCAGCGGACTTCAACCCGACTTCACCGAGATCGATCCCGGCCGGCTACTTCTCGGCATGGCGTTGCTCGGACTCGGCACATTTTCCCTGCTCCTCGTTCAAATCATCATGGTCTCGATGCGCGGTCAGACCATCGGCAAACGGCTGCTCGGTATCCGCATCGTGCGAAACCTCGACGGCAGCAACCCCGGCTTCGCCCGCGCTTGGTTGCTGCGTTCGCTCGTGGTCGGACTCATCGGGATGCTCATCGGCACACTGCTGCCCATGGTCAGTAACCTATTCCCGATCGTAAACTACGGCTTCATCTTTCGCGCCGACCGCCGCTGCCTGCACGACCTCATCGCCGACACCAAAGTGGTGAAGGCCTGAGCAGAATCGTCAAACGCGGGGGCCGCGTCACACCACCCGGTCCGTCATCGCTCCCCCGCTTTCAAAGGCCGCGAGATTAGCGAGGAAGTGCCGCACGATCGTCTCGTCCTGATCGTGCCTGCCACCCGCCGTGTGCGGCGTGATGTAACAGTTGGGCGTCGTCCACAGCTCGTGTTCCAGCGGGAGGGGCTCGGGCTCCGTCACATCGAGGTAGGCCGAAGCGATCTTCCCCGTGCGCAACGCCTCGGCGAGCGCGGGCTGGTCAACGGTACTGCCGCGACCGACGTTGTAGAATTTCGCGGTCGGCTTGCAGCACGCGAGGCGGCGAGCATTGACGTAACCGTTGGTCGCCGGATTGGCCGGCAGGATGTTCACGATGTGATCGGCCAGCGGCAGCACGCGCGTGAGCTCGGTCTCAGCCACGATCCGCACGCCCGTCTCGCTGCGCGTCTGGCGGCGGAGCGCGTAAAACGTCATCCCAAACGGCCCGAGCAACTCGGTGAGCCGGCGACCGATCGCCCCGTAGCCAAGCAGTAAAACCGTCTGCCCGGTGAGCAGACGCGAGTGGTAGCGCCGCTCTTCATAATGCCACGAGCGGTCCGTGAGCTGATCCCGGTGTGACGGCAAAATCTGACGGCCAAACGCGAGCATCATCGCCATGACATGCTGCGCGCACGGATCGGCAAATACGCCCGAGGCATTCGTAAACGCGGCGCCCCGCGCGCGAAATCCCTCCAGAAATTCCGGCGTGTCGTAGCGCGTGTAACCTGCCGTCGAGACCTCGACCCACTTCAGGCGCGACTGCCGCAGGCAATCCATCGGGTCAGGCTGGCCAAAGGCGATGTCCGCCTCCGCTAACGCCGGGTCGGGCTCGCCCGCCGCGAGCACCGAGGTGCTGGTCGTCGCCGCCGTGATGAGCCGGTGGGCGCGGGTGCCGTCGTGCAGCAGTTGGGTCGCGGCGGGGTTAAATTTTCCGTTGGTCCAGATTGTTAGGCTCATGAAAAAATTGGTCGCTCACTCGGTCTCGTTAAACTCGCAGAGCGTATGCACGTTCAGCCCGGCGGCGCGCAGCTTCGCGGACCCGCCCAGCTCCGGCAGGTCGATGATGCCCGCCACGCCCACGACTTCGCCGCCCAGCCGGCGGAAAAGCTCCGTCGCCGCCAGCAACGTGCCGCCGGTCGCGATCAGATCGTCCAAGATCAAAATACGGTCTCCCGCCTTGCACGCATCGGCGTGGATCTCGACCGTCGCCGTGCCGTATTCGAGGGCGTAGTCGGCCGAGATCGTTTTGTGCGGGAGTTTGCCCTTTTTGCGCACGAGCACGAACGGCTTGTGCAACTGGTAGGCCAGCGCGCCGCCCACGATAAACCCGCGCGCGTCCACCGCGGCGATCAGATCGATCCGCTGCTGCGTGCAATCGATCGCGAAGGCCTCGACCATCACGCGAAACGCCTCGGGGTCGTGAAAAAGCGTGGTCACATCGCGGAAGTTGACGCCGTCCTTGGGCCAGCCGCGGACGGTGCGGACGCGGGCTTTGAGAAAATCGGAGAGCGTGAGCTTAGTCATGAGACGAAAAGAGTGCGCCTTTGAGACCGCCGCGTTGCGAGCAAAGAAACGAGGGTTCCGCAGCGCCCACTTGCCGCGCGCCGCTCAGGGCGATTCTTCACCGAGATTTTCGGCCGCCGCCAGCCGGGCCGGGCGCGGGCCGACCCGACCGTGTAAATCAGTCAGCAGCTCGGTGTGTTCGCGCGCTTCCTCGTCATCCACGTGGACCAAGCCTTCGGCAAACGGCGGCGCCCGATCACCCGCATCCGCCCACCGCGGCCACGCCGTGCCGACCCAGGCCGGGTGGGTCATCGCCCGTTCGAACGCCGCCCGACCCCGGGCCAGCATCCGCTCCACCGTCGTCTGACCGACCGGTTCATCGGCCCGGCCCCGCCCGGTAAACGCTCCGCCCGTCCAGCCAAATTCACCCGCCAACACCGGCATACCCTGCGCCTCGTGGCTGGCCTGGATCCGTTCCCAAAGCGTTTCCCGCACCTCGTTCACCGAGACCACGTCGACGTGCGGCGCGGCGCACTCGGCCAAAATCGCCGCTCCCGGCCCTCCGTCGAACCGGCAGCCCAACACCAGATGGTGGGGATCGTGCCGCCGGATCGCCGCCGCCGTGACCGAAAAATACCGGCGCGCAAACTCCCGCGCAAACCGTTCCTGATCCCGCCGGTAACCCGGGCTGACCAACGCCACCTCAGCCCGCGTGAGTTGCCGCAACGCTTCTTTGTTGGGCAACTCGGCATCCCACGCGCGGGCCAGCGTCGCGAGCTCCCCGCCGTGCGCCGCGAGGGTGAACTCCCACGCCGCATGATAGGCCGGAAAACTCGGTTCCAGGCTCAGGCAAATCTGCAACAACGTCGGCCGCTCCACCCGCACCTTACCGTCGGGATCAAAGCCGTTCTCCCCGTCGGGCTGGGCCCAGTTCAAGGCATGGTCGGTAAAATACCCGATCAGGTCCCGGCTGAGTGCCCGCCGCGCACACCGCTCCTCCGCGCGCCGATCGCACGCCTCCACCCAACGCGGATCAAACACATCCGGGACGCGCGCCCCCGCATCCCGGATTATCACCTCCGGTCGCACGCGGCCGAAATCCAACAGCTCAAGATCCGCCGTGCCACGGTCGCAAAACTCCGGGCCCGTCCACGCGCCGAGGGTATTGCACCCCCAGGCGTGCAACCGCACCCACACCGCCTCGACGAATTCCGGCGGGGCGGCCGCCCCATACCGCGACTCCACCGCCGCCGCGTAAGGCCCGGGCGCCGCCGGCCGGCCACCCACCGCACCGGAGCGGTTCACGCCATTCACGCCGCGACTGAAAAACGCCCCGTCCCTCGGGTCGATCAACCACCACTGCCCCGCCCGCGTCTGCCCGACGCGAAAGTAGCCGGGGGTGCCCCGGACCGTCTCGGGTTTGAAATCTTGGAGAGTGATTTGCGGGGCCGGAACCTCGCGCGCATGGGACATAAACGCCCAACTTGCCCCGCTCCGTTTCAAAAGAAAAGCGCGCAGTGCGCTTCAGTGCGCTTTCACCGCCGCGTGCCCGGGCCCCGGCGCGGTTTTCCCCGGCACCCAACGGCCCTCGATCAACACCGTCTTCGGGTTCGGCGGCCGACCGAATTCATTGGCGTGCAGTTGCTCGACCACCAAGTCCACCGCCGCCGCGCCCACCCGCTCGCCGTTCTGGTCGATCCCCGCGCAGCCCGGCGCCGCCGCCGTGAGATCCAGATGCGCGAAGTGGCACGACGAACCCACCAGCCGTGCGATCGTCCCGCCTTTTTTGCGCCCACCGCATCCCATCGGCGACCCTCCCCTTTGGCCGCCCTCTCGCCGCCTTGAGGCCGACGACCCCCAAAACTCGGCTCGGTGCCTCTCTTGGATGCAAGGGGTAATACCAACGTCACATGAGATTTAAACTTTTGTAGGCCGTCCGCTGGCGGACGCACCGAGCGCCTGCAAGCAGGCTGCCTACGACGGACAGTCTAAAAACCAAACGGCGCTGGGGTAATCGGTTGGCTTGAAAAAGCCGAACCGCGGCGCGGTCCTCGTTGCGTTTCTTTCCCTTAATTTTTCTGCTGCTTTTAATCCGTTGATCCCGGGGCCGACGCTTCACTCTCTCCTTGAAATAATCGACCCGCCTGCCGGCCTCATCGTCGTGCGTTACTTATTTTTTTCCATGAAACTACCCCTCCTCCGTTCTGATTCTACTGGCGCCGCGGTCGGCTTGGCCGCTGCGCTGATCTTGTTATGCGCGCCCGGGCGGGCCGCCCAAAGTTACCCCGAGCCTGCTGGTGCGGACCACGCCGGGTTTGTCCCCATCTTCGACGGCAAGACGCTGACGGGTTGGGCTGCCGACCCGAAGTATTGGCGGATTGAGGACGGCATGCTCGTCGGCTTCGTCACTCCGGAGACGCTGCTCAAGGCGAACACGTTTGCGATTTGGCGAGGAGGGGCCCCCGCCGATTTTGAACTGAAGGTCGAATATCGTATCAGCGCCGCCGGTAACAGTGGCATCAATTACCGCAGCGTGGAGCTTCCGACGCCGGCGTTCGCGTTGAAAGGTTACCAATGCGATATCGACGGCGCCAGTCGCCACACGGGCAATAATTACGAGGAGCGCGGCCGGACCTTTCTCGCGGTGCGTGGCCAGATCACCCGCGCTACGCCCGAAGCGAAGCGTGCGATCATCGGCCACCTCGGCGAGAAGGATGCCCTCGCGGCGTTGGTGAAGAAAGATGATTGGAACCAGGTTCACCTGATCATCCGCGGTAACGTTTTCACGCACCTCGTGAACGGGCAGGTGATGAGCGTCGTCGTCGACGAAGATCCTGCCGCGCGCAGGGCCTCCGGCTTGATCGGGGTGCAGGTCCATGTCGGACCACCCATGAAGGTCGAGTATCGCAACTTCCTCTTGAAGACGCTTCCGGTCATCGCGCCAGCGCCGACCGAATAATTGCTTTCGATTTCTTTTTGTTTTGGAAGCGCCCACCCGCCTCCGGTTTCGTCGCCTTGACGGAAAACCCCTCCCGGATTCGATCCCCCTGAAAATCCAGTCCACTATCAATAACCGATCCCTCCTAGCGACTCGACGGCGTCGATCTCCTGCCCTACCTCACGGGCGAACAATCCGCGCATCCGCACCAAACCCTTTACTGGCGCTGCGGCCCGCAATGCGCCGTTCTCCACGGCCGATCTGAAACTCGTCGTCGCCGAGGGCAGCAGCGGCCAGCCCGAACTCTACGACCTCGCCACCAACATCGGTGAATCCACGAACCTCGCCGCCGCCCAGCCCGCCAAGGTGAAGGAACTCCAATCTCATTGGGACAAATGGAGCGCCGAGCAAGCCGCCCCCAGCACCCCCGACTCTCCCGCCGGCAAAGCTAAGAAAAACAACAAAAAGAAAAACTCCGCCATGTAGCCTCACCCCTGCCTCATCCACTCTCACTCGCATACCGCCTCCGCTCGCCCTCCACCTACACCATGCACCGCCTGCCACGTATCCGCACCTTCCCCACGCTCCTTGCGCTCGTCCCCGTCGCCCTCCTTGCCGCCGCCTCCACCCTCCCCGCCCAACCCGCCGCCCCGGCCTCCGCCGCGTCCGCCATCACCGCAGCCACCGCCAGCGTCCAAGGCCGCGTGCAAAACGCCGCCACCGGCGACTACCTTGAACGCGTCCGCCTCCGCGTCCTCGGCACCTCCCTCGAGACCTTCACCGACGCCGACGGTTTCTACCGCCTCACCAACCTCTCGCCCGGCGAGCACCGGATCGAGATTTTCTACACCAGCCTGCCCACCCAGGTCGCCACCCTCACCGTCCGTTCCAGCACCACCACGCCCCTCGACCTCACCTTCCCCTCCGCCTCCGCGCCCACCTCCGCCACTTCCACCGGCCCCGTCACCCTCACCGAGTTCGTCGTCGCCACCTCGCGCGAGATGAGCGGCGCCGCCCGCGCCATCAACGAGCAGCGCTTCGCCCCCAACGTCCGCCAGGTCGTCTCCACCGACGAATTCGGCGACGTCGCCGAAGGTAACGTGGCCGAGTTCGTCAAGTTTCTCCCCGGCGTGAACATCGACTACGCCGGCGGCAACGCCCGCGATATCTCCCTCAACGGCGTCCCCGGCGACTACGTGCCCGTCACCCTCGATGGCTTCAGCCTCGCCAGCGCCGTCGGTGGCGGCGCCGGCGGCACCAATCGCTCCGTCGGCCTCGACCAGGTCTCGATCAACAACCTCTCCCGCATCGAGGTCTCGTTTTCCCCCACGCCCGAATCCCAGGGCGGCGCCCTCGCCGGATCCGTGAATCTCGTCCCGCGCAGCTCCTTCGAACGCGCCCGCGCCGCCGGCAATTTCAGCACCTACGTGATGATGCGCGACAACGCCCGCGATTGGAACCGCTCCCCGGCCCCGCGCCATCCTACGCGCAAGATCCACCCCGGCGCCGATCTTTCCTACGTCGCCCCCGTCAGCAAAACCTTCGGCTTCTCCCTCTCCGCCGGCTTCAACCGCCAATACTCCGGCGAGCCCCTCATCCAAAACACCTGGCGCGGCACCCAGGCCGCCACCAACGGCGTTGCCTTCCCCCACACCTCGTTCGACCGCCCTTACCTCTCGACCTTTGCCATCCGTAACAGCGGTAAAGATACGAAGCGCTCCTCCTTCGGTTTCACCGTGGACTACAAACTCACGCCCCACGACCGCTTCTCGTTTTCCCTCCAAGCCTCCACCTTCGACGTTCTCATCAACCACAACCAGCTCACGTTTAACGTGAATCGCGTCGCCCCCGGCGACTTCACCACCACGTCCACCAAGGGCGCCGCCGGCCTCGGCGATCTCCAGCTCCTCACCACGGGCGCCGACCGGTCCAACTACACCTACATGCCGTCGCTCATCTGGCGCCACGACGGCCCTGTCTGGAAAAGTGAGGCCGGCTACTCCCACTCCCGCGCCGGCAACCGCAACGAAAACCTCCGCTCCGGTTTCTTCGACACCACCACCGCCCGCCGCACCGGCGTCACCGTCTCCTTTGCCGATATCAATTACCTGCGCCCCGGCACCCTCACCGTCACCGACGCCGCTGGCGCTCCCGTCAACCCCTACTCCTTGGACAGCTACGTCCTCACCGCCGCCAGCGGTAACACCCGCGCCACGGACGACACCAAACGCACCGCCTACGCTAACCTTCGTCGCGATTTCTTCGGCCGCGTCCCGTTCTCCCTCCGCGCCGGAATCGATTTCCGCGAAGCCACCCGCGATCAACGCGCCAGCACGCCCGCCTTCACCTACCTCGGCCGCGACGGCGTCGCCAGCACTTCCCCCTCTGCCACCAGCGACGACCGCGCCACTCCTTTCCTCGACCCCAGTTTTTCCAGTCGCGTCCCCCACTACGGCTTCCCGTCGTTCGGCGGCGTCAGCAGCGAAAAATTCTACGAGCACTTCCTCGCCAACCCCAACCAGTTCACCACGGTCGCCAACGCCACCTACCGCTCCGAGGTCAACCTCTCCAAGCGCGCCGCCGAACTCGTCTCCGCCGCCTACCTCCGCGCCGATCTCGCCCTCCTTGCCAACCGCCTCAAACTCGTCGGCGGCGTCCGCCTCGAGCAGACCAACATCGAAGCCGAGGGCCCGCTCACCGATCCCACGCGCAACATCCAGCGCGACTCCGCCGGCCGCCCCGTCCTCGGCGCCAACGGCCTCCCCGTCGCCCTCGTCCCCGCGTCCAACGCCCTCGGCGTCTCCCGCCTCACCTTCCTCGACCGCGGCGCCCAGTCCGAGAAGGAATACCTCCGCTGGTTCCCCAGCCTCAACGCCAGCTTCAACGTCCGCGAAAACCTCATCGCCCGCGCCGCCGTTTATACGTCCATCGGCCGCCCCGACTTCAATCAATACGCCGGCGGCATCATCCTTCCGGATCCGGAGAACCCCACGCCCAACGATCAGATCACCGTCAGCAACATCGCGATCAAACCTTGGAGCGCCCGCTCGTTCACCACGCGCCTCGAATACTATTTCGCCGGCGTCGGCCAGTTCTCCGTCGGCGCGTTCCGCCGCGATTTCGAAAACTTCTTCGGCAACACCATCCTCACCCCGTCCCCCGAGTTCCTCGAGCTCTACAACCTCGATCCCAGCGTCTACAGCGCCTACCCCGTCGCCACCCAATACAACATCGCCAGCACCGTGCGCATGCAGGGCATAGACGTCGGCTACAAGCAGGCCCTCACCTTCCTCCCGCAGTGGGCGCGCGGCGTCCAGATCTTTGCCAACGGCAGCACGCAGCGCCTCCTCGGCCCCGCCGCCACCAATTTCCCCGGCTTCGTCCCGCGCACCGCCAGCTGGGGCGTGAGTCTCAACCGTCCCGGCTACAGTCTCCGCGCCAATTGGAACTACCGCGGTCGCCAGCGCCGCAACGCCATCGCCGCCGGCCC
>CAMBRG010000038.1 GCA_945869845.1 Opitutus sp. GAS368 | reverse complement strand
CCAAGCGATGTAGGCCAGCAGCAGCAGAAAACTCCCGTGTAACGCGAGTTGGATACCCCGGATGCGGAACAAGTTTATTGACCAGCCAAGCATGGGAAGCAATCAAAGCGGGCCGACGGAATTCGCCAGCACCATCGACGGTGATCGCTCCGCCGGTCCGTAAGTTATCATGAGTGACCCTACCGCCAAACCACCGACCATCCTTGTCATCGATGACGACGCTGAGATCCGTTACTCGCTCACGCGAGTTTTGGGTTCGCGGCGTTATCAGGTAACCGAAGCTGCGAGCGGTGAGCAGGGGATCGCGATGGTCAAAAAAGGTCCGTTGCCGGACCTCGTGTTTCTCGATGTGCGCATGAGCGGCATGAGCGGCATCGAAGCGCTGCAACATATCCGCTCGGCCAACCCCAAGCAACTGGTAGTGCTGATGACGGCGTTTGGCACGGCCCAAACGGCGATCGAGGCGATGAAATACGGCGCGTTCGACTACGTCATGAAGCCGTTCGATCCGGCCAAGGTGCTCTCCCTCGCCGAGAACGCACTCAAGGCTCACGCCGATCTGCGCGCGGTCGGCGATTACAAGCCCACCATCAACGCCGACGATTACCGCGAAGGGATCGTCGGATCGTCTCCGGTGATGCAGGATGTCTTTAAGGTGATCGGGCAAGTCACCGCCAGTGATGTGACCGTGATGATCACCGGTGAGAGCGGCACGGGCAAAGAACTCGTCGCGCGTTCGATTTGGAAACACAGCCATCGGGCCGGCAAGCCGTTCATCGCCGTAAACTGCGCGGCGATCCCGGACAATTTAATCGAGAGCGAGCTCTTCGGTCATGAAAAGGGCTCCTTCACGGGTGCGACCGGTCAACGGCTGGGCAAATTCGAGCTCTGCGATGGCGGCACTATTTTCCTGGACGAAATCGGCGACATGGCGCTCGCGACTCAGACGAAGATCCTGCGTGTGCTCCAGCAAGGCGACATCCAGCGCGTCGGCGGCACCGAGACGATCAAGGTCGACGTGCGCATCCTCGCCGCGACGAACAAGGACCTCGAGGAAATGGTGCAGGCGAAAACGTTCCGCGAGGATCTTTACTACCGCCTGAACGTAGTCCGCATCCGGATGCCCGCGCTGCGCGAGCGGGGCGACGACGTCCCGCAGATTGTCGATTTCTGCCTGCAGAATTTGTTTAAGCAGCGGAAGGCGCGCGCGAGCAAAGTCTCGCCCGAGGCGATGGCGATTTTGGTGCGCCACCGTTGGCCGGGAAATGTGCGCGAACTCGAAAACGTCATTTACCGCAGTGCGGTGATTGCCCAAGGCGAGACGATTTTGGTCAAAAACTTGCCGAGCGAAATTCTCGAAACAGCCGGGGAGGGCGATGCCCTAGCTGGAGAACTCCCCGCGACGGCTCCGGTTCCGGCCAGCGCAGCTTCCCCGGAGAGCGCTCGGCCGACCGTGACCTTGGTCCAAGCGTTGGATTTTGTTTTCGACGAACTGGTGCAAAGGGGCGGACCGCTCATGCCTCCGCTGACCGCAGCGATGCGGGAACGAGCGCTCAAGGCGGCGGCCGGCGACCAAGCCAAAGCGAACGCCCAGCTCGGTTTGATTGAATCAAAGCCCGAGGAATTGCTGAAAAAGAAGTCTGCGCCCACCAAGCGTAAAACGTAACCCGCGGCCGTGCGTCTTGCCGCGCACAACCCACCTTTATGCTAAATTGCCCCACACTCATGCGAGGCGCCTTCGGGCTCCTTTTATCGCTTACTTGCGTTTCGTTTGCCGGAGCTGCGGCTCCGACCGCGAAGAAGGTGCTCTTCTTCACCAAATCGTCCGGCTTTGAGCACTCACCGATCAAACGCATCGCCGGAAACCCCTCGTTTGCCCTGCAGGTGCTCAAGGAACTCGGCGCCAAACATCGCATCGAATTCACCGAGTCAAAGGACGGCAGTCTCTTCACGACGGAGTATCTGGCGCAGTTCGACGCCTTCCTGTTCTACACCAGCGGCGATCTCACGCTCGCGAAGAACGACGAGAAACAGGGCGACGGCAATCCGCCCATGACTGCTGCCGGCAAGGCGGCCTTCCTTCAGGCGATCCGCGACGGCAAAGGTTTTGTCGGCACGCATAGCGCCAGCGATACGTTTCACCCGCCGGGCAACAAAGGACACGGTCCAGCCCGCAACCAGGACGACGGCGACAAGCTCGATGACTACACCCGGATGATCGGGGCTTCCTTTATCAAACATGATGCCCAGCAAAAGGCGCGGCAGATCATCGGGAGTCCGAAGTTTCCGGGCATCGCTGCGCTGCCGGCCGGTTTCGGCCCTCATGAAGAGTGGTATTCGCTCAAAAACTTCGCGTCCGATCTGCATGTGATCCTCGCGCAAGACACTTCCACTATGGATGGTCCTTCCTATAAGCGGCCGCCGTATCCTTCGACGTGGGCGCGGATGCATGGCAAGGGGCGCGTGTTTTACACGAGCATGGGCCATCGCGAAGACGTTTGGACGAGCCCTGAGTTTCAAGCTGTACTCATGGGCGGTCTCGACTGGGCTCTTCGCCGGGTCGATGCCGAAATCACCCCAAATCTCACTCAGGTGACGCCTCAAGCCCGCGTGCTGCCGGTTTATGTCGAGCCGCCGCCGGCCAAGCAGAAAGCGGCGCCGGGCGCCAAGGCTGAAGCGAAAAAGTAAGTCCGCTCCTCCTTTTTTGTCGGCCCGCTCCTGGCGGGCTCTTTGCTTTTACCCATGAACCCCACCGCCTCGCTCCGGGTCTGCTTTGCTCTGCTCGGTTTGCTCCTTGTTCCGCTCGTTTCACGCTCGGCCGAAGAATTCCCGCTCGGACCCGACTCCAAGGTTCAGCCCGGCGTGCCGCAGGGCGAACTGATCAAGTTTGAATTCAGTGATTCGAAGCTGTTTCCGGGCACCACCCGTGAGGTGACGATTTACGTGCCCAAGCAATATGATGGGACGAAGCCCGCCTGCGTTTACGTGAATCAAGACGGGGTGCAGTGGAGCGCGCCCACGGTGTTCGACAACCTCATCGCGCGCGGCGAGCTGCCGGTAATAATCGGGGTGTTTGTCCGGCCCGGAATTCTGAAGAGTCCCGATGCGAAGACGGCGCTCGACCGTTTTAACCGGAGCTACGAATACGACGGTCTCGGCGACGTCTACGCCCGATTCTTGCTGGAAGAACTGTTGCCCGCCGTTGAGACCAAGACGGCGGCCGACGGCCGCGCGATTAAGCTGTCGCGCTCTGGCAATGACCGCGCCATCGGCGGATCAAGCAGCGGAGCGATCGCGGCGTTTACGGCCGCGTGGGAGCGGCCCGGCGAGTTCAGCCGGGTGTTTAGCGCCATCGGCACGTATGTCGGACTGCGCGGGGGCGACCGCTATCCGACGCTGATCCGCAAGACGGAGCCCAAAGCGCTGCGCGTGTTTTTGCAGGACGGCTCCAATGACAACAATATCTACGGCGGTGACTGGTGGATGGCCAACCAGACGCTGGAACGCGCCCTGACTTTTGCCGGCTACGACGTGAAACACGTGTGGGGCGAAGGCACGCACAACGGTCGGCACGGGGCAATGCTCTTTCCCGAAGCGATCCGCTGGCTTTGGCGGGACTGGCCGAAACCCGTGGCGATGGCGGCACCGACGAAGAACGGGGTGCTAACCTCGGTCTTGATCCCGGGAGAAGACTGGAAACTTGTGGGCGATGGCTACCGCCTGAGCGAGGGCGCGGCGGTGAACGCGAAAGGCGAGGTCTTCTTCACCGATATCCCCAATAGTAAAACCTACAAGATCGGCTCCGATGGAAGGCCCGCGGTCTTCATGGCTGATAGCAAGCGCGCCAATGGTCAGGCCTTCGGACCTGACGGTCGACTCTACGCCGTGGCCACCGGCACGAAGCAAATTTTGGCTTACGCGGCCGACGGCACGGCGACCACGATCGCCAGTGACATCGCCGGCAACGACCTCGTCGTCGGGCACGCCGGCAACGTTTACGTGACTGAGCCTCTCGCGGTGAAGAACGAAGTGAGCCAGATTTGGCTGATTCGGCCGGATGGAGCGAAGCAGGTCGTCGACACCGGGGTGAGGTTTGCCAATGGCCTCGCGCTGTCGCCGGATCAAACTCTGCTCTACGTGGCGGACTATCGGTCGCATTGGATTTACAGCTATCAAGTGCAGCCCGATGGCACGCTCGCGCACAAGCAGCGCTATTTTCATCTGCATGAATCCGACGCGGAGGACCAGAGCTTTGCCGACGGTTTGAAAGTGGACCGTGAGGGTCGGCTCTACGTCGCAACCCGGCTCGGGATTCAGGTCTGCGACCAAGCGGGCCGCGTCAATGCGATCATTCCTACGCCGAATGGGCGCATCACCAATCTCGTATTCGGCGGCGCCGCCTTCGACACGCTCTACGCAACATGCAATGACCGCGTCTATCAACGCCGGGTAGGGGTCGTTGGGGCCAATGCGTGGGCTGCGCCAGTGTTGCCGAAACCTCCGCGGCTTTAATCTTGAATCTCGGGCCGCGTCGGCCCGCTCGCCTAACGGTCAGCGAACCCAGACGGGTGGGCTCGATGCCATTTCCAGGCCGTCTCAACGATGGCGTCAATGTGGTTGAACTTTATCGCCCAACCCAACTCTCCGACCGCCTTGGCTGAGTCGGCGTAAAGTGCCGGCGGGTCGCCGGCGCGCCGGGGCGCGAGGAGGTAGGGCACTTTGAGACCGGTGATTTTTTCCACCGCCCGAATGACTTCGAGCACCGAGGTGGGTCTGCCGGTGCCAAGATTGTAAAAGAGCGCCGTGCCCGGTTGTCCGAGCTTGGCGAAGACGGCGATATGCGCTCGGCTCAGATCGTCGACGTGGACGTAATCTCTCAAACAGGTGCCGTCGGGCGTCGGGTAGTCGGTGCCAAAAACTTGCAAGGCGGGCCGACGGCCAACCGCGGACTCAATCGCCAGCGGGATCAAATGCGATTCCGGCACGTGATCTTCCCCGATGGACCCATCCTCAGCGGCGCCCGCAGCGTTGAAGTATCGGAACGCGGCAAAGCTCAAGCCATGCGCGTGGGCCAAGGCCTTGAGGGCGTTTTCGATATCGAGCTTGCTCTGGCCGTAAGGGTTAATCGGGGCCTGCGGCATGGTTTCAACAATGGGCATCGCGGTCGGCACGCCGTAGGTCGCACAGGTTGATGAGAAAACGAATTTTTTCACTCCGTGTTTTAACATCACCCGGAGCAGGCCAAGCGTCGCGACCACGTTGTTAAAATAATATTTGAGCGGATCGTTAACCGACTCGCCCACGTAAGCGAAGGCGGCGAAATGCATCACGGCCTCGATCTTCTCCCGGTCCAGAATCTCACCCACGGCCGCTTCATCGCCCAAATCCGCCGGGTAGAGCGGAACGCCCGCTGCGATCGCCCCCCTGTGCCCAAACACCAAGTTATCGAGCACCACCGGGCGATGGCCGGCGGCAAGGAGTTGGCGAACACAGTGACTGCCGATGTACCCGGCTCCTCCGACGACGAGAACGTTCATAGAAATGAGAGGTTTTATTGCTTTCATTAGCGGGATGGCTAGCGATTTCCGTTTACCACGTAATGAAGCACGCGCGCATCGTCATCACCGGAGTAGGTCTCACCGCCCCCAACGGCAATTCACTGCCCGAATTCCGAAAGAATTTGCTCAACGGCGTCGCCGGAATCGAGCGCATGGAAGTCCGGTATATGGGCTCCCAGCTTGCCGGCGTGTGCCACTACGATGCGCTCAAGTATCAAAAGAAAAAAGAAATCCGCGTCGGCACCCGGGCCGGTTCGATTTCAATTTATTGCGCCAGAGAAGCCCTGCAAGACAGCGGCGTAAATTTTGAAGGCATGGCGAAAGATCGGGTTGGTATTTACATCGGCTGTACCGAGCACGGGAACGTCGAGACCGAGAATGAAATCTACAACATCTCGAAGTTTAACTACGACACGAAGTTTTGGTCGCATTACCACAATCCGAGAACGGTCGCCAACAACCCGGCCGGAGAGACGTCGCTCAATCTTGGCATCACCGGGCCCGCCTACACGATCGGCGCAGCCTGTGCGGCCGGCAATATGGGACTGATCCATGCGACGCAGATGTTGCGCTTGGGCGAAGTCGATTTTGCGCTGTGCGGCGGCGTGAGCGAAAGCATCCATACGTTTGGGATCTTCGCCGGATTCAAATCTCAGAATGCCTTGGCCACCCACGACGATCCGCACAAGGCCTCACGACCGTTCGATAAAGCGCGTAACGGCATCGTGATCTCCGAAGGGGGCTGCCTCTACACGTTGGAGCGGCTGGATGACGCCGTGGCGCGCGGCGCGAAAATTTACGGCGAGATCGCCGGTTATCACGTAAACTCCGACGCTTCGGACTACGTGCTGCCCAATCCTGTGCGCCAAGCCGAGTGTGTTCGCGCCTCCATCACCCGAGCGGGGCTCAGCGCGAGCGACATCCACATCGTCAATACCCACGCTACCGCGACGCTTTTGGGTGACATTCAAGAGTGCGAAGCCATCCGCGCGGTTTTCGGTGAAGGCTGTCCCGATACTTACATCAACAACACCAAAAGCTATATCGGCCACTGCATGGGAGCTGCCGGCGCTCTGGAATTAGCCGGAAATCTTCCTTCATTCGACGACTTCACGGTCCATCCCAGCATCAATGTCGATGACCTCGATCCCCTCTGCGCGATCCCAGGACTGGTCCTTAATCAGCCCCGCCGGGTTGCGAACGTGGATACTATTCTTAACAATTCCTTCGGGATGCTCGGGATAAATTCCGCGTTGATTGTTAAACGTTTTCACCCGTAATCCCGTTTTTAACCGCCACCATGACCAAAGAAGAATGCAAGAAAATCGTGCTCGATATCATCGCCGATATCGCACCCGATGAGGATCTCTCGAACGTGAAGCCAGAGGTGCGCCTCCGCGACCAGCTGCAACTCGATAGCATGGATTTCTTGGATATCGTGATGGAGCTTCGGAAGCGCCACAGTATCGAAGTGCCGGAAGCCGATTACCAGCAACTGGCATCGCTGGACAGTTGCGCTGAGTATTTGACCCCGAAGTTCCTCGCCCTCGCCGCCAAAGGCTAAAGCGAACCCCCGTTTTCAAATTCGGGCCGGGATTCATTTCCCGGCCCTTTGCTTTGCCTGTTACCCCGGATGAACACCAGCAATCACTACGATGTTGCGATCATCGGCGCGGGCATGTCAGGCCTCGCTGCCGGCATCCGCTTGGCGCACTTCGGGAAAAAAGTATGCATTTTCGAGCGTCACAACGCCGTTGGCGGGCTCAATAGTTTCTACAGCTTGGGTGGACGCAAATTCGACGTGGGGCTGCATGCGCTAACGAACTTTGTGCGGCCGGGCGTCAAGGGCACGCCGCTGACCAAGCTGCTGCGCCAATTGCGCATCGATCGCGCCGAGTTTGCGCTCTGCGAACAGAAGCAGTCCCGGGTTGCCTTCGGTCCCGGGGGCGAAACCTCCCTGCGCTTTACCAACGACTTTTCCGTCTTCGAAAGCGAGATTGCCGCGCAGTTTCCGGTGCAAATCGACGGCTTTCGCCGGTTGGTAACCAAAATTCGCGCGTTTGATGATGTTTCTCTCGACGCAACTCCGGTCTCAGCGAGAACCGTTGTCCGAGAGCATATCACAGATCCACTGCTGGAGGACATGCTGTTTTGCCCGGTGATGTATTACGGCAGCGCACAAGAGCACGATATGGAGTTCGGCCAGTTCGTAATCATGTTTAAAGCCCTTTTTTTAGAGGGGTTTGCCCGCCCGTTGGACGGGGTGAGGGTCATCCTGCGCGTGCTGCTGGACAAATACCGTCAGGCGGGCGGAGAACGCAGGATGAAGTGCGGTGTAACTAAGATCGTCGCTCATGCCGGCCGGGCCAGCGCTTTGGTCTTGGACTCGGGTGAAGAGATTACGGCGACGCACGTCATCTCGTCGATCGGCGCGCCGGAGACTGAACGCCTGATAGCCTCAGCTACCGGCAAACCTCCACTGACACCGGGTCGATTATCGTTTGTTGAAACGATCACGATCCTCAATCGGCAACCGGCGGAGCTGGGCTGGGGCAGAGACACCATCGTCTTCTTCAACGACTCCCCGCGATTCGACTACGTGTGTCCTGACGAACCGGTCGATGTTCGGAGCGGCGTGATCTGCATCCCGAACAATTTCGATTACGGCCCAGATCTGAATCTAGCCGAAGGCATCTTTCGGGTCACCTGTCTCGCGCGCTACGACCGCTGGGCGCCGCTGCCCGAAGCTGACTACCAAGCGGCGAAACGCGCGTGGTTTGCGACCGTTCAACGCAGCGCGCGGCGCTTCGTGCCGAGGCTAACTGACGACGCTCTGGCCGAAGCCACGCTCACAACCGATATGTTCACGCCGCGCACGATTACCAAGTTTACCGGACACATGGGCGGGGCGATCTACGGGGCTCCGGTGAAGCACCGGCAGGGCAGGACTGAGTTGGAAAATGTTTATCTTTGCGGCACCGATCAGGGTTTCCTCGGAATTATCGGCGCGATGCTCAGTGGCATTTCGATGGCCAATTATCACATTCTGCAAAAAGGCTGAACGTTGCCTTGAGGGCGCGGGCGCTCAGGCGGGAAAGAGCGGCGGAGTAATAAGCAGACCAGCCCACGTCGGCCTGCTCGGGATATGCTCGGAATCGCTTTGGGCCGGATAAGAGAGCCAAAGGTTGAGCCTCGCCAACTCGCCGGCGTAAGTTTCCGGCTCCCCCTGAATCGTTGCAGAACCGTAAACTCGGGGTTGCGCTTTGCCCGACCGGCCTCTCAGTTCTGACCTTCCATGGCTTACGACTGGCTCAAAGGTGTCGCAGACGAGTATGATGTGATTGTGATTGGCAGCGGCTTAGGCGGCCTGACTGGAGCCAACGTGCTGGCGAAGGCCGGTCACCGGGTCCTGCTCGTAGAGCACCACTATCAATTCGGCGGGCTCGCTACTTGGTTCACCCGAAAGGGCGGACACATTTTCGACATTTCCCTGCATGGGTTTCCCAGCGGCATGATAAAGTCCTGTCGACGCTATTGGACCAAAGAGATTTCCGACGCCATCGTGCTGCTGAAAGACATTCGTTTTGTGAATCCACAAATGGACGTTTGGACCACCTTTACCCGCGAGGATTATACCCGGGTTCTAGTCGATCAGTTCAAGCTCCCGCGAGCCGAAGTCGAGGCGTTCTACGACTACCTTCGGGCCATGAACTACTACGATAACAATCCAGAGACCACCGGAGAGATGTTTGAGCGATTCTTCCCCGGTCGGGCAGATGTGCATCGTCTCTTGATGGAACCAATCTCCTACGCCAACGGATCGAATTTCAACGACCCGGCCATTACCTTCGGGATTGTGTTCTCCAATTTCATGGGAGCTGGCGTCTACACTTACCGAGGCGGATCGGATGACATGATCGAGAAGATGGTGGCTGAACTTAAAAGAAACGGCGTTGAACTTAGAAAAAAGGTCCTGGTGGAGAAGATTCTGGTCGAAGAGCGGGCCGGTCAGAAGATCGCCTGCGGCATCGTCGCCGGAAACGGGCGGGTGATTCGGGCCAAGGCCGTGCTCTCAAACGCGAACATCAAAAACACTATTTTTCGTCTGGCCGGCGCCGAAAATTTCCCGGCGGATTTCGCCGCGCAGGCCGAGGCCGTCCGCATCAATACGAGTTCATGCCAAGTTTATTTCGGCATCCGCAAGGGTGAGAGCATCCCGCATATTGGCGACCTCGTCTTCACGTCATCGGCGCCCAACTACAGCAATGAGGAGCTCACCGATTTCCATACGACCAGCCGCACTTTTTCGCTCTATTATCCGGAGATTCGGCCGGGTTCCGACCGCTATACGGTGGTCGCGTCACTCAACGGGCGTTATCCGGATTGGAATACTCTGTCCGAAGCGGATTACGAAGCGCACAAATTGCGCATGATCGAGGAGTCTTTGGTGGCGCTCGAAAAATTCATTCCCGATGTGCGGGGCAAAATCGATTGGCAGGAGGCCGCCACTCCCCGGACGATTGAACGCTACACGACGCACCTTAACGGCACGTCGTTCGGCACGAAGTTTGAGGGCCTGCCCGTTTCGATGAATCTCTCCGAAAAGCTTCCCGGCCTTTTCCATGCCGGCAGCGTCGGCATCATCATGTCGGGCTGGCTCGGGACGATAAACTATGGTGTGATCACGGCCAACAAAGTGGACAAGTATCTGTTTGCCATGAAACAAAACCAGCCCGCCGCGCCTGCAATGGCCTGACGCTATGAGCCAAATCACCGAACTCATTCCGCATCGTCCACCGTTTCTCTTCGTCGACGCCATCGTTTCCGAGTCACCCGACGGCATGGTTGCGACCCGCACGTTTCGCGCCGACGAGGATTTCTACAAGGGGCATTATCCTGGGGCTCCGATCACTCCCGGGGTGTTGTTGTGCGAGGCTGTTTTCCAAACCGGGGCTTTGTTCTTGGCGCGCTCATCGGCGGGGCAGGGGACATCTGTCGGAGTTCCGCTTATGGCCAAAATCAGCGATGTTCGTTTTCGCAACCCGGTTTACCCGGGCGAAACCGTCACGATTACGGTTAAGAAGAAAGAGTCGCTTGGCGGTTTTACGATGATGAGCGGCAACATTACAAGCGGGACGAAGCGCGTGCTGAACGTCGACTTCACGGTGGCCTGGACGACGCCGGCGGGCGCTCCCGCCGTATGAGCGATTTCCTGCAAGTATCAGGTAAGACGTTTCTGATTTTCGGCGTCGCGAACCGCAAGAGCGTCGCTTGGTTCATCGCAAAGTCGCTTGAAGAACAGGGCGCGAAGGTAATTTACAGTGTCCGGTCGGAAAGCCGCCGGGAGTCACTGCTGACGCAACTCGCCGGCAAGGATGTCTTCGTTTGTGATGTGGAAAAAGAGGGTGCGGCCGCCGATTTGGCCCGCGTCGTTTCGGCGGCAGGACACGCGCCGATCCAAGGGATCGTGCACTCGATCGCGTTCGCGAATTACAGTGAAGGGTTCAAGGCGTTCCATGAAACGACGCGCACGGATTTTCTTCAGGCGACGGCGATTTCCGCGTTTTCACTGGTGGAGATTGCCCGGGCTTTTAAGCCGCTTCTCGCCAACAACGCGTCAGTCGTGACGATCGGCATTTCATCACTCCTCGTGACGCCCGACAACTACGGCTACATGGGCCCGATCAAAGCCGCCCTTGATTCGTGTGCGCGGTTTCTGGCGAAGTCGTTCAGTGCCGAGACGGAAGTGCGTTTCAATATAATCGGAGCCGGTCCCCTAAAAACGAGCGCTTCGGCTGGCATCCCCGGCTACTTGGAGAGTTATCTCTACGCGGAGAAGCTGACCTTTCGAAGGCGAAATCTTTCGACCCAAGAAGTTGCCGACACCGCCCTGTTTCTCTTAAGCAATCGCAGTAGCGGGATCAACGGTGCGTCGTTGGTAGTCGACGCCGGTTTGGGGAGCAATTTCTTCGATAAGGAAATTATCCGACTCGCGATGCGAATGGAATCGTGAGCCCATCATGAGATTCAAAAATGTCTGCATCGAGTCTTTGGCCGTGGCGCTCCCCGACGAAGTGGTGACGTCCGCTGCGATTGAGGCGGAGCTACATCCGCTTTATGAGCGACTGAAACTTCCAGCGGGGCGCTTGGAACTCATGACCGGAATTCGTGAACGCCGAATGTGGCCGGTCGGGACCAGGCCCTCCGACGCCAGCGCAGCGGCCGGGAAGGCCGTATTGGCACAATCGACGCTGAAGGCCGCACAGGTCGAGCTCTTCATCCATGCGGCTGTCTCCCGCGACATGCTCGAACCCGCGACCGCGTCGTTTGCGCATCGGGCAATCGGACTACCGGCATCGGCTCAGATTTTCGACCTTTCCAACGCCTGTCTCGGCTTCCTGAATTCGATCACCGTGGCGGCCGCAATGATCGAGAGCGGGCAGATCAAATGTGCGTTGATCGTTGCGGGTGAGCATGGCCGGCCGTTGGTCGACCAGACCCTCCGCATTCTCTGCGAGCAACCGTTGTCACGAAACGCGATCAAGCCGTTTTTCGCCAATCTTACGATCGGCTCAGGGGCCGTCGGAGCGGTCGTTTGCCACACCGACTTGGCCTCAGAGGGGCATCGCCTCATCGGCGCAGTGGCGCGGGCAGCCACCGAACATAGCGACCTCTGCCAAGGCGATACCCATGGAGCTGAAGCCTTGGTGATGCAAACCGACTCAGAGCATCTTTTGGTGGCCGGCGTTACCTTGGCCCAATCAACGTGGTCTGATTTCTCCCGGATTACCGGGTTCAACGCTGAGAACACCGACCGCTTTATCTGTCACCAAGTGGGCTCGGTGCACCGACGTAAGCTGTATGAAACTCTCGGGCTCGATCTTGCGAAGGACTTTTCTACTTTCGAGACGTTGGGGAACATGGGCTCAGTATCTCTGCCCGCGACGCTTGCGATCGCCGCGCAGGAAGGCAGAGTTAAGCGCGGTGACCGAGTCAGCCTGTTAGGCATCGGCAGTGGTCTAAACAGTTTGATGCTAGCCCTCGAATGGTAACCGGCGCACCGATTATTCCCGATTGGCTCGCGCGGCTCTATCCTTTTTCCCCGAAGGGTTTCGTTACGCAATCAGGGGCCCGGATGAGTTATGTGGATGAAGGTCCACGCACCAACGAAGCCGTGCTCATGTTGCACGGAAATCCGACGTGGTCATTTTTTTATCGCGACGTGATCAAGCAGCTCTCGCCTAAGATGCGGTGCATCGCACCGGATCACATTGGGATGGGGCTGTCAGAAAAGCCCGAAAACTATCGTTATTCGCTCGAAACTCGGATTTCTGATATCGAGGCGTTGGTTTCCAGTCTGGGTCTAACCAAGGTGCATCTGGTGGTTCATGACTGGGGCGGCGCGATCGGTTTCGGACTAGCGACCCGGGCACCGGACCTGATGGGTCGAATAACAATTCTGAACACGGCCGCTTTTGTTTCAGACGAGATTCCGTTTCGAATTTCCCTTTGTCGATTGCCTTGGCTTGGAGATTGGCTCGTGCGCGGCTTAAACGGATTTGCGCATCCGGCGATTTGGATGTCGATGCATCGTCGTCGGCTGAGCCCCGACGAGAGCAGGGGATTTTTATTTCCGTATAGATCGTGGCGCGATCGGGTGGCGGTGAGTGCTTTCGTAAAAGATATCCCGCTTGAGGCCGATCACTTAAGCAGGAGAACCTTAGCTGCGATTGAAGCCGGTCTGCCTAAACTCAGTTCCCATCCCATGTTAGTTGTGTGGGGGCTAAAGGATTTTTGCTTCAATTATAAATTTTTAGCCCGGTGGCGTCAGATCTACCAAGGCATCGAAGTGCATGAACTCAAGGACGTCGGACATTACGTTTTGGATGACGGTGGGTCTTCGGTTAGAGACAAGATCTGCAACTTTTTCCTAGGTGTGTAAGTGGCCGGGATGAGGTGGGGTAGGGCGCATTCGCAACCGGCGTATTTATTAAACAGCAGGCGAGGATGGGCTATTCAAAGTTGCTGGGCTTTTTTTTGGCCCACGCAATTCGCGCAGAAATCATTATTACCGCTGAAACCATCAACCGCTGGCGCGCGCATCGGTTGACGACCGCTGCCCAAACCGCCTTTGCCGCGCAGGCTTCCGCCTTGCGATGACCCGACGCTGATTTCTCTAATATTCCCTCGGCACCTAGTCTTTTGAGAGTCCGCCGCGCGGCCGACTCCGGAGACGATCTTTGGTCTGTTTTCAACGTGCTGCAGGAAAAATTAATCAGGGGAAGTGTTCGCTATTTTCTGCCTCAAACCGGGCCTCGCGGCACGAGCCGCGC
Organism: Opitutus sp. GAS368; assembly: GCA_945869845.1. GTDB lineage: Bacteria > Verrucomicrobiota > Verrucomicrobiia > Opitutales > Opitutaceae > Tous-C4FEB. The sequence continues at coordinate 12,077 of CAMBRG010000038.1, read as the reverse complement.
CATTCGTAGCATCACTCAAAACGGGCGTCTAAATCTGGAGCTTTGGCAACTCTCGGAAGATTTTTCGCGTAATTAATTTCACCCGCCGGTGAAGTGGAAAGGAGCAGAAAGCTTTCATCCACTGGCCCCCTCAACAGACCAGCGGACAGGAGTGGACGCGCGCCGGCGTGTGGATGGAGTTCTCCCTCCATGCCTCTCTTGCTAGGTTCCATCGTCCCGCTGCGGCTACCCTCGCCGGCACTCTCGTCAGCCCAAGTGCAGGCATCGCGCACCGCCGGTGACGCACCTCGAGTTTTTCCAGCGGCGAAATCATAGAGGGCGGACTCGCCCCACGAATGTTATGAAACTCTCACTGCCGGTAGGCTGCGGCGAGGCGCGACACATGGGCAACGTCAGTGCGCCGCTCGCCATCTTTGTCTACGCTCATCTCGATACGGCGGCGAAGGAACTGTTGCGCTCCACACTTCCCGCGGAGGGTGTGACCTTCGTGAACAAGTACGAAACGGCAGATGCCCAGGCCGCCTATCGCGAACAATTTCGAGCGAGCGATATCTGCTTCGGAAACGTGCCCGCCGAGTGGCTGGAGGGCGTCTCGCGACTCTGCTGGCTTCAGCTCGAGTCGATCGGATTCGAGTATTATCTGCAAGTGCGCGGACTGCCCCCCTCGCTGGCCGTCACTAATCTCAAGGGGCTCTTCGACCGATCTGCGGCTGAGACTGCACTCGCTGGATTGCTCGCGCTGTATCGGGGCGTCGATGTGCTCGTGACGGCGCAAACGGAGCGACGCTGGGTGTGCCGCGATTTGCGGCCGCGAATGCAAACGCTGCATGGGAAACGAGTCATCATTCTGGGCCACGGATCGATCGGGCGGATGCTGCGCCGATTGCTCGAAGCCTTCGAGTGCCGTGTGCAGAGTTTCGCGCGCACGACGAGCGGCGCCGAGCTGCGCACGACCGCGGACCTCGACCGCGCGTTGCCCCAGGCCGACATCGTCGCGTGCTGCCTGCCCAACACACCGGAGACGTGCGGCCTCTTCGGTCGCGATCGGCTGGCGCTGCTCGCGCCGTTGGCGATCTTCGTCAACCTCGGCCGCGGCTCCGTCGTGGACGAGTCCGCGCTCCTTGACGCCCTGCAGTCACGCCGGCTCGGTGGTGCCGTGCTTGACGTGACCGTCGAGGAACCGCTGCCGGCCGCGCATCCGCTTTGGGGCTGCCCCAACACCCTGATCATGCAGCACACTGGCGGCGGCTACGAGGGCGAGTTGCTCGATAAAGCCCGCGTATTTCTGGCCAACTTTGCCGCATTCCGGAGCGGCGATCCGCTGCGCAACGTCGTCGATCTCGCGCGCGGCTACTAAACGCCCCGTACTCCGCCTCATGCCCAGAATCATTTCCGTCCGTTCCGTTCTCCTCAGCGCACCCTACTCGGAGCCGCGCGACGACCTTGAGGTGATTTTGCATCTGCCTTCGGGCTGGCGCACGACCGGTCTGGTTGAGATTAAGATCGACGATGGCCCCGTTGGTCTCGGCGAGGGCTACCTCGCGGTTTTTGCGCCGCGCGTGTTTGAACAGATTGTCGCGCTCGTCGCGCCCGTTCTCGTCGGCCGCGACCTCGGCGACCTACCGAGGCTGCTCCGCGACGTGAGTCTTGTCACCGGCTACTGGAGCTTGCAGGGCGCGGCACAGCACGTCGTCAGCGCGGTAGAGATCGCGTTACAGGATTGCACGGCCCAGCTCCGCGGTGTGCCCGTATGGAGGCTGCTCGGCGGCGAAACCGTGCGACCGCTCCAACTCTACGCCAGCGGCGGCGACTGTACCGGGCCGGAGCCCATGCTCCGCGAGCTCGACCGCATCCGCGCCCTTGGCATCGACCTCCTGAAAATCCGCGCCCGCCATCATCAGGCCGACAAGACCCGCTGGTGTCAGCACCACGGCTCCGCTCGGGGTGTTGGCATTGCGGTGGACATGACGCAGAATCTCGCGATCCCTTCGCAGTCGATTGACGACGTCCAGCGTTACCTTGCCGCCGTCACCCGCGATGCGGGCTCGATGCCTTTGTTCCTCGAGGAGGTGTTCGGCCCGCAGGAAATCAAAAGCTATGCCCGTCTGCGGGCGTCGTCGTGCGGCTCCCGCATTGCTGGCGGCGAGATTGTCACCACGAGCGGTGAGCTCTGTTCCCGGATAGAGCAGGGCTGCTACGACATTGCGCAACCCGATGCCACGGTGATCGGCGGTCTCGGAGCAACGCTCGACGTTTTTGCCTGCGCTCGACAGCAGCGAACCGAGGTCTACGTGCACTGTTGGGGCGGTCCGGTCGGCATGATGGCTAACTACCACGCCGCGCTCGCCGGCGGCGGCACGGTCGCTGAGTGGCCGATCAAGCCTTATGCGTTGCGTGAGGCGATGCTCGCAGAGCCGTGGCGCATCGAACGCGGCCAGCTCCTGCTCTCCGACACTCCCGGTCTGGGCGTGCGACTGACACCGGAGATCGAGCGGGAATTTCCGTTCCGTGAAGACGCCGTGTATCGCTGTTTGGTCGATCCTTCAAAGGCGCCAGCAGCTGATTGGCGTTGAATAGCCTCTTTCCCCTATCCCAACCATGACATCTCCATCTGCTCGATTCCGTTCCTGCCGCCACGCCGCGACCCGTTCTCTATTCCTCGCCAGCGTGCTGGCGTACTTTGTAACCACGGCTGTGGCCGCTGCGCCTTTCCTCGAAACCCAGACGCTTTTTGAGTCAGGCCAGGGCGGCTATGAACGCTACCGCATCCCTGGCATCGCGATCACCGCGAAGGGCACGATCCTGGTCACGTGCGACGCGCGGAAGGACACGAAACTTGGCGACTGGTCCGACATCGACCTCTTCCTCCGACGCAGCCCCGACCTCGGCAAGACCTGGGAGGCGCCGGTGAAGCTCGGCCACCGTGGCGCGCATCCTGGACTCGAGGCCGTGCCCAATCCCGCTGCCGTCGAGCAGAACCTGGGCAAAGCCGGTCAGTTTCCCTTCAATAACCAGACTCTCGTCATCGACCGCAAGACTGGCGAAATCCTCTTCATCTATTGCTTCAATTACGCGCGCACCTTCATCCGCCGCAGCTCCGATGAGGGCGCCACGTGGAGCGAACCCGAGGAGATTGTCCAACCGCTCGAGGATCTGCGCCGGCGCTACCCGTTCAAGGTCGTCGCCACCGGGCCGAACCACGGCATCCAGCTCCAAACCGGCCGGCTGATCGTTCCGGTCTGGCTCTCGCGCGGGGGCGGCAACCACGGCCACCGCCCCTCGGTGGTCAGCTCGATTTACAGCGACGACCACGGCAAGACTTGGCACGCCGGGGAGATCGTCGCGCAGGAAATCGATCCGCTGATAAACCCGAACGAGACGGTCGCCGTCGAGCTGAGTGACGGTTCGGTGATGTTCAGCATGCGACACGAGTCTCTCCAGCACCGTCGCGGCATCGCCTATAGTCCCGACGGGGCGACGCGCTGGACGCGCCCGGAATTTGTCAACGACCTGGCTGAACCTGTCTGCATGGCGGGCATCGAACGGCTATCAACCGTGGCTTCGCATGGCCGGAGTCGGCTGATTTACTCGCACTGCGACAACGCCACGGACCCCGTGCCCGGCCATCCGTCGCGCTTCTACAAACGTCAGAACCTCTCCATCCGCGTGAGCTACGACGAGGGGCGCGCCTGGCCGGTCGCCAAAGTGCTCGAGCCTAGCTTCGCCGGCTACAGCGACCTCACCGTCGCGCCCGACGGCACGATCTTTTGCTTCTATGAAAGCGGCTCGGCGACCGCAAATCTCACCGCCGCACTGAAGCTGGCCCGTTTCAACCTGGAGTGGGTGAGCGACAGCCGCGACGCGCTCGGTGCACCGCGGAAATAGATGACTTGCACAAAGGACCCTGCGGGACTGAGCGCTGCCCGCCGACAACTCACTTGTCCGCAGGCGGCCGTGAACGCTGGGTCGGCCTGGCCAATACAAACCGCGCTGCATGGGAATAGATGCCGTTCGTGGCCGGGCGTTCCCCGCATTAGAAAGCGGCGAGATCGCGCGGTGATTGACGTTTGGAAGAGGCCCAACGACGTTACCCCCCACCGACGGACGCCCGTCTTCAGTCCATGGCACCCATGAATTCGATCCCGCGGCGACAGTCTCTTGTCAGCCAAACCGCGACCGTGCTCCGCGACGAGATCCAGCAGGGCAACTGGCGCGATTGGCTGCCGGGTGAACGTACACTTTGCGAGTCGCTCCAAGTGAGTCGTAACACACTGCGGTCGGCTCTCACTCAGTTGAAGCGGGAAGGTGTGATTCGTTCCGACCATGGCACGGGGAATCGAATCCTGTTACAGCCTCCCCGACCCAAGGGCGCGCTCCGCTCCCATGATGTTGCGCTCCTTTCCCCGGAGGCCCTCGAGCGGCTCCGCCCGTCGTTGACGTTGTGGATTGACGCACTGCGCGCCATGCTGAGCGAACGTGGCTGCCGGCTGCACGTTTTCCATGGCCCCCAGTACTTTCGCACTAACCCAAGCGCGGCCTTGGAGAAACTCGTCTCCCAGCATCCGCATGGATGTTGGATTCTGGTCCTATCGAATGAAACCACCCAACGCTGGTTCGAACGCAACAAGGTCCCCTGTATCGTGGCGGGATCGGTCTATGAGGGTTTAACGCTCCCGTTTTGCGACCTCGACCACCGCGCCGTGTGCCGGCACGCTGCTGGCCTGCTGATGAGCTTGGGTCACCGCAAAGTCGCGCTTCTTTTGCGAAAATCGCGCCGCGCGGGCGATTTGGAAACTGAAGCAGGTTTCGTCGAGGGGGTCCGTCAGTCCCCACATGGCGACGCCGAAGCAGTGGTGGCCTACCATGACGCCACCGTCGCCAGCATTTGCAGTACGGTAAAACGGCTGATGGAGCAGGATCCTCCGCCGACCGCGCTGCTGGTGGCCAACGCCTATCACTATTTGACGGTGAGCGGCCGGTTGGGACAGATGGGATGGCAGGTGCCCCTCGACGTTTCCATCTTATCTCGGGATGAAGATCCCTTCCTCCCGTTCGTCCTCCCGGAGCCGGCACGTTATTCCGCCAGTCCGCATGTGATGGCGAAGACCCTTTTGCGACCCGTGATGGAATTGCTCGAAGGGGGCATGACCATTCATGGCTCGATCCTGATTATGCCCGACTTCCAGCGGGGAGAATCTCTTGCCCCCCCGCGAGATCTTAGGCTACGCGACTGATGATGAGGGTACTTTTCACTTCGCGCCTGACTTCGGCGGCAGAGACGCCATCGCCAGCGCGAAGGCGCAATGGGTCAGTCGAGCGAACGCCGCCCCGGAATCTTCTCCGGCTAAGGGTGTGAAGGTGCGCCCTGGCCCAGGTAGTCCGCGATCGCCCGAAACCAGGCCTCAGCGATCTTCTCCATCGCCGCTAGGTTGGGATGCACGCCATCCGGGAGCAGATCCTCCTTCGAAAGTGCCGCGTGCACGTCGACCAAAGCGACGCGCTGACCTGCGGCTCGCCGCGCCGCAACCAAACTACGGAGCGAGCGATTGTACTCAGCAACGCCTTCCCATCCGGCGCGCGGTGCGGTTTGGGGTGTAAGGGTGGCGACCAAGAGTATCGCGTGACTCTGCTCCCCGATTGTCCGGACCAGGACGTCGCGCGAATCGGCGTCGAAACGGTTGGCTCCCGACATCAATAGCACGATGTCCGGCCGATAACTCTCCAAAACGTCCCTGATGCCCCGCACCGAAACGGTCGTTCGACCGAGGGCGGCGAGCACATCCTTCGGGGTGGGAACCACTCCGCCGTCTAGGATTTTTCGATTGCTGAAGCCCGCTAGCCCCTGGTGGTGGGGATCGAACCCCGGAGCCGCGCGCCCCGCGGTTCCATGGGCATAGTAGTTTAACTCTCCGACAAAGTCGAAGGGGATGCCGGCCCGTCGCAGCCTGTCTTGGAGCGGCTTGCGATATCCGCCCCCTTCTGGCGAGGCGATCCCCATCAACTGACCGGCGTAAGGACCGTCCTGATACTTTAGAAGATAGGAGCCCCGGGTGATGCTGTCACCCAAAGGTAGAATGCGCAGGACGCCGGACGTTGCCGGTTTCCATGCTTCAGTTGAAGGGCGGCTGGGAGGATCGGGATAGGCGAGGACGGCACATTTGCCCCCGCCGATCCGTGGATTGTACTGGCCGGCAAAGCTTCCGCGTGGATCCGCTTGATGGGAGGACCACACCAGTACCATGCCCTCCGCGGTGAAAGCGGCCGACGGATAGATGTTTTGGCGGTCCTTTGCTGCGACCCCGTCGTCGTCAATGATGACTGGCGGCCCCCAGCTCTTGCCCTCATCCGAGGAGACGGCGTAACAGAGCGGCGTCCGTGGAAAAAACGCGCCGCGGGCCAGCGGCTCCACATGGTTGTAGAAGACGATCAGCCGACCATCGGGCAGGGTGTTGAGGGTCAATGAAGAGCACGCAGAAATCAGGCTGGTGGGTCGCGGTTGCGACCACGAGTCACCCCCGTCGATTGACTCCGAGGCGAAGAGTGAGCCGCTGCCCGTCCGCGCCAGCATGAGGAGACGACCGCCCCCGACCTCGGCCACGGCAGGTTCAGCCATGCCCCGCAGGTCATCGCGGCTTGCAGGGAGACGGGAGCGTTTCCACGTGAGTCCGCCGTCGTCGCTGAAGAAGCAGAGGGCGACGGTGCGATCGCCCTCGATGTATCCGGAGGTCCCTTGTATCCTACGGGCTGCCGGCACGAGCAGGCGCCCACGGCGCATTTGGCGGAGCCGGTCATTCATCACGTACCAGACGCCCTCCGGTTCGCCGACGATCTGGGCGGGCGACCAAGTTTCGCCGTCGTCGTGAGAGAATGCGATGGCGGGCAATCCGCCACCATGCAGTCCCGCGACGTGCCGGTGCGTGAGCAGGGCGAGGCGGCCATCTTGCAGGCGGAGAAAGCTGATCCCGCCGTCGCTGATCATGCCGGGCATTTTCCACTCCATCCGGATGCGCCCCATCGACTCCCAGGTCCGGCCACCATCCCGGCTCCGGTAGTAAGGTGGGACCGGGTGTGTCGCAGCCAACTGTTCGAAATTCGTCGGTGGCCGACCCCAAGGCGCCGCCATCATCACATCGCCATTTTCGAAGGCAAACGTGCCGGGGCCGATGAACGAACGGTCCGGCGAATGAGGCAGGAAGATCCGCGGGGCGACCACGAATCGGGCTCTGGCGAACGGCAAGGAGGACTTCAACTCGACGCCGCTCGTCTGAGCGTGGGCGAGGGGGGACTCCATGATCGCGAGACTCAGGAAGACGAACGCGAGGACGACGGTGCGCGGGATGGGGAAGAAAAGCGGCATGGGGAAGGAAAGCGGCATGGGTTTAACGATCGGCGACCGGACCTCGAAGGAGCCTCGCTCATTTACCAAGAGATTTCATCGTCGGCTACACGAATGGAAACGACTGGTTTGGCCATTGCACCACCCGATATTCGCCGCCTGGTCCGGCGGTCGGTAAGGTTCCTCGGGACGTACCTTGGTGTTTGGCGGTGACGTTGGAATGATTTTTCGCGAACTGGAGTTTCAGGACCTCGCGATCGCGGAGATCAGGGGCCTGCGCTGACCACAGACGCGGCCGAGCTCCAAGCTCACGAGAATCGGATTGCGGCGCGTCTGGAGGCTCAGCGACGCGCGTACGAACACCATCCGGGATTCTCCCGAGACGTGTTGGCCTACGGCGCGGCGCGGGATCGCTGGGACATCGTCGCAACGAGTCCGGTGACCCCTCAAGTCACAACCATGGCGCTCCGTTGGGGTGAAGACCTTGTCCTCCCGAGCGGTGAAATTAGGCCCGGGGTCCGCGCGCCCGCGATCGTTCGGAGCCGGCTGAATCCGTGATGCTGACGCGGAGAATGGCGAAGCCGCATTGAACCGGGCCTGTCCGGCACGGGTCAGGTTTGCCGCCTGGGAGTGTCGGTACCGAGAGCCTCGTGAACGCTTCAGTGGTTCCACAGAAGGACCAGAACTTGTCGGTTGTTGATTCAGACCATCGCGCTTCGGCTGTGCGAGCAGCTCTCCTCACCTGCTTAACCCCAAAAGGCCCCATTATGTCCTATCGCCCCCTAAAACTTTCCGGCTGGTTCCTCGTGAGCCCGCTTCTAACTATATGTCAGGTTTTTGCGCAAACCGGTCCCGCTCGGGCTGGTTCTCCGCCCGCGACGGACGAAGTGATCCAGCTCTCGCAATTCACGGTGTCGGCGGCCAGCGACAGTGGCTACAATTCCGCCAACACGGTGGGCGCGACCCGGATCAATATCGCGATCAAGAACGTGCCCATTTCGGTGGTGTCCTTGAACGCGCAATTCCTGCAGGACACCGGAGCGGTTTCCCTCGAGCAGGCGGCCCGCTATGTCTCAGGTGTGATTGGCGCAGGCGCGCCCTATTCCGGTCAATTGACCATTCGCGGACAAAACACGCCTGGCGCCAATTTCCGGGACGGTGTGCAGGAGGCAAATGGTGCCCGAGGAGCGCTCTTTTCCGACATCGCTCTGACCGAGAGAGTCGAAATCATCAAGGGACCCGCCGGTACCCTTTATGGTTCGCACAATTCGGGCGGTATCGTGAATAACATCACGAAGGCGCCACAGATGAAGTCGCGTACGAGCATCAAGACGACGGCTGTACCGGAAGATAGCAATTACCGGGCCGAGTTTGATTCCACCGGCGCGTTGGGCGCAGAGGGCTGGGCCTATCGGTTGATCGCGGCGTACCAAGATGGTGACATGGTGCAGGGCACGAAAAACAACTCCTCGGCCCTGAGCCCGATGGTATCCTATCAGGGCAAGAACGGGCTTCGGTTTCTGGCCCGTTTCATCCACCAGCGTCCCGAAAAGGGCACGAACTCTTACTCGTGGTTCACGGATTCATCTGGACGCATCTCGACCTTCCTTCCCCGAGACGAAACCATCGCCGAGCTCGACCAGGTCCGGAAGAACCGGCAGAACCTATTGGATCTCGACTTGGAGCAAACGTTCACCACGGGCGCGATCCGCTGGAGCTCCAGGTTGAAGCTGCGTTGGAGCAAGGTGGATGCTGATGTCATCCTCTACGAGCAGGGACAGAATCTCTACCAGTTTCTAGACGGCGCAGGAGCGGTCATTGGAAATATGACGAACACGCTCTTCAGCGATCCCCGCGTGCGGAGTTATAACGTATCGAGCCGCACGCGTTCGACCGTCGACGTACTCGGGGAGGAAGGCGTCGCCAATCTCGATTTAGTCGGTGACTTCACGACCGGGCCTGCGACCCACAAGCTACTTCTCTACAGTGTTTACCAGCGCAGTCTGAGCAAGGAGCTGGGGTTTGCCGGACCCTACGCAGGCATCAATCTGCAAAGCTACCAGCACCAGTCCAGCGCGGCCGCGGGGATCATTTCTGCTCCGACGAAGAACATCGATGGCAACATCCAACAGTGGGCCCATGCTTTGGCTGCGCAGGACAATGTTTCCTTCCTTGCCGAGCGGCTGATTTTGGTCGCCGGTATCCGCTACGATCGGCGCACGACCGACAATATCAACCGCGTTAATAATGTTCGGCTCTTCAACGATGTGCGCGATGCCGCGACGTACAAATATGGCGTGGTGGTGCGGCCGCTGGCGCCTCTCGGCCTTTACTACAACTACTCGGAAACCTTCAGTCCGCAAGGGATCGATCAGATCTCGGGTCGGATCTTCCCCAACCTTGAACCCTCCACCCACGAGTTCGGAGCGAAGCTGAATCTGCTAAATGATCGCCTGATCATCAATGGCGCCTGGTTTGACACGAAGACGGAGAATGCGCTGGTCAGTATTACGATTGTCGATGCGTCAGGAGCGACGCGGCTGACGAGCGTTCCCGCGGGCCGGCAGACCGTGAAGGGCTGGGAAGTGGACGCGACGTGGAGCCCAATCAAGGGGTTGGACATCATGGCTGGCTTGGGTGACCTCGACTCGCGCACTCAAACCGGCATCCGGGCCCGTGCCGTGCCGCAGGGGATCAACTACCGTGCCTTCGCAAAGTACGCTCTCCAGTCCGACACGCTCAAGGGGCTGTACCTGGGTGGGGGCTTCGTCAAGAACCCCGCCCGGGCCCTAGACGGGGCGGACACGGCCACAATGCCGGCTTACAGCACTGCAGACGCTTTCGTCGGTTATGAGTGGGGCGGACGCTGGCGCGCCCAACTCAATGTGACCAACGTCACCGACAAGGTGGCGCCGTGGATCGCCGTGGCGCGTCAGATCATCTATCCGTTGGAGCCGCGGCGTGCCGCGGTTTCCCTGAGCTATATTTTCTAAACGGCGGGCTTGGTTTCGTCGTCTCTTGGTGCGCCCGGCCTGCGCCCGCCGGCGCTGCGCCGATAGGCCGTTTTTCGCCGATTATCAATTGTCGCTGTCTGTCACGCATCCAAGAATCGTCCCCGTTTGAGTCGGCCGCACGGGTTCCAACACGGCCCGACGCCGCGGCCATGTGGCTGCCGGCGTTCTTTGATATTTTCCAGAGTGCGAATTCGACGGCGCCGCCGCCCTCGTCGTCGAGCGGTGATAGTTTTACGACGCTCAGCACCTGACTTGCCGCAATGGATTCGTGGTTCCAGGCAAGCCGACAAAACGCATATTAATTATTAAACATAATATTTATTGTGCGTCGCAATATAGGACGATTGCCCGTGATCGAGACGCAAAAAAGCCGCCCGAGCTTTCCCGGGCGGCTTTAACCCTGTGGCTAACGGCCTAAGGGCGATCGCAAGATGGTGATTTATTCCTTCTTCGACGCCTCATCCAAGATGTCGCCGAGGTTCATCATGTCATTACCTGCATTGCGATTCAGCGCCTCGTAAGTCGCGGTCTCAGCGGCCAATTCCTCGGCGCTGTAGTTGGCGGCCTTAATGGAGAGGCCCAAACGACGTTCGTCGCGGTCGATCTTGACCACCCGTGCGCCGACCACCTGCCCGGCTTTAAGGATGTCTTTGATCTTCTCGATTCGCTCCTCGCTGATCTGCGAGATATGCACGAGGCCATCGATTCCATCTTTCAATTCCACGAAGGCGCCGAAGGAAGTGATCTTGGTGACCGTGCCTTGGACGACGTCGCCGATCTTGAAGAACGAATCGATATCTGACCATGGATCAACCGCCAGTTGCTTCATTCCGAGACTGATACGTTGTTGTGATGGATCAATATCCAACACGATTGCATCAACCTCATCGCCCTTCTTCAGGACTTCGGATGGATGATTTACTTTCCGGGTCCAGCTCATATCGGAAACGTGCACCATACCGTCGATACCTTCCTCGAGTTCGATGAAGGCGCCGTAGGTTGTCATATTTCGGACCTTACCCCGAACGCGCGCCCCAATCGGATAGTTGTGGCGAACCATGTCCCATGGATTTGGATCGAGCTGGCGCAGGCCCAGCGAAATCTTCTGGTCATCCTTTTGGATCCCAAGAACGACCGCGTCGAGCTCTTGCCCAACTTTAAGCAACTCCGATGGCTTGGTAATGCGCTTGGTCCAAGACATCTCCGTGATGTGCACCAAACCTTCAACGCCCGGCTCGATCTCAATAAACGCACCGTACGGCACGAGATTGACGACCTTACCGTGAACCTTCGAGCCGACCGGGAACTTACGTTCAATCTCGTCCCAAGGATTCTTGGTGGTCTGTTTGAGGCCCAATGACACCCGCTCTTTTTCGCGGTTCACTTCGATGATCATTACCTGGATTTCTTCGCCTTGCTTCACCATCTCGCTCGGGTGCGATATCCGCCCCCAGCTCATGTCGGTGATGTGCAACAGGCCGTCCATGCCGTCGAGATCGATGAAAGCACCGAAATCGGTGATGTTCTTGACGACACCTTTGCGAACTTGGCCAGGCTGGATGCTCTCCAAGAGATTGCGTCGTTTGGAAGCGCGCTGCTCTTCGATGAGCTCGCGGCGCGACAGCACGACATTCTGGCGGATGAGATCGATTTTGAGAACCTTGAAATCGTAGGTTTGGCCGACGTATTGATCGAGGTTCTTCGGCGGCTGCACGTCGATGTGTGAC
>CAMBRG010000037.1 GCA_945869845.1 Opitutus sp. GAS368 | reverse complement strand
CGTTCGCGTCGCCGACCAAGCTCGGGCCTTCCCGGCCGATGCCGCCCCCGTCGAACTCTTCGTCGGCCTCGCGGGCACCGCCGCCCGTTTTCTCACCGCGCTTTGCGCCGCCGCCCCCCGTGGCGTCTACCGCCTCGACGGCGTGCCTCAGATGCGCAAGCGCCCGATGCGCGCCCTGATCGAGGCCCTGCGCTCGCTCGGTGCCGATATCCGCTGCCTCGGCGACGAAGGCTATTTTCCGATCGAGATCCACGCCCATGGTCTGCGCGGCGGCGCCGTGACCATCGATGCCAGCGAGAGCAGCCAACTCCTCTCTGCCCTCCTCATGGTCGCGCCGATCGCCGCCGGCCCGGTCGCCATCGCGCTCACCGCCGAGGTGCGCCGGCCGTTCATTGCCATGACCACGCGCCTCATGGCGGAGTTTGGCTACGAAGTCGGCGCGCAGGCCGAACCCGATACATTCGTCCTCAATCCGGGCCGCTACCAACCGCCCGCCCGCTTCGCCATCGAGCCCGACGCCACCGCCGCCAGCTATTTTCTCGCGCTGCCGATCGTGACCGGCGGCAAACTTCACCTGCCCTTCCTCCGCGCTCCCGGGGTCGGCCTTCAAGGCGACACGCATTTCGCCGAGGTGCTCACCCGCGTCGGCGCGTCGATTCGCCCCGCCTGGAGCGGCCTCGAATCGGCCTTCTCGCAAACGAACATGCAACGCGGGGTCACCCAGAATTTCTCCGAATTCTCCGACACGTTTCTCACCCTGGCCGCGATTTCGCCCCTGCTCGCCGGCCCGACAAACATTTCCGGCATCGCTCACACGCGGAAACAGGAAACCGACCGCGTCGCCGGCATGGCCCGCGAGCTCACCCGCCTCAGCCAGCATGTCGTCGAGCAACCTGACGCGCTCGAAATCCAGCCACGCTACCTCCGCAGCGGCGAGACCATCGAGACCTACGGCGACCACCGCTTCGCCATGAGTTTCGCCATTCTCGGCTGTCTCGATCTCCGCGGCGACGGCCAGCCTTGGCTCACCATCAAGGACCCGGCCTGTTGCGTCAAAACCTTCCCGCACTTTTTCGAGTTGCTGGAAACCGTCCGGCAAAATTCGTTCGCTCCCTGATGCCCAGATCACCCTTCCTCATCGTCGCCATCGACGGCGGCGCCGCCTCGGGCAAATCCTCCACCTCGCGCACCCTCAGCGAACGGTTTCACTTTCTTCACGCCGACACCGGCTCCTACTACCGCGCCCTCACGGCCGAACTCCTCCGCCGCGGCGTCACGCCCACCGATCTGCCCGGCGTGAAGACCGCCCTGGCCGCCGTCACCGTCACCACCCGGGTCACCGGCCGCAACGCCGAGATTGAACTCGCCGGCCACACGATCCCGGATGCCGAGATTCGCAGCGCCGAGGTCACCGCCCACGTGGCCTCCTTCGCCGCGATCCCCGAGGTGCGCTCGGCCTTGCTCGACTACCAGCGCAGTCAGGCCGACACCGCCCGACGCCACGACTTCAACGGGCTCGTGATGGAAGGCCGCGACATCGGTTCGAAGATTTTTCCCGACGCTGATTTTCGCTTTTTCCTATTTGCCGATCCCGTCGAACGGGCCCGCCGCCGCGAACAACAAGGCCTCCACGATCAAGTCGCCCGCCGCGACACCCTCGACCGCCAGCGCCTCGAAGAAAGCCTGCAGGGCGCCACCGTGATCGACGGCACCCACCTCACCCTCGCCGAGGTCGTGGCCAAAATCGCCACCCCCATCGCCGCCCGCCTCGCCCCATGAGCCGCGCCTTCCCCCAACTCGGCATGGACCCCGTTTACGGGTTTTGCCACTACCTCGCCGCCGTGCTCCACGAGACCTCTTTCCGAGGGGACGTCGTCGGCGTGAACCTCCTGCCCAAGACCGGCGGCCACCTCGTCGCAGCCAATCACGCGAGCCATCTCGACCCGTTCATCCTCGGGTCGCAGATACCGCGACAGGTCACCTTTTTCGCCCGCAAAACCCTCTGGAAACCTGGCTTTCCCACGTGGTGGCTCAACCGCGTCGGCGTCATCCCCGTGGACCGCGACGGCGGTTCCGATGTCGGCGCGATCAAGCGCGTCCTCGCGGCGATCAAGCAGGAGCGTGTCATCATCATGTTCCCCGAGGGCACCCGCTCGCCCGACGGCCTGCTCCAAAAGCCCAAGCCCGGCGTCGGCCTCTTCGCCTGCCGCACGCAAGTTTCCGTCGTGCCCGCTCGCCTCTTCGGCTCCTTCGAAGCCTTCGACCGCCGCGGACGCCTGCGCTTCGGTGCACCGGTCACCGTCGTCTTCGGCCCCCCGATCCCGCCCGCCGTTTACGACGATCCCGCCGCCGGCAAGGAGCGCTACCAGATCGCCAGCGAACGCATCATGGCCGAGATCGCCAAACTCCAGCCGCCGCCGGTCACGGTGATCTAACGCTCAAGCCCGAGCCTGATACCGCGCGATGGCCACCGCGGCGTAGCTTCCGATCTCTTTCCCGAGTTCCGCCGGCCTGACTTCACACCCGCGCACACTTTCGGCCAACGCCTCGCGCGCGAGCGCCACCTGCATCGCCGGAGCGATCCACCGCTCGCAGCGCGCATAAATACTCCCGATCACGATCCGCTCGGGGTTCAACACATCGACGATGAGGGCCAGGGCCTCGCCGAGTTTCGTGCCGACTTCATGCCATAGCGCCAACGCCAGCGCGTCTCCCGCCGCCGCGGCTTCGCCGACCACCTGCGCCGTGAGTTTCTCCGGCGCGATCGTTTTTAGCACGCTCCCGCCGCTGAATTCCGCCACCCGTCGCCGCACGATTTGCGCGATTCCCCCGCCCGAGCAAAAGCCTTCAAACGATCCCGCCTTGCCAAATCCCACCGGCCCATCCGCCGCGAGCCGCACATGCCCAACCTCACCCGCGTTGCCGCAGGCGCCTTCGTAGAGCCGCCCGTCTAGGATCAGGCCCGCGCCCATGCCGGTCCCCATCGTTAGAAATACCATACTCTGGCAACCCCGCCCCGCGCCAAACTGCCACTCGGCCAGCGCACATGCGTTCGCATCGTTCATCAAAAACGCCCGCCCGCCAAACCGCGCCGTCAGCTCCGCGCAGATCGCGATCCGGTCCCAGCCCGGCAGATTCGGCGGCGACAAAATTACGCCGCGCGTCGCGTCGAGCGGCCCGCCGCAGGACACGCCGAAAACCGTATCCGCCGTCGGCCGCAGCGCGGCGACTTCCGCATAAATCCGCGCCAGCGTGCCCTGCACATCCGACGTCGCCCACCGCGCCGCTTCCCGCACCCGTTCTTCGCCCTCGGGCACACACACCGCGCACTTGGTGCCGCCGATATCGACGCCGATTATATTCGTCATGAGTTGGATTGGGTTGGGGTTGTCGCCAGGGACGCCCCGTGCTTTGAAGGCCGGGTTCACGCTCGCAAGCCTCTTTCCTCTGCGCCCACCTTTTCTCATGCCGTCTCTCCGCCCCCTCTTGCTCCGTCTCGCCCTGCTCGGGCTGGCTTTGCCGGTCTTCTTCGTCGGTTGCGCCAAGCGCGAGTCCAACGTCATCGCCGGCAACCGCGACCAGATCCTCCACCTCGGCAATCTTTCCGAGCCCAACGATCTCGACCCGCACATCACCGATAGCCAACAGACGTTCAACCTCGTCATGGCCTTCTTCGAGGGCCTCGCCCAATACGACGCCAAGACTTGCGAGCCCGTACCCGCCGTCGCCGAGCGCTGGGAGGTCTCCACCGACAACCTCACCTGGACCTTTCACCTCCGCCCCAACGCCAAGTGGTCCAACGGCGATCCCGTCACCGCGCACGATTTCGTCTTCGCCTACCGCCGGATGCTCAGCCCCAAACTCGCCGCCGAATACGCTTCGTTCCTTTTCGCCCTCAAAAACGGCGAGGCTTTAAACTCGGGCAAAATCACCGACCCCGCGCTCATCGGCGCCCGCGCGGCCGACGATCGCACCCTCGTCCTTACGCTCGACCACCCCGTGCCCTATCTGCCCGCCGTGGTCTGCCACTCCGCTTGGTATCCCGTGCACCGCGCCACGCTCGAGAAATTCGGCGGCGCCGACCGCCGCGGCACCCTTTGGACGCGCCCCGGCAATCTCGTCGGCAACGGCTACTTTACCCTCGTCGATTGGAAGCCCAACGAGTTCATCCGCGGCGTGCGCAACGAACACTACTGGGACCGCGCCGCCGTGAAACTCCGCGAGGTCATCTTCTATCCCATCGAAAGCTCCGACTCCGAGGAACGCACCTTCCGCGCCGGCCAACTGCACGTCACCAGCTCGCTGCCCATCTCCAAAATCGCCGTTTACGAGGCCGAGAAATCTCCCGCTTACCACCCCACCCCGGTGCTCGCGACCTACATCTACCGTTTCAATGTCAGCAAGCCTCCGCTGAACGATGTCCGCGTGCGCCGCGCCCTCGCCATGAGCATCGACCGCACGAGCATCGTGCGCGACGTCGCCAAAGGAAAGCAGACCGCCGCCGGAAACTTCTGCCCGCCCGGCATCGCCGGCTTCACCGCGACCTCCAGCGTGCCGCAGGACATCTCCGCCGCGCAAAAGCTGCTGGCCGAAGCCGGCTTCCCCGGCGGCGCAGGTTTCCCGAAACTCGAGATTCTCTTCAACACCAACGAGGGCCACCGCCAAATCGCCGAGGCCGTGCAGCAAATGTGGCGCACAAATCTCGGCGTCGAAATCGGGCTCTACAACCAGGAGGGCAAAGTCTGGAGCGACACCATGCGCGCCGGAAACTACACGATCGCCCGCTTCGCCTGGGTCGGCGACTACCTCGACCCGAGCACGTTTCTCGACATCATGACGAGCGACAACGGCAACAACCAGACCGGTTGGAAAAACGCCGAATATGACCGGCTGATCGCCGAAGCCCGCTCCACCGCCGACCAAGCCCGCCGCCACGCCCTCTACCAGCGCTGCGAGGAAATTCTCGCCGCCGAGTGCCCGCTCGCGCCCGTGTATTTTTATACCCGCAACAACCTCGTCCGCCCCGAGGTGAGGGGTTGGTATGGCAACCTCCTCGACCTACACCCGCTGAAAGGCGTCTCTCTCGCTCCCTAAAAATGTAGGGCAGGGTCTTTGACCCGCCCGGCTCGACTCCGCCAAGGAGGGGCAGGTCGGAGACCTTGCCCTACTTCGAGGCGTCGCGCCCGGGGGGCGCGACACCACCCGCGCGCCTCAATTCCGACTCGCGAACTACAGCTTCAGGGTGACTTGGAAATTGAAGCTGATCGGCTGCTTCAGCGCGTATGAGATGGGAATCGTCTCCCGCGCGGGCGAACGGTAATCGCCGCCCACGGGGCGCAGCGCCGACGCCGTTTGCGCGATCGAGGAATACTGCGGCCCGCGGTCGTTGAGCGCGTTGTTGATCACGAGATTTGCCTGCACCTCGCGGCGGTTCTTCAACCGCCAAGTGTAGTTCATCGTCGTCGTCACAATGTAGTAATCCTCGGGCGTATAGACCGGGGTGTAGGCATCGACGTTGGGATTATCGATCGCCCGCAGGGGATTTGATGGATCGGCGATCGTATCGGAGCCGCGCGACCCGATGATTTGCTTGTCGCGCCAGCGGATGCCAGCGCCGAGACGGAGCCCTTTGAGTTTCGTCGCCTGTAATGTGTAGTCGGCGAAAATGTTCATGACCGGCTGATCTTGGCTAGCCCGTTTGCCGTCCACGATGTTTTGGCGGAACGCGACGATGTTGTTATAGGCGTTGGTCGCATTGTTCGCGTCGGGCGAGCGTTCGTTAATCGGGATCGAAAGATCCACGCTGGCGACGTTGGTCGAACTGATGAGCACGCCGGCATCGGTCGCGATCTGTCGAAACAGGCCCGCGTTCTTGTCGATGTAAGCCTTCACATCGGGGTTGCGATTCGACTCATAGACTTTCGGGAAACTGAGGCTACCCGTCAGACGGAACGCTTTTGACGGGTTATAAACCACCTCGAATTCGAGACCGTCGCCCGAGCGCGTGCGGATGTCGCGGTATTGTGCGGGCAACAGACCGGCGCCGCGGATGTTTCCGCCGACGGGGCTGAAGTCGCCGACCACATTGGAATTGTAGAGCGCGTTGAAGAAATTCGGGCCGTCCTGCGGGATCGCGCCGTTGATCTCCTCGGTCTGGTAATAGGTGAAGTTCAGATTCAACCGGTTTTGGAAAAGCTCCATGCGGAGGCCGTAGTCGGTGCCTTTCGAAACGGTGGGCTCGAGTTGGCGGCCATCGATGCGTACGATATTGCCGGGCGGGTTGAAGGTTTCGGCGAAATTAATGGAGGGATTGAACCAGTTCGCGAGGTGGATGACCGAGCCAACCGAACGCGTGATTTGGCTACCTTTGATTGGCGGCGGGTTGAAGTCGTCCTTGAAGCGGTCACTCGCGTAGCGCGGATTGCGATCGCCGTTGGGCGCGATGCGGGGGCGGATGTCAGCTTCGAGGGTGGGACCGATCGGGTTACCGGCGGCGTCGCGCTCGCGGTAGGTGAGACCGGCATAGTCGTTGGGTGCCGCCGGTCGGAGAATGCGATAATCGCCATTCCAGTTGAGCGGATAATCACCCTTATCGATCTGCTGGCGGGTGCTGAAATCAAAGGAATCGAAACGAACAGCCCCGAGCACGACGAGGCGGTTCTTGAAGAACTTCGCGTTGATCGAGCCAAGGATGTATTTGAAGTCCGCGACGTTGACCGCCTCCGTGTCGCGCCGCGAGATGTCGATTACCCACTTGGGCTGGATGGTCGTGTTGGTCCCGGTGTTGGGGTCGATATAACCGATCGTGCCAAGGGCGAGATCGGGGATCGGCCGGCTGCTCTGGTTAAAGTAACGGCGGATCCGCACGTTCTGCGTCGCCGGGGAAGAGAGAAAACCCCAGACGCGCTGGTCGGCGCCTTGGGCCACGCTGAGGTAACGAAAGGTGCTGATGCTGGTATTCTCGTTGATGCCTCCCAGGCTGTTGAACGCAAAGTTACCCCACTTGGTGTCGAGCACGTAAGCGGCGGCGCCACGCAGATTCTTGAAATCCACCGTGCGAAAACTACGGGCGAACTGACCGTCCGTGTAAGGTTGAAGGAAGTTGGGATTGGCGCGTCCGTCGGGTGTGACGCGGTTGATGTCGATGTAGGTGTTATTACTGCCGCGGTTTTGCTCACCGTTAACGAACGAGTTTCCGCGGTTCACATCGCCGGCGACCTCGAAGTAGAAATTGCCGAGACGCTGGTTGACCGTGATCTGCAGATCCTTGAAACGCTGTTGGAGAATGGGTGCATCGGGCGAGATCGTGAATTCCTCCGAGAGCGGCCGAAAAAACGAATTGGCGATGGCGATGTCGTAGCGGTTGCTCGGGATATTGACCGCGTGCAACAACGTCGCGCCGGCGCTGTTGAAGGCCGGTAACGATCCCTGCACAAAGCCGCCGATGGGCGTGGTTGTGCTGTTGCCGCCCGGCAGGGTGATGGGGTCATTCTGGTAGTTGATGATCGCCTTCGACGCACCAAAGTGGTCGTAAACGAAATAGTTGGCCCCGCGGCGCCCGATACCGAGGGCGTTGGCGTTGGTCGGGAGCACGGTGGCGGCGGCGGGCGCGTTGAAGACCGTCCGCCCGTCCCAGCCGGAAAAACGGTCGTCGAGCGTCGTGAAGCCCGATTGACGTGAATTGACGCCATACTCGCCCTCGATCCGAATTTCGGTGCCGGAGAACGGCTTGAACGTCGTGGTCAGAAACGCGGCTTTGCGCCGGTCAAAATCCTTGAGCCGCCAGCCGTCGCTGTCGCCCCAGACGCCGGCGGCGCGGACGGCGAACTTCGGATTCAGGCGGCGGTTCACATCAAACGTGGCGCGGTAGTTTTGCCACGAGCCAACGCTCAGCTGCACGGTTTCGAAATCGCGGTTCGTCTGCGCGCGCTTGGTGGTCGAGGAGCTGATACCGCCGAGCGAGCCGTTGCCGAAGAGGATCGAATTTGGTCCACGACCGAAGTCGTAGCGCTCAAGGTTGAAACTGTCGCCGTTGTTGGTTTGCGGGAAAAAATTCCGCTGCCCCCGGCCTGAACTCACACCGCGGATCGTAAAATTGACCGGCGAGTTAAAAAAATTCTGCTGTCCGTTGTCGACGTTGAGCGTGCTGCTTGTCGCCCATTCGGCCGCGGCCTGGAGATCGGTGATGCCGAGCGCATCGATGAACTCGCGGGTGATCACCGAATAAGCGACCGGCGTATCGCGCAGTTCGCTGGCGAGGCGCCCACCAGCCAAAGAACCGGAGGCGGCAAACCCGTTGTCTTTCTCCGTGCTGACCTCGAAAGGCGAAAGCACGACGGCCTCGGCCGGGACCGATTTTTCCGCCGCGACTTTGGGCGGCACGGGCACGGGCGCGACGACCGGTTGGGCAAAAACCGGAGCGGAAAAAGCGATAACACTCAACCAGCACAAGGCGCGGACAGACACGGTCGGGAGGGGCATAATATTTTTCTCGAGACGAACTTACGGGTGGGGTGAATCGACGCTAAATCAGCCGCGTCTAAGGGGAGGCGAAAAAGACACGGCACACTGCCGGAGACGAGAATTATTCCTCAACGCGCGGAAGATTTCACCGACTCAAAAACCACCGTCCCGTCGGTCGCGTGCAGCCGCAGCGCGAGCGTCGCGCCCGCCGCCGCCGGCTTTACCTCGCCCGAAAAAAAGCCGCCGTGGCCGGTGCGGAGAAAACGATGCTCGGGGCGCGGGGTCTTTTCGTTCCAGCCACCGGCGTGCGTGTCCGTCGCGGCCCCGACACTCCACTCTTCGATGCCCGTGGTCTTGTCCCGTGAAACATACTGCCAATGGCGGTCGCCGGTGACGACTGTGAGGTTCGAAAACCGCGCGAGCAGCGCCCGGACTTTTGCGCCTTCGATGATGTAGCCCTTGTTGGCATAGTTGTCGTCCTTGTTATCCCGGTCCGGCCCCACGATCGGAGTCGGCGTAATGACCACGCGGAAGGTCGCATCGGAGGCGGCCAGCGTTGCTTCGAGCCAAGCCAATTGTTTCGCGCCCAAAATCCCCGGCGTCTGCGTGCGATCCTCCGCGGCGGTGCTGCGAAAGTCTCGCCCTTCCAAGAACCACACTTGGAGATGCCGGCCCCAACGCTGCGTGCGATACGGCGGCTCGGCCGGCGCCGTCTGCTCCCGAAAAATCCGCAGCCCTGCCGTAAACGTAAGGTCGCCGGAGCGGTCGTCGGGATGCGAATCATTGGTCAACGTATCGTGATCGTCCTTCATGAAAAAGCTGCCGACCTGCCGGTGAAAATCGCGGAGCGTGGGGAAACCATACATCCGCGCCCAATGGTAGCGCGCGAGGTCCGCGTTGACCGCGTGGACCGGGCCATGGTCGTAGTAAACCGCATCGCCGGTGTTGACGAAAAAGTCGGGTCCGAGCGCGAGCATCGCGGGGTAAATCGCGAAACCGTCCGGCCGGTCCCGCTCACCGTATTCCTGACAGGACATCACCGTGAATCTGGCCGCAGCCTCGGTCTTTTCCCCGGGCGCGGTGATAAAGCCGCCGTTGGTGGTGCTCAACACCGCGGCTTCGACGCGCTGGCGGGCCTCAACGACGACCTCGTAGCGGGTGGCGGCCACCAGGCCGGATAGCGCAAACGTCGCCGTAAAATCCTGCGCCGGATCGACGTCCCGCCAAGGCGTCGAAGCCCAGACGCTCTGGCCCGCCGCCCGATAGCGCACCCGCGTTTGCCCGCCCGCGCCGAGGGCGGCACCGCGAATCGAACCCATATCTGCCCCCGGCGGAAACGTGATTTCAGCGCGGGCGTTGGCATAGGTGGCATTGTCCTTAAACGGGATTTCTTGGCCGCTGGTGCGATCAAAGAGCTTCGTCGAAGGCAAGGGACCCTCATCGGATACGCGCTGCGCATCGCGGGTGATGCGCGTCCACACCGTGATCGAGTCGGCCGTCGGCTCGGTGAGTTTGATGCCCGTCGCCTGATGGGCGAAGGCCGGGGTCAGCAACGCAGCAAAAATACCAACGAGGGCGCGGATTGGGGTGAAGCTCATGATGCCCAAAGCAGAAGCATCGCCCGGCCAAAAGCCAGCCCGGGAAATCTTCCCGTTACCAACCGTGGACGATGGCCCCGGCTGCGGCCGAAACCTGCCTCTTGGTCGCGGTCGGTCACGAGATAATGCAGACCGCGCCTCCTCCCGCCACGCAACGGATTCGGCCATTGAGCCGCCAACGTTTCCCGGTCGGCCTAACAAAATATTTGCCGATCCGGCTGGAACCAAAAATTCAGACCAATTGCAAACGACGCCGCGAAATCCCAAGCCCAGAATAAATCTTAAGGAATCTGGAGCAATTCTTCCGGGCTCCATTCTTTGCGACCGCCCTCTTTCGTGCGAATGGCCGTCACCAGCTCCGTCGATACAGCTGCACCCTTGTTCCCCCACTCCTGACGGATGTAAGTAAGAACCGCCGCAATTTTGTCGTCGCTCCAATTATAACCCGAACCCGCGACTTTTCCGAAGACCGGCATGGCTCCGTTGTATTGACTCCCTTTCACGGTTATCGGCCCCTTCAGGCCATGAATTACAATGCGCGCCAGGCGTTCTTCAGACCCTAGGACCCACTCGGCACCGGCCAAAGGCGGGTTGACCCCAGCGATCCCATTTCCATCGGGTAAATGACAGGCTACGCACGCCGAAAGATAAAGTTTTTTGCCCGCAACAATCGGATCAACTTTGGCAACCACCTCGACCCCCGTCGACGGCGGCGCGGTCTCGTCGAACATCTTCGGATCGTAGTGGCCGGAGAACTTCGTGACGTAAACGGCAGCCCAGAAAATTAAGGCACTGGATCCGAAAATGAGACCGAGCGGAAGCAAACTGTAATTGCCTTTTTCGTCGGCCTGTTTGCTGGCCACTTGGGCGTGCGACTCGACCAACTCAGCGTCGCCATTGGCGGCAGAATCGAAGCGGCGGTCGCCTTGCGGGGAAGGAGGTGTGCTCATTTGTGCGCTCCCTCCGCTTTGGCCGCCGTCTTCACTACGGGACGGGACTCTGGGTAATCGTAGGCGGTGTTTAGGCTGAGGAGATACGCGACCAAGACCTGCGCCCGCTCGGTCGGGACTACAGCGTGACCGGGCAAGGGCGCACTCTTGCCGGTAAGCTTGAGCGCTGTCTTCGGAACCTGACCGGACACCTTCACGTCTTGGAAAAGGAAACTGTAGGCGGGCATCGCGCCTTGGCCGAGGTAGAGCAGCTTCATCAGGTCCTCGGCGTCGAGCGCACTGGGCTTGCGGCCCGCGAGGTTGGTGAGGTCTTGGCCGATGCGAGCCGCCCCGAGTTGCGGATACGATTGGTGAATGTAATCGCGGGCGACGCTTTGGCGCTCACCCCAGCCCTGCGCCTGGTCGTTACCGAAACTGGGCCGACGAACTTGCTGCGTGTGGCAGGCGACGCAGCCGAGGTCGCGGTAAACCATCTGGCCGCGAGCGGCAACGCCGGGCAACCGCTCAGGGAAGGACTTGCCCTCGCTGTCGTCGTAATACGGCGTAAGGCCACCAAGCTGGTAATTGGAAAACAGCACCACGCCGGCGAACGAAAATGTCAGCGAAGCGAAGAGACCGAGGAAAAAGAGCGGACCGTTTTTCATGACAGCACCGACTTGAGCGCCGGACGGGAGACGGAATTGGCGGCGGCCCGGAAAGGCACGAGCGCGGCAACGGTTTGGGCAAAGTTAACCAACAGCATGAGATTTCCGAGTAAGAGTGCGACCTGCGCCGCCGTCGCCACGAGCAGCCAAGGGCGGGTCGCAGACGCCACATCGGCGAACTTGGCCGGTTGGGTCGCACCGAACATCGCGTGACTTTGGGCGAAGCCGGCCGCGGTCAACGCGACGACCAACAGCACCACGCCCACGGTTACCAGCGACGCATGACCGCCGACCAGAGACGACGACGCCCAGTTTTTGCCGACGAGCCGGGGGACGGCAAAGTAGAGCGCGCCGAAAAACACCATAGAAACCGCGCCGTAGAGCGACAACTGCTGCACCGCCTGCTCGACGAAGGTGAATTGGGCGTGCAACGCGACCCCGCGCAGCGAGATCACAGCTTCAACCAAACCCGCCAACAGGTAGGCCAAGAGACCGAACGACGTGAAATAGAGCGCCGTACTCTTTGCGCCAATTGCGGAGCGAAAGTTCAGAAAAACAACCAGGTAGTGAAACACCATCAACGAGCAGGCGGCGATCGCGACTGACGCGATCCAAGCCGGAACCGGACCACCGATGAGATGGCGACCGCCCGTCCAGCAACCCATCACGATGAGGGTCCAGAAACCAAAGACCGCAAATGAGTAAGCCGGTAAGACCCGGCCCGAAATCTTCGGCAGCAGGTAGTAGGCACAGGCGAGCGCGAGCGGCGCCAGCCAGAGCGAATAGATACCCTGCGCAAACCAACCGGCGACGACTGCCTGGAGCACACCCCGGACCGGAAGCCACACCAAGGTCACCTGGGCGACCGAGAAGAGCCACGGGAATAGAAACAAGGCGGCAAAAACATACCACTGCGAAGCAAACCCGGTCTCGTGACGCCGACCCGCCCAAGCGAGCACGCCGGCGACGGCGATCGCGCCGTACGCCACTAACAGCAGCGGTTGGGCGTACACGGGAATCTGGAAATAGGGGTGGCCCGAAGCGTCGCCGGCGGCGATCCCGACCAACGACAGACTCACGCCCAAGTTCCAAAACAGAGCGCCCACGACGACCCAATTGCCCGCACGCATCGCTTCGCCACCGAGGCGGACCGCAATCCAAAGCCCGAGTGCAAGCCCCGCGTTGGCCAACCAACCATAAACGAACGCCGTCTCACGCAGCGCCTGCGTGCGGCCAAAAGTGAGCCAAGCGCAATCGGCGAAAAACGTGGGCGTGTGCAACTGAATCGAAGCGATCAGGGCCAACACCCCACTGATCACGAGCCAGAGCACGCCGGAGCCTAGCAAGAGCAGCAAGGGCCCTCGAGAATGAGTGTCGATGGCGGTGGAGTCGTTCGAATCAGTGGACATCGCGTTCTGGAAAAAAGAGAGAGGCAGGATTACTTGCGAGCGCTGTGTTCCTGCACGACGAGTTCCATCGCGCGGGCCAGCGGCAGTTGGACGACACCGGCTTTTTGATCAAGCCAACCATAAGCAACGGCACGCTTTTGTTCGTTGGCGCGCAACTCGGCCAACACGGCGGCCTTGGCCTCGTGGGTGGCTTTCCAGGCGAGATCTTCGGGCAGCTTTTCCGGCGCAACCGAGTGGGCAGCCGGCGTGTGCTTCTGCGCGTAGCCATAATAGGCGACGAGCAAGAACAACCCAAAGCAGCCCAGAATCGCAACTACAGTGACCACCGAGACAGGTCGGGGCGCGGAGATTTGAGAATCACTCATGGTAGGTGAGGCATTCGCCGATGCGGGGATCGCGGATCGGCAGGAGCTTGGCGGTCGGGAAACTCTTCAGATAGGACCAGATGCAGACGCCTCCGACCCCGACGACCGACGTGAGAATCCAGAGCAGATTCAGGGAAAGGAAAGGCAACGGGTTGTGGTGCTCGTCCTTGAGAGCCGGAAGGATGTTGTAGCAGAGATCGACGAGGATGATCGCGAGGATCCAGATCGCTATCGGACGAATCTTAGAGGGCGTGACCTTGTGCTTGTAGGAAAGGAGATAAAGGAACGGCACCAGGAAGTGCCCGAAGAGGATCAGAAAACCGACCCATTTCCACTGGCTGGGCGAACCGTCGGCGTTTACCTCGCGAAGGTTGTACCAGAAAGTTTCCTCGGGAACGTTGGCGTTCCAGATCAGGAAATATTGGGAGAACGTCACGTAAGCCCAAAAAACGGTGAACGCGAACGTGAGGAGGCCGATGCTGTAGAAATGGTTTTTGTTTACCACCCCTTGGTAATCGCCGCGGGCAATCAGCCAAAGCATGATCAGGATACCGACCGCGAGAGCGCCGCGCACGCAGTTGGCGAAGAACCAGACGCCATACATCGTCGAAAACCAGGTATACTCGAGGCTCTTGATCCAGTAGATGGCGGCGAGACTGAGCGACACGGCCAGCAACGGGATGCCAAAAGCGGCGGTCCGGCGGCTCATGTGGGTCCAGTTCAAATCGCCGTCCGTGTCTTGGCTAAACGAAGCCTTCCGCAGGCGGGCCGAGAGCCACATCCAGATCAAGAAAAACGCGACCGTCATGCCCGTGAACATATTCAAGTTCAGGAACGAGGCCTTTTTGGTGTAGAGAATATCGTGACCGACGGTATGGCCGTTGTGGAGCACGTGCTCGAGATTCATCCAAGGCCACACGAGATCGCGCTGATAAAACCAAGAACCGAGGAGCAAAGGCAGGAACAAGATTGCCAGCCACTTGAACGAAGCCAAACCGTGCTCGAATTGGCGACGGATGAGAACCGACCACGAGGCGTCAAAAATGTGGTGGATCAAAATCAGCATCATCATGCCGATGGCGATGGCAGCCCAGAAGCTGAAGCCGACCAAGTAGGCGTAGGCGACTTGCTGGGCGCCGGAGACAGCGACGCCTGCGGCGGTGAGCGCGAGACCGACGAGGCCGGCCGCGAGAAACTTGCCGGTGGCCGCAGGTGCGGCAGGCAGAGAGAGGTGGGCGACGGGCGTGCTCATTTTAAACCAAGCTCCGATTTATGGGCGGCGGGCACATCGGCCGCGGTGCCAGTTTGAGCGCGCTGCAGCGCGCGGACGTAGGCGATTACCGCCCAGCGGTCAGCCGGCACGAGTTTATCCGCATAGGACAACATATTATTTTTGCCATTCGTGATCGTCTGATAGATCTCGCCCTCGGCAATCTGGCGCAGGCGGTCATCATGATAGGTCGGGGTGGCACCCATGCCGTATTTCTTGGTGATACCGTTGCCGTCGCCGATCGCACCGTGGCACGGCGCACAGTAGATCGTGTAGCGATCCTTGCCGCGTTCCAAGAGCTTGAAATCAACCGGCAGCATCGCCGGGAAGCCGCGAGCAAAGGCGCCCGTCGCAGTTTTGCCGTGATCGAGATGCTCGTCATCGCGAAGCATACCGCGTTGAACCGCGCCGGCTACCGGCATCCGGTCGGCCCGGCCGTCGGCAAAGAACGCGCTCGTGCCTTGGGCGTAGGGCTTGGGCTGGTGCTTCATGCCGGGGAACGCCCACTCGGGAAACACGTCCATCGGGGCTGAAGTGAATTTGGTGCCGCGCAGTCCGAGAATGGAAACGCCGAGCACAACGACAAAGAAAGTGACGAGGTAGACGTGACGCATGGCTCAGGCTTCCAGCTCCGTGATGGCTTTCCCGCCGGCCTGCTCGAGCAGGGCCTTGGTGTTGGCGAGATTGAAACGGGGATCGCGTGCCTCGATGACGATGAAAAACGTGTCGTCCATCCCGCGCTTGATGTGTTCGTATTTCAATACGGGGTGATAGTGCATCGGCAGCCCGTTAAGAAAAAACATCCCGCCGATCGTGGCGAACGCAGTGAAGAGAATCGTGAGCTCATAGCTGATCGGGAAAGCAAACATCGGGCTGAAGTAGGGCTTGCCGCCGACGATCAGTTCGTAGTCCACCGCGCCGGTCCAGTAGATCATGGTCATGCCAGTGATGAAACCGATGATCCCGCCCACGAGGGAGAGCCGCGGAACCTGCGAACGACCAAGACCCATCGCGCCATCAAGCCCGTGAACCGGGAAAGGAGTGATGCAGTCCCAATTCTTGTAACCAGCATCACGCACTTTCTGCGCTGCTTGGTAAATCTGTGGGGCGGTCTCAAAGGTGGCGATCAAGCCGTAAGAAGAAGGAGGCATGGTCGTGGTCGATTAGTGCTTCTCGCCGCCGTGAACATCGGCTTGCGGAGTGACGGCCTTAAGCTCGGCCATCGGCATGATGGGCAGGAAGCGGATGAACAACAAAAACAGCACCGAGAAGACACCGAAGGTGCCGAAGAACGTAAAGATCTCGACGATGCTCGGCGAATAGTAGCCCCAGCTCGACGGCAGGAAGTCGCGGGCGAGCGAGGTCACGATAATCACGAAGCGCTCAAACCACATCCCGACATTGACGAAGATCGAAAGGATCCAGACCAGGCTGGTGTTGTGGCGGACCGATTTGAACCAAAAGAACTGCGGCGTGATGACGTTGCAGGAAATCATAATCCAATAAGCCCACGCGTAATGACCGAACGCGCGGTTCACGAATGCGAAACCTTCGTTTGGATTCGCGCCATACCACGCGATGAAGAATTCCATGCCATAGGCGTAGCCGACGATCGTGCCCGTCGCCAAAGTGATCTTACACATGCAGTCGATGTGATACTGCGTGATCAGGTCTTGGAGACCGTAGACCGCCCGCAGCGGCAACATCAGGGTGAGCACCATGCCGAAGCCGGAGAAGATCGCCCCGGCGACGAAATACGGAGGGAAAATCGTCGTATGCCAACCGGGCAGCAGCGAAACGGCGAAGTCGAAGGAGACGATGGTGTGAACGGAAAGAACCAGCGGGGTCGAAATGCCGGCCAACACGAGGTAAGCCATTTCGTAGTTGCTCCAATGGCGGTTCGAACCGCGCCAGCCCATCGCAAAAAATCCGTAGATAAACGAGCGGGCCCGTTGACCGGCCGCCTCGAAGCGATCACGCAAAATTGCGAGGTCAGGCAACAGACCGACATACCAAAAGAGCACAGAAACCGTCCCGTAGGTCGAGACGGCGAATACGTCCCACTCGAGCGGCGAACGGAAATTTTGCCAGATCGCATTCGAGTTCGGGATCGGAAAGAGATAGAATGCGTACCACACGCGACCGACGTGGAAAACCGGGAAGATACCGGCGCACACGACAGCAAAAATTGTCATGGCCTCGGCCGCACGATTGATCGACGTGCGCCATTTCTGACGCAACAAACAGAGAATCGCGGAGATCAGGGTGCCGGCGTGACCAATACCAATCCAGAAGACGAAATTGACGATGTCCCACGCCCAGTTGACCGGATTGGCGTGGCCCCAAACGCCGACGCCCGTCGCGACGAGGTATGAAATGCCTGCAACCGTAAACGACGCAACGAAACAGGCCAAAGCGAAGCAGACCCACCACCAAGTTGGCGTCTTGCCCTCGATGATGCCGCAGATTTTTTCAGTGATCCACGAGTAACTGCGGTTGTTTTCCACCAAGATCGCACGCGGGAGCGCCGTGGGATTGACCTCGGCAAGGATCGCCGGAGCCGTAGACGAAGATTCGTGATGAGCGCCCATTAGCTCAGCCCTCCGCTGCGGTTACCGGGGAGTACGGACGAGTGGCCGCCGCTTTGCTTGGCGGGTTTCTCAGGTTTCTCGCCATGGCTGGAGCTGTGATCGCCGGAATGGTTCTTGTTGTTATACTCTATGCGGCTGAGCGGGAGCGCGGCGTAGTCGGGCATCTTGGAATTTGGATTACGCAGCTTGCCGAGGTAAGTCGTGCGCGGACGAATGTTGAGGTAGCCGAGCAGCGCGTAGTCCTGCTCGCGGGCCTTGGCGACCGAGACCTCGCTCTTCGGATCAAGAATGTTGCCGAAGACGATCGACTCGACCGGACAAACCTGTTGGCAGGCCGTCTTGATCACGCCATCGGGCACGACGACGTCGGACGGTCGGCCGGCCTGCGCCGTTTTGACCTTGTGCTGAATTTTCCCGTTTTGAATGCGCTGCACACAGTAGGTGCACTTTTCCATCACACCGCGCATCCGCACGGTGACTTCGGGGTTCTTCACCATCTTCACCAGCTCGGGCATGCCCTTCGGCGCCAGTTGACCGAGATAGAGGCTGTCGAGCGGACGCAGGTTGTAATCGAAGAAATTAAAACGACGCACCTTATACGGACAATTGTTCGCGCAATAACGGGTGCCGATGCAACGATTGTAGGCCATCGTGTTCAGACCTTCGTCGTCATGGACCGTCGCGTTGACGGGGCACACAATCTCACACGGGGCGAGCTCGCACTGGGCGCAGGCGATGGGCTGGAGAGAAATCTGGGGATCTTCCGGCAAGATGCTGTTGCCGCTGGGTTCGCCGCCAAAAAGGTCGGCCATCGCGCGTCCGTCGGCCTTGCCGTCAGAGTAGTAGCGATCGAGGCGGATCCAATGCATCTCGCGGCCGCGCATTACCTGGTCCTTGCCGACGATTGGAATGTTGTTCTCGGCCTGACAGGCAACGACGCAGGCGTTGCAACCGATGCAGGTATTGAGATCGATCGACATGCCCCACTGGTGCACCCCATCAAACTTCGGCGTCTCATAGAGAGAACCGCCGCGCGGGATTTCAGTTGCGCGCTGTGCAGGCGTCATGGCCTCCCCTACTTTGCCTAAATTCGACGGCGCGTGAGACTCGATACCCATTTCGCGCACGTAATCGGGATTCTCCTTATAC
Organism: Opitutus sp. GAS368; assembly: GCA_945869845.1. GTDB lineage: Bacteria > Verrucomicrobiota > Verrucomicrobiia > Opitutales > Opitutaceae > Tous-C4FEB. The sequence continues at coordinate 8,498 of CAMBRG010000037.1, read as the reverse complement.
TCGGAGTAATTGGCTTCGCGGATTAGATCTCGGCCTTCCATCGACCAATGCTCCTGCGTGTTCGCGAGCTTCATCCGGGTGCCGGTCGTGACCAAGGTCGCGCCCGTGACAAACGCCGGAGCCTGCGCCGTGCGGAGCCCGTAGGCACTGAATCCCGCACCGGTCCCGACATGGCCAGACTTCGTGCGGCCGTAGCCGAGAGCGACGACGACGGTGTAATTAGAAAGACCGGGCTGGATGTGAACCGGACCGCGAACCGTGCGACCGCCGACGGTTAACGTAAATACATGAGCGTTCTCCGCGCCTTGGGTAAAGTCGGCCTCTTCCTTGCGCGCGACTTGGATCAACGAACCCTTAGGCTCGATGCCGAGTTCCTTGCCGAGTCGGGGACTCACGAGAATGGCGTTATCCCACGAAATCTTGGTGATTGGATCGGGGCATTCTTGGAGCCAACCGTTGTTGGCGAAGCGACCGTCGTCCATCGTGTGGTCGGCGACGAAACGCACCTCGAGGTTGGCCTGGGAAAGCGCGCCGACCGCTGGCGCCACGCTCCCGAGGACTTGGGCAAGACCGCGACCCGAGAGATTGACCGAAACGATCGGATAGGCCGAGTTGGCCAGCAGCCCGTCGTGCAGGAAACGCCGGAAGGTCTTAGCCGAATCGCCGCCGCCAAGAGCGGTTACGGTATCGAAGACCAGCGAGTAGCCGTCAGTTTTGGGTAGTCCCAAAATGCGGGCGAGCGTCTCGATCTCGGTGATCCCGCCGAAAAGCGGTAGAATCATCGGCTGCACGGGCACGACGACTCCGTCGGCCGTCCGCGCGTCGCCCCAAGATTCGAGATAATGCGCGGCCGCTAGGTGCGTGCCGGCGAGAGCCGAGGTCTCGTCGGAATGGTAGCCAAAGCGAATAACTTCGCCGACGGATTTTTGGAGCGCGGGCCAGTTCAGCTCGGCGGGCGCGTTGTAAGCGGGATTGCCTCCGAGGACGACCAGAGTTTTGACCGAATTTGCCGTGATGGCCTTGGCGAGGTCCGAGATGGAGACAGACTCATCGGCGGCGACTTCGACGAAGTCGACCGTGCGGCCGATGTTTCCGAGCGACGCATTGATCGCGTAGGCGATCGCATGAACTGCGGCGGGTTGGTGCGCTCCGGCGACGACAAGACTGGAGCCCTTGTGCGCGGCGAGATCGGCGGCGCACTCGGCAATCCACTCAGGTTTGAGATCGAGTCCCTCCGCGAGACGCGCATAGACTGCGTCGCCGGTAATTTTGCCGGCGAGGGCCGCCGCAAAAGATAAGATATGGCTACTGGCGAGGCGGAGGCGATGGTCGGCCATCGAGCCGGTGAGCGTGAGCGCACTCTCGGCCACGTAGAGTCGATTCATCGGGTCTTCTTTTTTCGTCACGCGACGCCCCTTGGCGAATTCGCGGGCGTAATAAAGGCTAGCCGACTCGGCGCTTAAAAAATCGGCGTCGAGCGAAACAATCCGCTCCGCCTTCGCGAAACGATAGATTGGCTTCACCACCGCTCCGAACACCGCCCGAGCTGCAGTTGTCGGGGGTTCGTCGCTGACAGGTTCATACTCCGACCAAACCGCTTTGGGGAACTTGGCTCGAAGCTGCGCCACAAGTCGCGCCCGCGTCGGCGAAGACGATTGCTCGGCGAGAAACGCGAGTCCCGCGCCTTGGACCGCAGCGTAGGTCTTGCCGACTCCGGCCAAAAGATCGTTGGCTGCGGCAGCCGAAAGGACATCGCCCTTGCTGGTGTTGACCGTCGCCCGCTCGGGATCGTAAAGATCGAGCACCGAGGCTTGAGCGAGGAGAGAACTGGCGCCGCCGTGCGGGGCGTAAGTTGGATTTCCTTCGAGCTTCGTCGGCCGACCTTGATGCGTCTCGGCCAGCAGCGGGATCGCGGATTTACGAAGCGGCATCGCGGTCGCAAAGTATTGCGGCAACCCAGGGATGACGCCTTCAACCGATTTGCCGAAAGGAAGAATATTTTTCTCGGGCCGACGGCAACCGGCGAGACCGAGACCGCCCAAAGCGAACGAGGCCGCCATGAGCTTCATGAAACTGCGGCGATCTACTCCATCGAGAGTGGACGCGCCCTCGGGAAACTCGCGAGCCAAGTGCTGCTGAAAGCCTGGGGTGGCCGTGAGTTCGTCGAGACTGCGCCAATAACGGGGCCCAGTGAGCGCGCTTTCGGACGGGGCGGAATGGTCAAATTTACGTTTCATCGGTGGCAGCCGGAGCAACTCTGTGGCGGCTTGATCTTCCAATCGTGGACGAACTTTACGCCGGCCTCGACTCCAGCCTTGGCCGCGATGGTTTGAGAATTGAGATCGTAAACGTCCTTCGGATCGCGGACCCGCGTCTCGGGATTGCGATGGCACTCAAGGCAGAATCCCATGCTGAGCGACTGGTTATGAGCGACCACTTCCATTTCGTTGATCTTGCCGTGACACTCGACGCAGCTCACCCCTCGGTTTACGTGCGCCGCGTGGTTGAAGTAGGCGTAATCAGGCGTCTTATGAATCCAAACCCACGGCACCGAATCACCGCTGGCATAGCTTTCACGAACCGGAGCCAGTAGAGGACTGCTGGTCTTAATCTGGTTGTGACAATTCATGCAGGTCTGCGAAGTCGGTACGTTTGAATGACCCGACTTCTCGACGTTGCTATGGCAAAAACGGCAATCCATCCCTAGTTCGGAGACGTGCTTCTCATGACTAAACGGGACCGGCTGGACGGGCGCATACCCGATCCGCGTGTACTTCGGCGTCATGTAGTAAGTGACACCTGCGGTCGCAATCCCGATCAAAACCACCAAATAAATGATGATTTGAAGCGGAAGGCTGTTGGCAGACTTCGGGAAAATTTTCGACATGGAACGTGAAATTTAACGACTTAACCGCTCGTCAACCCGCGGAGCTCGCTAGGAAATGTTTTTGATTTCAAGTTGAGTCCTCGATTTCGGGACAAAAGCACAAATCCGAGGCCTTGAACGCATTCCGCGTTCGAACCAAAACGACGGGCACTCGATCCGAAACATGCGCAACCCGGGGCTGTGGCATGGTCTGGAGACTGCTCCAGGGAAGATGTGGTTTTCGGCGTAATAGCCTTCAGCAAAAGAGAGAGCACTTTCTATTGTAAACTAAAAATTCCCGTTTGCTCCGTTTCTGTTTCTTAATAAGCGACGAACAAGAATCGCGGAAGAAAACTAATTTATGCACGGCTGAGGTGGCGCCTGAAAACTGGGCAGCGTGAACACCGCCCATAGATCCCGCGAAAGCGCCCCGGACCGCACCCCGGACCGCACGATACCGAGCATCCCCTCGATCCTTAAATACAAGGTGCCGTCACATCCCACCTGCAGCAGCGGCGTCGCGCCGCCGCGCCGCCGCGTCCCGCGTAGCTTCCCGGTGGGCCTTGATTTTTATCCCGCCCTAGCCGCCGTCGCCCCAAAAAAAAGTTAATTCCTTCAAAGCAAAGTTTTGCATATTTTATTCTATGCGGCCGGCAAGCGCTACGTAGCGGTTTAGTGGCTACTTTACACCCGTTTACTTACCAGACATGACCCAAGGGGTATCTTTAAAAACCAGAACGAGGGGCCTTTGCCGCCTACTGGCTTTACGCAAAAAGACCGTCGCGCATCGGCCGAGTAAAATCGCAACGTGCGGCTATTTCAGGATTATGCGTTACTAAGATAACTGCCTGTCCATTCTCCTTCGCGAGCCGAGTCAACAGGTCGAAAACCAAACCTGAGTTTTTCACATCAAGGTTTCCCGTCGGTTCATCTGCCAGAATAATTGACGGCTGATTGGCGAGAGCCCGAGCGACCGCAACCCGCTGCTGTTCACCACCCGACAACTGCGTGCCCAGTCGATGGGTTTTATCGCCCAGTCCCACCGACGAAAGCAAAGAATGGGCGCGTTCCACCATCTCTTGCTGGGATAAGCGACCGAGCTTGCGCATCGGCATCATCACGTTGTCGAGCGCTGAAAACTCCAACATCAAGAAGTGAAACTGAAAAACGAACCCGATATGTTCACATCGGGCGGCAGTCCTAGCAGCATCGTCGGACGTGGACATCAATTGCCCATTAATTTCAATCTCTCCGCCGTCCGGGCGATCCAATAAGCCGAGCAAGTAAAGCAACGTCGATTTACCACAACCAGACGGTCCAACTATCGCATAGACTTCGCCGCGGCGCGCCGCAAACGATACGCCCTTTAAGACATGAACCCGAGCATCATCCTGCCCGAGATACCGGTGCAATCCGTCGCATCGAAGTGCTAGCTCATTAGTAAAAGCCATCGCAGAAATAGTAATTATTGGGCGGTTCCGCGAACGATGTCGCCGGGTTCTAACCGCGCCGCGCGCCGCGCAGGAATCACACTAGCGATCATAACCATCAACGCTGCGGTCGTGATCGCCTCCACATAGTGCCAGGCGTTCCACGAAACAACGAATGTCTCCGTCTTGAATATGCCACTGATGGGCAGCGGCATATAGGAAACTCCGAGTGTCGACAAGGCCCCCACAATGCATCCCAAGACAGCTCCAATCGTCAACACGATGCCCGCCTGCCAAAGAAAAATTTGCGTGATATCACGACGTTCGTAGCCCATCGACCGGAGGATCGCGATGTCTTTTGTCTTTTCTAGGACTATCATGGCCAAAGTGTTAAACATCGCCAAACCAGCAATGAGGGTAAACACCGAGACCGTGATCGCGGAAGAAATCCGCAGCGCACGAAACGTCGATAGCCATGATTTTTCGCGTTCCTGCCAAGGCTTGGCGCTGTGCTTGAGCACCTCTTGCATTTGCAGGGCGTTTTGAGGCGCGCGATCCTTCTCAAACAAATTCACTTGCACGAACGAGACTCCGCTGGGTTTTTTCAGCAGCGAACGCGCCTCGCTCAGGTGGATATAGACCCGCATCTTATCTATGTCGGCCACGCCCGTTTCGTAAATGGCGCTTACGGTGTAGCGCAGGCGCTGACCTTGGGCTTCGAGGATGAAAGTACTGCCTGTAGAAAGCTGCAAACGATCAGCCAGCACCCGGCCCATGAGCGCGCCGGCGGGCTGTTCGCGAAACGTCGCGACGTCACCCTGCACAATTTGGCGTCCGAGATCGGAGACTTTCAGGTGATCTTCCAGCGAAATGCCGAAAGCTTGGGCCGACTCGTTCTTGAAATCGGCGCGCACCAAGACGGATCCACGCAACACGGGAGCTGCGCCCGAGACATTGGAGAAATCTTTGAGCGCGTTGATGATGAGTTTGGGCTCCTCAACGCCTTCGATGTATTTCAGCCCTTGGCGTTGGCTGATTTGAAAATCGGAACCCCCACCGGCCGTCATCTGACGGAGCGTGTCTTGAATCTTATCCTCGACCCGCATCGCGCCGTCGGTCCCGAGGATGGTCTTGATAAAAAACTCCTCAAATCCGCTCGTCGTGGCCTGAGTCAGCACGAAGAGGCCCACGCCGAGCACGGTGCAAGAGAGGCTCATGAGCATCGCGCGTTTCTTCGCTGTAAGGAAACGGAGGGCGATACGAAGGTTTGGCGACATCAAAACAGGAAACTACAGGGCTACTGAGTCGGGGTTGATTATTTTACGACCTCGGTGTTCACGCGGTCACCTTCGCGGTATTTGTCGATGTCATCCACGATAACCAATTCACCGGCTTTCAGGCCTTTGATGACTTCGACGATGTTGAGGCTGACGTAACCAAGCTCCACTTTGCGACGTTTCACGCGACCGTCTTCGACGACGTAGATACCATTACCAAAAACCGCACGGCGCGGCACAAGGGCTTCGGCATCGCGCTCACCCACCACAATGCTGGCTTCGCCGGTGAGACCGGGTACAAGCAGTTCGTTACGGCCCTTAACGTTCACATCAAGATGCACAATATAGCGTTGGGTATCGGCTTCGGCGGTTGGCATAATCTTGACGATCTTGGCGTCGTAAATGTCCTCTTCGTGGCCAAGGAAACGCACGATAGCGTTTTGACCGAGCGCGATGCCGGCGAAGTTTTCTTGGCTGATCTTCGCTTCAACGACGCGGTTGATCGTGATCAGTGTCGCCAAGGAGGTATTCGCGTTGATCAAGGCACCAGGATGCACCAAGACCGCAGAAACCACGCCGTCAAACTGCGCCGTGATCGTCATTTTCTCGACGATACGGCGTTTCACTTTGAGCTGATTGATGTAACTGTTTAACGAGGCTTGGCTGGATATCTTGTCGTTTTCGACCTTAATTTCCATGGCCTTGTATGCGCGCCTTTGTTTAATGATATCGGATTCAGCGACGCTACCTAGTTTATACATGCGTTCAAATTGGTCTAGGGCCTCACGAGCCGTTTGACGCTCAAGCTCGGTCAGCGAACCGACTTCGATGCGGCGTTTCAAGGCGCTCTCTTCGCTTTCGATATTCTCGATTTCAATTTGGGTATCGGTTCGATCGATGCGGCATAACACATCGCCCTTTTTCACCTGGTTGCCGGGGTCGAGATTAAAGTCTTTCTCAATGACCCGGCCGGCGATTTCACTCACAAGCGGTTGTTCATATTCTGCCCTGATTACCAAAGTGCCCGGCACGGAATTGACGGCGCGGCCTTTGGTCACAATCGCAACCTTAGCCGCCGCGCGCCCGGTTAGAACAAAATATCCGCCCAAACCAAGCGAAAGCAGCAGGAGCAGCCCAAGTTTAAGGCCTAAATTGGAACGATCAGTTTTAGTGGGCATAACGGGCGGGGAGTTGATTCAAGACTGGGTCGACGCCGAGGAGAGAAACGAGTTCGCACCAACGGCTCATCAGCTCAATCCGAGCCGAGACCACCGCCGCATCTTGGGCGTAAAGTTGCATGAGGCTGGTGGTAACTGCGTCTTCCGTCACGCTGCCTCGCTTCAACTCATCACGCACGCGGTCTACGTTCACCACATAACTGACGCGGATGGTTTCCGTCATTTCCAAAGTCTGCGCCGCAAAATTGATAAACTGGATCAAGGTTTCAAGCTGGTCGGCGACCTGAACGGCGAGATTTTTTTGCTGCTGCTCAATCAAGCGCTTGCTCGCGAGTACGCCTCGCTTGGCGGCGCGAGTGGCGAAACCATCGAAAATCGTCCAAGAGCCGCCGATCGAGGCCGAGGTGGAAACCGCCGCCTGCTGCGTAATTGTCGTGGCCGTTACCGTCTGACTATTGTATTTGGATACATTGGCAGAAATTGCAAAGCGAGGGAGCAAACGCGTGCTGGTATTTTTATAATTCAAGTCAGCCTCCTTCAGGCGCAGAGCGTTAACCTGGCCCTGAAACGTAATCTCAACCCCATCGCGCTTAAACAACGCCGCCAACGAAGCAGGGGCCTCGGGTGCTGCGGACCACTTCGGGACCTCCAGCGGGATCGCCGCCTCGTTGATCGTTCCAAGACCAGCGAGCCGCGCGAGCCGACGTAATGAGGAAGCATAAAGCGCCTCGGAGCGCGCCATGGCCAAACGTGCAGTCGCATAGCCAGCACGTGGTTGGATCAACTCGGCCGGGGCCAAACTCCCCGTCCGTAAACGCTCCTCGTCGAGAGCCAGCAAACGTGCAGTCTGATTCAGGCTAAAGCGCTGGTTGCGTAAACTGACTTTCTGGAAAATTAACCCTAAGTACTGGCCCCGGATCGTTTCGGCGAGCGCCGCGTAGGCCCCGGCGTAATTTTTCTCCGCGATCCTGATCCCAATATCCGCAATTTTGATCTGGTTCGTTACTTGATACCATGTGAATAGATTTTGGGAGAGCGAAACTCCGTAGTACGGACCGTAAGCAGTGTCTTCGTTGGTGGTGGGTTGCCCAGGGCGAAAACCACCGGCGGGGGCAGGAATTTCAGTCGTAATCCGGCTCAAAGCGAAGGAGGCGCTAGAGCTCACACTCGGCAAACGCTGCGCCGCCGTACTCGTCCGAGTATATTCCGCCTGCGCTACATAAATTTCGTTCGACAATGTTTGCGGCGATTGCCGCAAAGCTGAACTCAAAATCATTTTAAGATCCGGCAAGAAATCCTCCGGCAAAGTCCCTTCCACAAGTGGAACAACGGAATGAGCACGACAAAATCCGGCCACAAAAAAAGTGAGAATAATCGAAAATCGCCTTGGAACCATTTTAGCCAAAAAAGTCATTGGTATTCGTCGCAGAAAGCGTTTATTAGACGCTCAGAAGCGCTGTCTTTGGCAACTACGAAAAACCATTGTTCCAAATTTGTGATGCACTTGAGTCCGTGAAATTTTTCGTGGCTGCTGGGCCAACCCACGAAGGACCCAATCTGCGGTGCGGACGAGCTTGGCCGCGCCCACAAAAATTGACTCCAACTGCGATTCCGTCGGCGACTTCGACCTCCTCTTCGGCGCGGCCAAACTCAATTCAGGCTAACGTGGAACCGAAGCGGCTGACCGGCTCTAGCCCAGGCCGCAGCGCCCAAACGCCCACTCATCCGATCCGCTTCACGCCTTTCA
>CAMBRG010000036.1 GCA_945869845.1 Opitutus sp. GAS368 | reverse complement strand
AGGCGCCGTTGATCGTGTTGGCGGCGATCGCCAAGTTTTCGAAGAGGACCTCGGCCGGGTAGGTGTTGTTGGCGTGGATACCGCCGACCTTGGCCGCAGCGATGATGGCGACGTCGGGCTTCTCGGCGGCGTAAAACGCATCGACTGCGGTCGCCGAGGTGAGATCGAGTTCGCGGCGCGTGCGGAGCAGCAACGTGGTGCCAGACTCGCGGGAGAAGCGACGGACGAGCGCTCCGCCGACCATCCCGTTGTGACCTGCAATGAAGAGCCTCATGGTGAGAAGAGCCGATTTACCACGAAACACACCAAACACACGAAAGTCGAAAGTGAGCCCGGCAATTACGCCGGTTTCGGGTCGTTCGGGTGGTTCGTGGTTCGCAATCAGGGCAACGGCAGTTTCGCGATCTGAGCCTCGCGCTTGGCCAGTTCGAGGTCGGCCTCGGTCATAATTTTCACGAGCTCCTTAAACTTAACTTTCGGTTCCCAGCCGAGTTGCTTTTTGGCTTTGGCGGGATTGCCGATCAGGAGTTCCACCTCGGCGGGACGCTCGTAACGGGCGTCGTAGGTCACGTATTTCTCCCAATCAAGATTCAGCAGACCGAATGTCTCTTGGATAAATTCCCGCACCGTGTGGGTCTCATTCGTCGCGACCACGTAGTCGTCGGGTTGGTCCTGTTGCAGCATGACCCACATCATCTCGACGTATTCCTTGGCGTAGCCCCAGTCGCGCTGGGCGTCGAGGTTGCCCATGTAAAGGCGGTCTTGGAGGCCGAGTTTGATCCGAGTGGCCGCACGGGTAATTTTACGGGTGACGAAGGTTTCGCCCCGGCGCGGGCTCTCGTGGTTGAAGAGGATGCCGTTGGAGGCGTGGAGGTTGTAGCTCTCGCGGTAATTTACCGTGAGCCAGTAGGCATACATTTTCGCGCAACCGTAGGGCGAGCGCGGCCAAAACGGCGTGGTTTCAACCTGAGGAACCTCTTGGACCTTGCCGAACATCTCGGAGGACGAAGCTTGGTAGAAGCGGCATTTCTTCACGAGACCGGCTTCGCGGATCGCCTCGAGGATTCGCACCGAGCCGAGCCCCACCACGTCACCCGTATACTCCGGGATATCAAAGGAAACGCGCACATGAGATTGAGCGCCGAGATTGTAGATTTCGTCCGGCTGGAGCTCGTAGAGCAGCTTTACCATCTGCACGGAATCGGCGAGGTCGCCGTAGTGGAGATGGAGCTTCACGCCGTTAACGTGCGGGTCGCGGTAAAGGTGATCGATCCGGCTCGTATTGAAGGTCGAGGCCCGGCGAATCACCCCGTGAACTTCGTAGCCTTTGGCCAGCAAGAGCTCGGCGAGATACGAACCGTCTTGCCCGGTGATGCCGGTGATGAGGGCTTTTTTCATGAAGCCTGCGAACGTGAGAGAGCCAACGGAAGCCGGCAAGCCCTCAGTCGTCGTAAGCTGGAGGGTCGGGGAAACACCGGACGTTTCCGGCGTCTCCAGCGGCGAAGTCTGATTTCCCCCGGCCGCACAGTCGGTCGGATTTTGCGGAAAACCACTGACTTCACTCCCGGTTACAGCGGTTTGCCTCCGATCGTACCATCTCGGGCATTGACGCCGATTTTGCACAATCGTTTCCTCACGCACCATGCATGCCAACAAACGTGTCGCGCTCGGCGTGAAGTATAAACGTATCGTCCTTAAGCTCTCTGGCGAGGTTCTGCGCGGAGGTAAAACCGGCGATCCCATCGACGCCGACACGCTTGAAAAAACCTGCAGTCAGGTAAAGGAAATCGCCGATCTCGGCGTCGAAGTCTGCGTCGTGATCGGCGGCGGCAACATCTTCCGCGGTCTCCAAGGCGCCCAACGCGGCGTCGACCGCACGACCGGCGACTACATGGGCATGTTGGCCACCGTTATCAACGCCCTCGCTCTCATGGACGGTCTGGAAAAAATGGGGGTCACCACCCGCGTCCAGAGCGCCATCCCGATGAACCAGATCGCCGAGCCGTTCATCCTCCGCCGCGCCATGCGCCACCTCGAAAAGGGCCGCGTCGTCATCTTCGCCGCCGGCACCGGCAACCCGTATTTCTCCACCGATACCACGGCCGCCCTGCGCGCCTCCGAGATGCACGCCGACATCATCATGAAGGCCACCAAGGTCGACGGCATCTACGACAAGGACCCGAAGAAATTCCCCGACGCCGTCAAATACGACCAAATCACGTTCATAGACGCCCTAAAACAGCGGCTCAACGTCATGGACTCGACCGCATTTTCCCTTTGCTTGGACAACAACGTCCCGATCCTCGTTTTCGACCTCAACGACGAGCACGCCATCCGCAAAGCTGTCCTCGGTGAAAAGATCGGCACCTTAGTCAAAAACTAGCCTCCGGCGCCGTCACTCCGGCAACCGAAAATCCTTCATCGTTAATCCCAATTTTTTCCACCCATGTCCTCTTCTTTCCTCGCCGAAGCCCAAGCCAAAATGAAAAAAGCCGTGGATCATACGCTCCACGAATTTAGCTCCATCCACACCGGCAAAGCCACGCCCGCGATGGTCGAGACCGTGCTGGTCGAGGCCTACGGCACCCGCACCCCGCTCAAACAGTGCGCGGCCATCAGCACGCCCGACGCCCGCCTGATTCAAATTCAGCCGTGGGACACCTCACTCATCAAAGACATCATCAGGGGCATCCAAGAGGCCAACCTCGGTTTCAACCCGATCCCCGACGGCAAGGTCATCCGCATCCCGCTGCCCGACATGAACAAGGAGCGCCGCATTGAGTTCGTGAAAAACGCCTACCGCCTCGCCGAGGAGGGCCGGGTTCACGTCCGGAACGTCCGCCGCGACGTCATGGAGTCGGTCAAAAAAGCCAAGCTCCCCGAAGACGAGGCCAAGCGTCTCGAAAAAGACATTCAGGCCGCGACCGACGCCTCCATCAAGAGCATCGCCGACCACCTCGCTCACAAAGAGAAGGATTTGCTCACCGTCTGAGCCTAAGTCGTAGGGCGGGATCTTCGACCCGCCCTTCCCCGCCGCCTGTTTGCCCGCCCGCGCTTTCCGCGTCCCCGCGTTGAAAAAAGAAATCTCCAGCCGCGCCCCCCGGCGTGTCGTCGTCAAACTCGGCACCGGCGTCCTGACCTCCGGCATCGGCCAGCTCGACACCGCCCGCATCGCCGACCTAGCCACGCAACTCGCCACGCTTCGCTCCGCTGGCACCGAAGTGATCGTGGTCTCCTCCGGCGCCGTCGGTCTCGGCCTGGGCGCACTCGCGCTCACCAAAAAGCCCAAAGACGTTTCCAAAAAACAGGCCTGCGCCGCCATCGGCCAGTCGCGTCTCATGCAGGTTTGGCAAACTGCTTTCACGCCCCACGCCCTGACCGTCGCCCAAGTTCTCCTCACCCACGACGACCTCCGCGTCCGCTCCCGCTACCTCGGCGTCCGTGAAACGCTCCGTCAGATCATCGGCTACGGCGCCATCCCGATCATCAACGAAAACGACACCGTGAGCGCCGCCGAAATCAAATTCGGCGACAACGACACGCTCTCCGCCCTCGTCGCCAGCCTCGTCGAGGCCGATCACCTCCTCATTCTCTCCACCGCGCCCGGTCTCATCGACCTGAAGGGCACCGGCGAGATCGTGCCAGTCGTGGAAAAAATCACCCCGACCATCGAGGCCATGGCCGGCGGCACCACCAGCGAGACCGCCACCGGCGGCATGATTTCCAAAATCACCGCCGCCAAACTCGCCACCCGCGCCGGCTGCGGTGTCTTTATCGCTAGCGGCTCCGAGCCCGCGATCATCGCCCGCCTCCTCGGCGGCACCGGACCCGGCACGTTCTTCGTCCCGAGCGGCATCCCGCTCGACGCCAAGAAACACTGGCTCGCCTACTTCCAGCGTCCCGCCGGTACGATCTTCGTCAACGCCCCCGCCGTGCCCATCCTCCGCGAACGCGGCAGCAGCCTGCTCGCCGTCGGCGTCACCCACGCCCGCGGCGATTTCGCCGCCGACGATATCGTCAACATCGCCGGCCCCGACGGCACCGTGCTCGCCCGAGGCAAAACTCATTTCTCGGCCAAAGAAATCCCCGCCCTCGCCGGCCTGAAGGCCGACGCCCTCCGCGCCCTACACCCCGACCGCAAGCGCCTCGAGGTCGTCCACCGCAACGAGCTCGTGCTGATCTGATCCCTTCGCCGCCGCCGAAGCCTGTCGCCCTTGGTTCCGCACCCGCGCACTCCGCGCGCCCGCATTTCTCCTTTGCGCCGCCGCGCCGATCCGCGACCGTCACCCCACGCATGGACTTCGAACTCGACGCCCCTTCCGGCCCCCCCGGCTTCCCGCCCATTGATTTTCGTGCGCTGCTCAACGACGAACAGTTTGCCGCGGTCACCGCCCCACCCGGGCCGATCCTCGTCCTGGCCGGTGCCGGCTCCGGCAAGACCCGCACCCTCACCTACCGCGTCGCCTACCTCATTTCGCAAGGCGTGAAGCCTTGGGAAATTCTTCTCCTCACGTTCACCAACAAAGCCGCCAAGGAAATGCTCCACCGCGTGCAACAGCTCACCGGTTACGAGCCCGGTCGCTTTTGGGGCGGCACCTTCCACGGCATCGGCCACCGCGCCCTTCGGATGCACGGCGAAGCCATCGGCTTGCCAAAAAATTTCACCATCCTCGACGCCGACGAATCTGAATCGCTGCTCAAGCAGACCGTCGAAACCGAGGATCGCCTTTTCTTTAAGGACAAAACCAACCCCAAGCCCGGCCCGCTCTTCAGCGTCCTCTCTCTCGCCCGCAACACTCAGCTCTCCCTCGCGCAGACCGTCACCGACCAGTTCCCCCAATACAGCGAGATTTCCCACCGCTTCCCGCCCTTCGCCGCCGCCTACGCCAAGAAAAAGCGCGAGCAAAACGTCGTCGACTACGACGACCTACTCGAACTTTGGCTCAAGCTCCTCACCGACGCCCCCGAGGTCGCCCAACATTTTGCCCAGCGCTTCCGCCACGTCCTCGTCGACGAGTATCAGGACACCAACACGCTCCAGGCCCAGATCGTCGATAAACTCGCCGCCCACCACCGCGTGATGGCCGTCGGCGACGACGCCCAGTGCATCTACTCGTGGCGCGGCGCCGACTTCGAAAACATCATGACGTTCCCTGAGCGTCACCCCGGCACCGTCATCCACCGCATCGAGACCAATTACCGTTCGACGCCCCAGATCCTCGCCCTCGCCAACGGCGTCCTCGAGGCCCAACCCAAAGGCCGCCACTTCGAGAAAGAACTCCGCGCCCACCGCGCCAACTCCCAAAAACCGTTCGTCGTCCAAGCCATGGATGACCGCGAACAGGCCGAGTTCATCCTCAAGCGCATCCGCTCCCTCGTCGAAGACGACGGCGTTTCGCTCAACGAGATCGCCATCCTCTACCGCTCGCATTTTCTCGCGCTCGAAATCCAACTCGCCCTCTCCCGCGCCGCCGTTCCCTACCAGATCACGAGCGGGGTGAAATTTTTCGAGCGCCAACACATCCGCGACCTCATCGCCCTCCTCCGCTTCGTTTACAACCCCGCCGACGAGCAGGCCTGGCAACGCATCGCCATTCTTCTCCCCAAGATCGGCGAAAAGGGCGCGCAGAAGATCTACACTGTCGCCCGCGAAAACGCCCAGCTCCTCCAAAAGAACTTCATCGACGTCCTCGCGACCGACGACGTCCTCAGCAAAGTCGCCAAAGACGCCCGTGAAGACTGGCCGAATTTCTGCAGCTCGCTCCAACAGGTCGCCGAGGCGATGCAGACCCGCAAGCCGCCCGAGACCGTCGAGATCGCCATCGAGGGCTGGTATGGCGACTACCTCAAAGGCGCCTACGCCGATTACGTGGACCGCCTCGAAGAACTGAAAGCCCTCATCGGCTTCGCTCAGCGCTTCGATGAGACGCAGGACTTCCTCGCGCAAATCGTGCTTCTCAACGGCGAGACCAGCGAGCGCCGCGTCGACCCCGAAACCGACGCCGTGAAACTCACGACGATCCATCAGGCCAAAGGCCTTGAATATGACGTCGTCTTTTTGATCGGTCTCGCCGACGGCCAATTCCCCGGCCGCCGCGCGATCGAGAGCGGCGACGTCGAAGAAGAACGCCGCCTCTTCTACGTGGCCGTGACGCGCGCTCGCAACGAGCTCTATCTAAGCTACCCAAAGATCGCCTCCCGCGCCGGCCCCGGCGGCATGATGCTGACCCCAAGCCGCTTCATCACGGAGCTCTCAACTGACCTCTACGAAGCCCTTCGCATCAAGCGGAACTACGGGTGGTGATGCTTCCGAGCCGAGAACCAGGATTAACCCCGATAGTGAAAGCGCACCTGCGCCACCCAAAGCTGCTCGCCTACGACTTTGTAAACTAGGCGATGCTCGCTATCGATTCGCCGCGACCAATAACCCTGGAATGCGTGCCGCAACGGCTCGGGCTTGCCGATTCCACTGAACGGTTCGCGCATCACCTCTTTGATGAGCTGGTTGATTCGTCGAACCTGCTTCTCGTCGGTCGCCTGCCAATACAGGTATTCCTCCCATGCCTTGGCCGAAAAAACCAACTGAGTCGCGGCCATCGCCTCAGACTTCCTTCAATTTTCTGACCTTCCCCTGTCCGGACTCCAATTGCCTGATCGAAGCCAAAAGTCGCCGCGCATTGGCCGGACTCCGCATTAAATACGCCGTTTCCTCCATCGCCTTGTAATCTTCCAGCGAGACCATGACCACCGCTTGATCGCGGTTGCGCGTGATGATCACCGGCTCCCGGTCGTCGCAAACCTTATCCATGGTCGAGGCGAGATTCTCGCGCGCTACCGTATAGGTGATGGCGTTCATATGGACAGTATCCTGTCCAGCTAGGATCGTCCGTCAACTCAGAGCTCGGACCCTCTCCCGCCGAAGGCACCTGCCCCAAGTGGGGCCGCCTCTCTGAGGTGTCCGCGGTCGTCTCGGAGAGACGCCCCTACCCACGACGCCCCGCCGCTTGCAATCCCCCGCTACCTACGCATTGTTTCAATATCAAAGCATCTTATTCGTGAACCCCTCCGCCGCCTCCTCCACGCTCGCTCTCACCGGTCTCCATCACGTCACCGCCGTCGCCGGCGATCCGCGCCGTAACGTCGATTTCTACACGCGCGTGCTCGGCCTGCGCCTGATCAAGCGCACCGTAAACTTCGACGACCCGTCCACCTACCACCTCTACTACGGCGATAGCGTCGGCACCCCGGGCTCCGTTCTGACCTTCTTCCCCTGGTCCGGCATTCGTCGCGGCCGTCCGGGACACGGCCAGGCCTACGCCACCGCCTTTTCGGTGCCGGCCGGCAGCCTGCCTTTTTGGACGACTCGCCTGCTCGCCCACGGCGTCGGTCACGCCGCGCCTGTCTCCCGTTTTGGCGATAAGGTCCTCGCCTTCACCGATCCCGACGGTCTCGTTTTGGAACTCGTCACGACCTCCGAGCCCGATACCCGCACCGCCAACGCGCACCCGGAGATCTCCGCCGCCCACGGCATTCGCGGCTTCCACTCGGTGACGCTCGCCGTTACCTCCACCGCCCCCACCGGCGCGCTCCTCACCGGCGCGATGGGCTACCGCGTCACGCAGACCGACGGCGGCCGCACCCGCTACACGGTCGCCACCGGCGGACCCGGCAGCTACGTCGATCTCCTAGTGGATCCGAAGCTCCCCCGCGGACTCTCCGGCGCCGGCACGGTCCACCACATCGCCTTCCGCACGCCGGACGACACCACCCAGGGCGAAGCCCGCAAAATCCTGGTCGGCCTCGATCTCCACGTCAGCCCGGTCATGGACCGAACCTACTTTCACTCGATCTACTACCGCGAACCCGAGGGCGTTCTGTTTGAAATCGCGACCGACAACCCCGGTTTCACCGTCGACGAACCGCTCGCCACGCTTGGCACCGCCCTCAAGCTCCCGGCCCACTACGAATCACAGCGCGCCGAGATCGAATCCCACCTGCCCTCACTCACGCTTCCGCCTCGGCCCGCACGCTCCGGCCCATTTGTCATCTAATGGATGACAATTTTTTCGGAGCTCTTACCTGAAAACGACCGCTCGCGACCCAATATTTGTCATCTATTAGATGACAAATTTTTCGAGACTCGCCCGCCGGTTTCCAGAACTCTTTCTCCTCTCGTGTCACTCTCCTCCTACCACCACCTCTACCATCCCAGCACAGATCCCAACGCCGCACCGCTTCTTCTCCTCCACGGCACCGGCGGCACCGAGCGCGACCTCCTGCCGCTGGCGCGCACCCTTGCTCCCGGTGCCGCCGTTCTGAGCCCGCGTGGCGATGTCTCTGAGCGCGGCGCGCTTCGCTTTTTCGCCCGGCTCGCCGAGGGCCGTTTCGATCCCGCCGAGATCGACCGACGCACCCACGCCCTCGCGGACTTCATCGCCGCCGCCTGCACCCACTACGGCCTCGATCCGACTCGCCTCACCGCCGTCGGCTTCTCCAACGGCGCCAATATCGCCGCCACGATCCTCCAGCTCCGCCCCGCCGTCCTCGGCGGCGCCGTGCTCCTCCGTTCGATGGTGGTCCTCGATCAACCCGCCACCTCGGCGTCCCTCTCCGACAAGCGCGTGCTTCTCCTCAACGGCACCGCCGATCCCATCGTCCCGCTCGACCACCCGCCCCGCCTCGCGGCCCTCCTACGGGCCGGCGGAGCCGAAGTGACGCAGCAGTCGGTCACGGCCAGCCACGGCCTCATCGCCGCCGATCTCACCGCCGCCAAATCTTGGCTCAGCCCATGATTCGCCCGGTTTCGTTTCTCCCGGTTTGAGTTCTTCCGTGTCTTCCGTGTGTTCCGTGCGCCATCCTCGCCTCCACTCCGCTCTCCCACCTCGCTGCCTCCGCTCATGATTTACCGCAACCTCGGCCGCTCCGGCCTGCAAATTTCCGCCCTCTCCTTTGGTGCCTGGGTCACCTTCGGCAAACAAATCGGCGATCCCGTCGCCAAGAAACTCCTCCACACCGCCTACGACGCCGGCATCAATTTTTTCGACAACGCCGAGGTCTACGCCGCCGGCCAAGCCGAGATTGTTATGGGCGCGATTCTAAAAAAATCCGGTTGGCGCCGCAGCAGCTACATCGTTTCGAGCAAAGCTTACTTCGGCTGCGAAGACGAGAAGCCCAACCAGACCGGTCTATCGCGAAAACATCTGTTCGAGGCCTGCCACGCGGCACTGCTACGCCTGCAAGTTGACTATCTCGACCTCTTCTATTGCCACCGCCCGGATCCCACGACGCCGATCCTTGAAACTTGCCGCGCGGTGCACGACCTCATCGCCCAGGGCAAAGTTCTCTATTGGGGCACCAGCGAGTGGAGTGCCGTGCAACTCCAGGAAGCGTTCCGGCTCTGCACCGCGCACAACCTCCACGCCCCCATCACCGAGCAGCCTCAATACAGTCTCTTTCACCGCACCCGCGTCGAAAAGGAATACGCCCCGGTCTTCCGCGATCACGGCCTCGGCACCACGATCTGGTCGCCCCTCGCGAGCGGGCTGCTCACTGGTAAATACAACACGGGCATTCCGAAAGATTCCCGTCTCAGCGCCCCCGGCATGGAGTGGCTGCGCGACATGGTGCTCAACGATCCCGAGACGCCCGCCAAACTCGCCGTCGTCCCGAAACTCGCCGCGCTGGCGGCAGAACTCGGCACCACCCTCCCGCGCCTAGGCGTCGCTTGGTGTCTCAAAAACCCGCACGTGAGCTCGGTCATCCTCGGCGCCTCCCGCCCCGAGCAACTCACCGAAAATCTCGGAGCCCTCGACGTGGTTGAAAAGCTCACCCCCGCCGTGATGAAGCGACTCGACGGGCTTTCAAAACCGGTCGCCGGCTAACCGCGTAAATTTTTTTCGAGCGAGTCACATCACCCCCGGGCGCGGCGTCCCTCTCATTCGGGCGCGCCGCGCGGAACCTATCGCGCCAAGACCCACGCGCGCGTCACATCCGGAAAGTCGGTAAACACGCCGTCCGACTCCGCGTCGCGAAACAGCGCCGCGTGCAACGCTACCATCGAAGGGCAATGCTTCGGCAGCGCGTCCGACCGCGCGGTGTAGGGATGCACCATCAGGCCCGCCGCGTGCGCGTCCTTTACCAACGCCGAGGCCGTGGCCTTGCCCGCGGCGCTCCACGTCACCACACGCCCGAGCGGCGGTCCAATCCCCTGCACCGTCTGCGCAATTTTTATCAAACCCGCCGGCGTGCACACCTCATCGTAATTTGTGCCGTCCTCACTGGTCGCGGCGACCTCGATCAACAGCACCAATCTCCCCTTCCAGCCCAGTTCATTGCGGATGCGTTTCAATTCCTCCCACTCAAAGCATTGCACAAAACACGCGTCGGCTTTCGTCGCGTAGCCGTAGCGCGCGAGGATCGGAAGCACGACCTTGCTGAGATCGCGCCCTTGCTCGCGGTGCCATTTCGGCTGCTTTAACTCAGGGTAAATCCCCGCCGTGCGCCCCGTGCTGCGGTTCAATCCGTCGATCAGTTGCAACTCCTCTTCCAGCGTAGCGATCCGAAACTCGGCCAGCCCCGCCGGAAACCGCCCCGGAAAGACCCGCGCTCCCGTCTTCGCATTAAATCGCTCCGAGAGGCGCAACCGCTTCAACTCCGCCACCGTAAAATCCAGCGCGTAAAATCGACCGTCCGCCCGTTTCCGCTCAGGAAAAACCTTCGCTACATCCGTCACTGTATCGATGTGCACATCGTGCAACACCACCGGTACATTGTCCTTCGTCAGCACGAGATCCTGCTCGATGAAATCCGCGCCTTGCCCGTGCGCCATCGCCTTCGCCGCGAGCGTGTGCTCCGGCAGATAACCGCTCGCCCCGCGGTGCGCGATCACGAGCGGCCGGGTCTCCGCCGCCTGAGCGCACCCCGCCAACAACGCCGCCATCGTCAGACTCATTCGGATTTTTTTCATGGTGAAATCGAACGGCTGGTCGTCCGCTGCCCCAGCGTCAGCGCGCTGAACCCCATCGTCAGCACACAGCACGCAATCATCGTGCTAAAGACGCCGTCCCAGCCCCAAGTGTGCGCGATCCAACCCACGCCCGCGCCCGAGGGCGCCGAGCCTAGGAAGTAGCCAAAAAATCCCGTGAACCCCGCGGCCGTGCCCGCCGCTTTTTTCGGCACGAGATCAAGCGCGTGCAGCCCGATCATCATAATCGGTCCGTAAATGAAAAAGCCGATCATGATCAGCGCCGCGACGTCGATCCAGTAAGGGCCGGTGTCGTTCCAACGGTAGATTAACAAACCGACCAGCGTGAGTCCCATAAACAAAATAGTCGCCGGCGCCCGCCGCGCCTTGAAGACGCGGTCGGAAATCCACCCGCACAAAAGTGTGCCGGGGATCCCGGCGAGTTCGAAGGCCGTCCACGCAAAACCGGATTCTTTGAAATTGAAGCCTTTCGCCGTTTGCAGGTAGGTCGGGATCCAGTTCACCACCCCGAAACGCACGAAATACACGAATGCGTTCGCGAGCGCGATCGCCCACAGGAACTTGTTGTTCAGCACGTGGCGGACGAAAATTTCCCTGAAGGTAAACGTGCGCTCGTGGTCGGCGGAGTAGTTCGGCGGATAGTCATCTTT
The DNA here is from genome assembly GCA_945869845.1 of Opitutus sp. GAS368. Lineage (GTDB taxonomy): Bacteria > Verrucomicrobiota > Verrucomicrobiia > Opitutales > Opitutaceae > Tous-C4FEB. Next base: position 15,542 of record CAMBRG010000036.1, on the reverse strand, counting down.
GTGGCTCTCAATCGCCGGCAGCCCGCAGCTCTGGGGCGTATCGCGTAGTAGCAGCAAAATCAGTCCGGCCGCCCCGACGGCAATCGCCGCGTTGAAGTAAAACGTCGCACCCCAATCGCCGAACCGCACGACCGCCCACGTCGCAAACACCGCGACGAGCGCGCCGCCGACATTATGCGCAGCGTTCCACGCGGCCACAATTTTTCCCCGTTCTTTGGTGCTCCACCAATGCACCATCGTTTTACCGCACGGCGGCCAGCCCATGCCGTTGAACCAACCGTTGAGGGCTTGGAGCGCAATGATCAGCGCCAGCGAATCGTAAATCGCCGGAACCGTGCCAAAGGCAAAGGTCACCCCGCTCGTGAGCAGCAGACCGAGCGCCATGAACCAGCGCGGATTGCTGCGATCCGACACCGAGCCCATGATGAACTTCGAAATCCCATACGCCACCGAAAGGCTCGTCATCGCCCAGCCGAGTTGAACTTTTGTAAACTCAGGATGCGCCTTCAGGATCGAAGGCAGCGCGAGCGCAAAATTGTTTCGCACCAAATAGAACGCCGCATAGCCGACGAAAATTCCGGCAAACACCTGCCAGCGGAGGCGACGGTATTCCGGATCAATGCGATCCGCGGACAGCGGTGAAATACTCTGGGCGGGTTTTAGGAATGAGATCACGAGGGTAAGAAGGAAAACACTCCGAGCTAAGACTTCGGCTGCGGGCTACGCAACCCGTGGCATGCACCCGGCCCGAGCGGCATCGACCGGTGCTACTAACATCCGCGCGCGCCGGTTCACGATAGCCTTGCACCCGCGGCGCGACGCCCGCGCGAAATCAGAACTTCCTCGAAACTTCAAAAGTGAATTGGCGTCCCCGAGGATTGGCCGAGCCGGCTAGATAACCGTATTGTTCATCGGCCAATCGCGGCTCGGCATCGAGCACGTTGTTGATCCCGCCGCGCACGGTCACGCCCTTCAACCAAGCCCCCTGTTTTCCGGAGAACCGGTAGGACGCCCACGCGTTGTGATTGTAGGTCGGCTTTATGCGCAGCAGGTAGCGCGTGATACCGTTATCGTTATAAACCCGGATGTAATTCGGCGCCCCAAGTGCGCGGAAAATCGCTTCGGTCGTCGCCGCTGAAGTATCCACCGTCGAACCGAAGTAGCTCGTGAACCAACCCGCCGAGATGCCCCCCAAGCGCCAAGAAACCGAACCGCTGGCGCGCCATTTCACTCGGCCGTTGCGGTCGAGTTCGTTGAGGACCCGGGAGGTGGCGTTCTCTTGCGAGGTCCGAAGGACGTAGTGGGTCGCGTCACCGTTGAAGGTAAATTGCCCGTAACTCGTCTTCGGCGAACGCCACTGCGCCCCGAATTCATAGCCTTGGATATCGCGGCCGCTCAAGTTGAGGTAGTCGTCGATGACGCTCACGATTTCGCCGACGGCCGCGCGCCGGGCGTTGTTGCTCGTTTGCTGGGCATTGTAGGTCGCAAACGCCAGCCGGTCCGCATCGGTCACTGGCTTGCGCACGATTTTGTCCGAGCCCTTGTAAGCTGCCGTGCCGGAGCCGAGGTCGATCTGGTTGATGTTGGTGCCCTTCGCTAGTTCGGCCTGGGTGGCGAGCTCGAGCACCAATTCATCGCGGTCAATCGCCGCTTGGCCGCCCACATTTTCAATCACCTTGTTCTGGTTCAGGTGGAAATAATCAAAGGACAGCGAGAGGCCGCGCAACTTGGGCACGTCGAGTACGAAACCTGCAACCCAAGTCTTCGCCTCTTCGGGTTCGAGGTTCTGGTTGCCCTGCCGGAAGACCGTCCGTTGCGCGATACCGTCCGAAGCGAGGCCGGTCGCGGCCAGGCGATAGGAATCGTCCGCGCCGATCTGGCGCCGCAGCGGAGTGGTGTTGGTCTGCACCAAATTCGGCGCGCGAAACGATTCGGCCGCCGAAGCCCGGAGCTTGAGGAACGAAAACGGTTTCCACACGAGACTGGCCTTCGGTTTCGTCGTCTGGCCGAAGATCGAGAAATGCTCGAAGCGGCCGGCCAAGGTCAGCTCGAGGCTTTCCACGAGCGGGAGGCGATTTTCACGCGTCACGAAGGGCAGCGCCGTTTCGAGGTAGGCGGCGTAGATGGTCTGCGCCGCGCTGATCGGCACGTTCGAGCTGAGCGCGAGGAAGTCGTTGTCGCCTTCGCGCAAAAACGGAAACTGGCTGCCCGAGCCGGGCGGATTGAGCCCGACGAAACTGGCGCGCTTGTCGTCGTAGGTCTCGTAGCGCACCTCGGTGCCGCTCGCGACGCCGATGCGCCCGCCGTTGAACAACCGCCAGAGCTGCCCGTTGAACTTCGCGTCCCAGATGAAAAGATTCGTGCGGCCAAACCGGTCTTCGTCGCCGTAGATCCCGTCGTAGGCCGAGGCCGGATTTTTATACGGCTGATCAACCACGATCTGGTTGTTTACGATTTTGAACGTCACGGGAAACGGGTTAAACGCCGTCGCATCCGTGCGGTTCAAGGCGCGCCGCAGGAGCGACTCGCGCACTTGGAAGCTTTCGTATTCGTGCGTCTGCGAGCCGGAGGCGACGACCGCCGACTCCCACTCCCAAGATGGGCCGAGCTTGCCGCGCAGGCCGCCGAGCACGCGCCACGAATAGGTATAAACTTCAGTCACTCGGGGCTTGAGGCCGTCGCTGGAGTTTTGCCCGGGCGAGATCCCGGTCCACAGCGAGACATCGGCCGGGGTGCCCGTGAGGCGCGGCGTGCCATCCGCGTTCGCGGCGCCCGTGGGGCTATAGAAGCGCACGCCAAAAGGATTCCACGGATTCGACGCGGGCAGGTAGATGCCTTGGTCGTCGGTGTTTTTAAAATTAACCGGCTCGCGCCCGGTCCGGCTGTAGGCCCGGTAAAACAGCAAGTCGCCAAACGCGCTCAGGCGGTCGTTGATCGTGTGGTCGACAAACGTGGCAAACTGCACGCGATCCGTCGCCGGGATCAGCATCTTCCAAAGATTCCAATTCGAAAAGGTCGCGTTTTCGGCGCTGTCAATATTGCGGGACAGCGCAGTCTGCTTGAACGAAACCCCCGCCGGGCTGGGCCAAAGGTAGAACATGCCGTCCGCTGCCATCGTCGCCACGCCCGCCGGCGGCGTCGTGCTGGTGGTGATACCCGTGTTGCCGGTCGGCCGCGAGCCGACGAAGGTCAGCAAATTGGGCTGGATAAATCCGCGCTGCCATTGGCCCCACTGGTTCACGCTGTTCGTGTTGGCGAAATCGTTGTCCCGGGCGAACGCGGTGCCCGTCACCGGATCAATCACAGGAATCCCGTTCCACGGCGCCGGCAGCTTCCGGTTCACGCGCAGGTCGGCGTTTTTTGCCCACGCGCGGTCGTGCGCGGCCAAGGCGTCGCGGTGAAAATAGTCGATCGACATCGAGAGGTGCGTCTTGCCGAGCTGCCTGCCTTCAAACGCCGTCGCGTTGAACTCGTTCGCCCCGCCGTGCTGCGTCATTGAGCCCTTCAGGGTCAGCCCGCGGCCGACGTACGTGCGCGAAACGAGATTGTTGATCACGCCCGCCGCCGCATCTGCGCCGTAAATGGCGGAGGCGCCGTCGCGCAGGATTTCCACCCGCCCCACCAAGGCGCGCGGGATGGTGTTGATGTTCACCGCCAGCGAGGGGACGCCGTTCTCCGCCATCGAAATCGGGTGCGGCGCCATGCGGCGACCGTTGAGCAAGGTCAGTGTGCTGCCCGAGCCGATGCCGCGCAGGTCGATCGACGCCACGTCGCCGCGGGCGAGCTGCGGCCCGTTGTTGATTTCGGTAATGCCCGAGATTTCAGCCATGCCCAGCGTCTCGAAGAGCTCCGCCATCGTCGCCGCCCCGCGCGCATCAAGATCGGCCGCGTTCAGAATCGTGACCGGCAGCGCAGTCTCCGCGTCGGTCCGGCGGATATTGGAGCCGGTGACGGTAAAGGCCTCCAGTTTCACCGTTTCGTCACCGATCGCCGCGCCCGGACTCGGGACCGTGGTTTGGGCGGCAGCGAGTGCAGTGAGGAAAAAGGTGACCGTAACCAGGAGCTTTCGGAGATGTGTCATGAGGGAAAAGGCGAGATGTGCGGCCGCCACCGACCGCGGTCGAGAACAACCCTCAATGGCCCGAATTCCATGCATTAAATTAACCTGTTCGTCACAAATCCAAGTGGCGGCCGACAGCGGCCCGCTCGGGATCGCAAAGCGGAAGCGGATAACCCTCGCGGAGCCCGCTCCGGTGAAGCGCAGCCGGCGGCTGCGCCGACCTCAGGGATTCACCGCCATGAGCTCGACCTCGAAAATCAATCCCGCACCTGCCGGCACGCCGCCGCCGCCCATCGTGCCATAGCCGAGCGAGGGCGGGATAAAAAACTCCGCTTTGCCGCCCGGTTTCAACGCCGTCATGCCCTCGGCCCAGCCGGCGATGAGCGTCTTCACCACCAGATCCGCCGGCGCGCCGCGTTTGCGCGAATCATCGACGACCGTCCCGTCCTTGAGCGCGCACGAATAATGGACGCGCACCTTGTCGGTCGCCTGAGGAGTCACGCCCGCGCCGGGCGCGAGCACGCGAATGCCCAAACCGCTGGGTGACCACGTCACGCCCGGCGTCGAAGCTCTCGGGCCGTAAAGCCACCCACGCATGATCGCCGCATCGTCACGTTTTGCGGCGGCCGGAGGCTGCGGCTGAGACGGACCGCAGCCGGTGAGAGCGATTGAGAGCACCCAAGCGAACAGGTAAGCCGTGGGGCGTTGATTCATCGCCGCGAATCTTGGTCGGATCGGCCGCAACACTCGACTCGAAAACCCGACCAAACTAAAAATTTCCGGACCCGGCTTTCGGGCTAAGGCGGAGCCCGCAGTCTTTCTTAGATACGGGTCGGTTGCTTTGCTTTTAGCTCCTGCCAGCGGGCGAGACGGTCGGCGATTTTGGCTTCCCAGCCGGCGGTCTTCGGCGTGTAGAGCGAGAGCGGTTGCTCAAGATAATTTTGGCCGGAAATATTTTCGGGGTAGTCGTGCGAGTAGAGGTAGCCTTTGCCATGCGCGTTTTGTTTGCTCGCAGCGCCACTTTTGTCGCGAAGCGGCAGCGGCACGGGCTGAACTGGCGCGGTCTTGAGCGCGGCGTGAGCGGCGGCGAGCGCGAGGGTCGCAGAATTACTCTTCGCCGCCGTTGCGATGTAAAGCGTCGCATGCGCCAGCGTGAGCTCCGCTTCCGGCAAACCGATAAAATCACACGCGTGATGCGCGGCCACCGTGAGCGGCAGCGCCTGCGGATCGGCGAGGCCCACGTCCTCGCTGGCCAAGATCACAAGCCGTCGCGCGATGAACCGGGGGTCCTCACCGCCTGCCAGCATCTTCGCCAACCAATACATGGCGGCGTCGGGATCGCTGCCGCGGCAACTTTTGATGAACGCGGAAATCGTATCGTAGTGCTCATCTTCATCGGCGTCGTAGCGAATGCGCCGCTCGCGCGCGAAGACTTCGAGATCGGCGACGCTCAACGCGACGCCCTCGGGCAGGCCGAGCACGAGGACTTCAAGGGCGTTGAGCGCGCGGCGGAGGTCGCCGTCGCACAGCACCGCAAGGTCGGCGAGCAGCTTGGGCTCGGCGGTGACGCCCCGCGTGCCGAGGCCCCGCTCCCCATCCGCGAGCGCGGCGGCCAATACGCCGGCAATGGCCGCGGGCGCCAGCGGCTCCAAGCGGAACAAGTGGCTGCGCGAAAGTAGCGGCGGATTCACATAGAAACCGGGGTTGTGCGTGGTCGCGCCGATCAAGCGAACGGTCCCTTCTTCAACGTCGGGCAAGAGCAGGTCCTGTTGCGATTTGTTGAAGCGGTGAAGTTCGTCGATGAATAGAATCGTGGCGGCCTCGGGACGACGGCGGGCGGTCGCGAGGATCTCGCGCAGCTCGGCCACGTTGGACATGACGGCGTTGATGCGGACGAAACGGCTGCCGGTTTCGTGGGCGATGGCTTCCGCGATGCTGGTTTTTCCGCAGCCCGGCGGGCCGTAAAACAGGAGCGAACCGAAGCGATTCTGCGCGACCAGTCGCGGCAGGAGGCTGCCGGGCTTCAGCATGTGTTCCTGCCCCACGACCTCGGCCAGCCGCCGGGGCCGCATTCGGGCGGCCAGCGGCTGATGCGGGCCCGTCCGTTTTTCGCCGAGCCCAAGGGACGGCGCCGCCGGCTCCTCGGCGAAGAATTCGGGTTGATCGGCAGCGGGCATTTCACGGCCAATCTCCGCTAAATACCGCGAATGAAAAGGTATTTTCGAATTGGCGTGGAATGCGGGGATTTGACGCTTAACTCGGCCTTATGAGCAGTCGAAGCCTCGGACACCGCGCGCCGCTGCTGTGGCTGGTGATACCGGTGATGGCCGGCTTGGCGGCGGGACAAATCGCCGAAATCGCCCCACCCTTTTGGCTGCTGCTCGCGGCGTTGACCGCGGTAGGTCTGGCCCTGCTCGCGGCCGATCGCCCGCGGTGGTGGGCGCTCGGGCTCGGCATCGCGATGAGCTTCGCTGGCCTGGCGGCCTACGGGCTGCATCGGGCCCGGTTGCCGGCGTGGGATTCACTGCCGCCGCGCGAGGCGCGGCTCACGATCGAGATCGCACGCACCTTTGTCCAAAATGATCCGGGAAAAATCTCGGGCTTGGCCACGGTGGCGCGCGCGGACGAGCACCTGCGCGAGCTGACGGGACAAAATATCTATTTCTCCCTGTCGCTCAAAAAAGGTGAAACCCCGCCCTTGCGCACGGCGCTCGTTGCCACCGTGGGCGTGCTCACCACGCTGCCGCGCAATCCCCCGGGCAACACCTTTGACGGTTACCTCGCAGGCGCCGGCATGAACTTTCGGCTAACCCGCGGACGAATCCTCGCTGAGGAACGGGCGGCGACTGCCTACGCCCGGTTTTGCGCGCGGGCGGCGGAGCGGTTTAAGACCATCTTGGGTTTAGGCGTAGCGGAGAAGCGACCGGAGCTAGCGGGGCTCCTGCGCGCCATGATGCTCGGAGAAACCCACGAACTCAGCGACGCGCAACACGAGCTGTTCAAGCAGAGCGGCACCATGCACCTCTTCGCCATCAGCGGGCTGAATATTGCGGTGATCGCAGGCGCGCTGACCATGCTGATGTGGCCGTTGCGGCGTTGGCCGCTGCTGCAATTTGGCGTCGGGGCCGCACTGCTGTGGCTCTTTGTCGATATCACCGGCGCGGCACCGTCCGCGGTCCGCGCGTGGGCGATGGCCGTATTTTTGCAGGCCTCGCTGGCGCTGTGGAAACCGGCCAGCGTGCTCGCGGCCCTCGCGGCCTCGGCCTTGGCGGTGTTGATCATCGCGCCGCTCCAGGTCTTCGGGGCGAGCTTTGTGATGAGCTACGGTATCGTCGCCGCGCTGCTTATGCTCGGACTGCCCCTCGGCGACGCTTGGATGGAGCGCTGGTCGCCCGGCCGTGACTTGCCCAAAGCCGCCTGGCGTTGGTGGCATCACGCGGCGGGTGAGTCGTGGCTTTGGCTGGCGCCTGCCTTGGCGGTCGGCGCGGCGACGACCCTCGTGGGCCTGCTGACGGGGCTGCACTATTTTGGCCTACTCACTCCAGGAGCGCTGCTGACCAATCTTGCCCTGATTCCGGCCGCGATCGCGGTAACTCTCGCCGGATTCGCGGCGTTGTTGTGCGGGCTGGTCGGCTGGATCGGTGGCGCCGTCCTGTGCAACCACGCGGCGGCACTCGTGCTGCTCGTGATCGAACGCGGAGTGGCGTTGAGCGTCATGATTCCGGGAGCGTTCAGTCCGGCTCAGTTTACGACCGGTTGGCTGGGCCCCGTCGGCCTCGTTCTTTTGGGAGCGGGCATACTGGCGGGATACGCGGCGGGTTGGCGGAGACGCGTTTTCTATTGGGTCCCGTTTGCGTTCGTGGGGCTGATTCTGATTTTTGGCGTCCGCTTTGGCTGATGGTGGAAAAAAATTTCCGTGTGTTTCGCCTCAAACCAAGGCCATGGTTCCCCCATGAAAAGCGCTTACGAACTTGCGATGGAACGTCTCGACAAATCTTCCCCCGCCGAGAAGCCGATCACCGCGGCCAAAAAAGCCCGACTCGCCGAGATCGACCAAGTCTTCAAGGGGAAGCTCGCCGAGCGGGAGATCTTTTTGAAGCAACAGCTCAATCTCGCCTACGTCGAGCAGAAGGCCGAAGAGGTGGATAAAATCCAAAAGCAACTGGTAAGCGAACGCGCCCGGCTTGAAGAAGAGCGCGAAGCGGAAAAAGAGCACGTGCGGCGCGCGAAGTGATTCCGTTCGCGACGGGAACGGGACCGTAGCCGGGAAGTTCGGCGCGTAGGTGCAGATAATTGGGCGGCGGCTGCAGCTGAATCCCACCGCCTTGGGCGGGCTCGACCTCCTGCAGGAAAATGCCGGCGGCAGGGTGCCGGCGAATCTCGGCCAGCGTCAGCTCAAGATTGAGCGGTGCGCGCACCGGGTCGGCCTCAGCCCAGATCTAGCCAAGCTGCAGGTTAAACTGCAGCACGCGGAAACGGCTCATGGTAGGGCGCGCGGCTGGGCGCGGGCAGCGGCCGGAGTGCTGCCAACGGGCACTGCGCCGTCGGCGGGAGCGGCGCCATTGCGCCGAAAGACGAACCGATTGACGCGGGCGGTCGTATCCGCGCCGAGCGCCGGCGAACGCTTCTGTGTCGTGGCATGGGCCGAGGTCATGGCGTCTTGATAACGGGTGACGAGCTTGGGTTTCTCCGCCGAGCCCGCGATCTTAAAGCGGGACTCGCGATGGTCGAACGGGCTCAACTCCGGCGCACGCACCGCAGGCTGCTGAATTTCGGGTGCCAGCACGCGTTTCTCCCGGGCCTCGGCGAGATCGATCGGCGAGCGGCGTTCGCTGGGCACGCTTCCCGCAGGATTTGTGACCGAGGGCGCGACCCGGCGATCTTGGACCGTGCGATTGTGCTCAGGGGTGCGTTTTTCGAGCGGGACGCCCGCCGCCGGCGCGAAAGGCTCGTTGCGCTGGGTGTAATCGACTTTGGCCGCGTCGGCGGCGGCCAGCGGAGCCGTGGACCCGAAACCGCTCACCGCAAAAATGAGAACGCCGCGTAAATTCATCTGAAAGAAAAAAAGAGCCTGCGACCGACCCGCGCCGCAACCCAATTCATTCGGGCTCAGCCGTGCCCTCGACCACCCAATCACGGGCCTCGGGGACTTGGACAAAAAATGCCCGGAGCGCGGCGGAAAGGTGGTCCGCGTAACGGAAGTGGGCGCCCATTCCGGTGCGGAGTTCCGCTTCGTAGATAAATTTATCCCCGTGCGTGCTATGCTCGAACGGCGTCTGAGCGCCGAGCAGCAGCGAGTAAACGTAAGTCGCGGAGCCGCGGGCCATCAGCTCCCGGGTGAGTTCCAATTGGTCCGCGAGCAACGTCGCGTGGGCCGCGTGAGTGATCTCGGGCGGGAGATAAAATCCGGCCTGAATGAACGGCGTGTAACGATGGCCGGTGCGGTGGCGATTCAGGTCGCGCAGCTCGGCGATGGCCATGTTGTTCCAAGCAAAACTCACCCGCATCCGGCGGGTGGCGGTGCCTTGTTGCGCGTAGCGGTTGGCCCGATGATCAAGCGCGCCGGCGAGCGCTTGCGTCTCGCCGAGAAAAGGCGGTGTGGCCCGGTCGACATGGACCCAAACTTCGTCGGCGAGGGGCGCAGCGGAGAGCCGGGCCAAACCGAGCGAGAGCGACGCGGCAAGTTCCTGCCGCGCCTGCTCCTCGTAAGACTTTTCGGCGACGCTGTGCCGGGTGAGGCGCGGCGACTGTTTGACGAGTTCAGCCCGAATCAGCGCGGCGGCGGCCCGGGCCTCGGGGTGCGGCAGCGAGTCGAGGTGCTTGACCGTCACGGCCCACATGCGGGACGTCTGGACGAGGCCAAGATTGGTGCGGGTGGCGAGCGGGATGAAGTAGCGGGCGCGGTCGAGGGCGTAATTCTTGCGGAGGCGCGTGACGACGGCCGGCTTGGCGTCGGCCGGGAGCCGGACGAGATCGGGTTGCGCGAGCGCAGCGGCGTCGAGCCGGGCGTATTCGGCATGATAGGCGGCGAAACTGCGGGCAACGATGTCGCGCCAGCGCGGGGCGAGATCGGCCGGGATACCAAGTTCCTCCGCGGTCGGCACGTTGGCCGCGTCCATGGTGATGTAGCGGGTGGACGACTCTTGCCCGTCGGCCATCTGGGCGATTTCAAAAATTTTATAGGCGAGCCACATCGAGACATCGTCGAGGGCGATGGCGATGCCGCCCGTGAGTCCGCCGATGGAAGCGTGGCCGTAGTCGACGAACTTGAGAATGCGATCGATGGAGGCGTCGGGATTGGAGAGATCGACCTTGGCCATGATGGCGGCGAGCCCCTCGTTGCTGCGCGAGTAGCGCGCGAGCACGGAAGCGAGCAGCTCCGGCGTAACCTTGGGCAGATCGGCGGCGGTGGGCGGCGGGACGAGGGCGAGACCAGTGACTTTCATGCGGCAGGAAGAGACGACACGAAGGGCGCACCGGGGCGCAAAGGAAAAGCGGGGTCGAAGAAGGAAAACGCTCAGGACATCGCGTGACTTGCCGCTCACCAACGACTCAAGCCATAAGGAGAGTCTTGTCGCTCATGCTTGAGCACAGTGACCCTGATCTCGTCGGACAGGTCGCGATATACGATCACAAAGGGGAAACTGGGGAGCTTGAAGCGTCTAAAAAATCGCGCTGCCTTGGTAAAAGGGATAGCGGCGCGGATTGAGTTGAATCCTTGCAAGTCCGACTCGCATTTCGGCTTCAAACCGGTCGGCTATTGTCGGGCCGGCTTGTTCATAAAAACTAATCGCGGCGTTGAAATCCCGCTGCACGGCGGGATGAAAGCCCAACTTCATGCCCGGCGGACACCGCCCCAAAATTCCGTCTCGGTTAAAGATTTGGTCGTGCCCTTTTCCAGCTCCTCATCCCGGAGCTGAGCCTCAGCCAAAATAGATTCGGGGGCTTGGGCATCGAGGGGAGAAGGCAGGCTGCCAAGGATGCGGCTGGCCAAGTGCCAACGGTCTCTTTCAGCGAGCTGGAGCGCAGCGATCTCAATTTCGTTTACGGTGCTCATGGATTAAAACTGATCGCGGGATCGGCGACGGACAAGCGCGGGGCGGGTTTAGGCGGCGCACGGTCAGGATTTCTGGAGCAAGGCATTGAAGATGTCGTCGGCAACTGTTGATGCAGTCGATGGACAATCATTTGTAGTGGACATAAAGAGGGCGCGAACCCAGCGCACCCTCACTAGAGGCACCGCGAAGCGCCTTTTCCGAAGATAACTCCAAAGCCGCGCCCTGTCGGGCGCGTGTTCGAGTCGATCTCGGAAGTGAAAATTCGCGATTTTCTAGAAAGACCGTAGCCGATGCTACGCAAAATCGTGGGCCAAGGCTTTCCGCGTGCGTTTCCTTGGGTGGGGTTTACTCAGAGGAAATTTACTCGAACGACAGCTCCGCGAACAACTCCGCGAGCGGGAGGCGGAAGCCAGGGAGCACGTCTTCGCCGTCGAGGGTGTCGATCACGCGCAGGAGGCGGTCGGGCTCAGGGGTGCGGTAAACGAGGACTGTTTTCTCAGCAGGATCGAGAACCCAGATCAGGCGGGCTCCGCTGGAAAAATAGTCCGGCAGTTTTTCCTGAAGCCGCGGAGAACGATCCCAGGGCGAAAGCACTTCAACGACCAGATCGGGAGCACCACGGAGGTATTTTTCCTTCTCTGCCGCCGTCACGGCCAAGCGCGATTTCGCGATGAAGGAAATATCGGGCGAGAGGAGATTGCCCGAATTCATCCAGCAACCCAGACCGGAACCGCAGACGACGCCGAGGCGATGCTTGGTCGCGTGAGGGAGCATGGCGGAAAGGAGCGCGGCGACGATGCGTTCGTGGCGGTAACCAGCAGGGCTCATGATGATTTCTCCTTCGATGAGTTCACGTTTGTAGCCGTCCTTGGGCAGAGCCATCAGCTCTTCCTCGGTCCAGGTGGTCGCGGCGGTTTCCATGGCGAAACGAAGCGTGCGCGGAACGGGTGGTGAGGCAAGGCGGGAGTCGGGAGTGGGTTGCGCGAGCCGAAACCGGCCGGAATTTTCACCACGAAACACACGGACGACACGAAATGGGAGAGGCGGAGAGAGAGAGAGATGGAGCGCGGGTGGGCGAAGTGGTTTCAGGTTGCGAGGGCGGAATCGGAATCGCGGCGTGAAGCCGCCCCTAACATCGGAGAAAATTGGCGGGGCTCGGCGAACCCGGCCTACCTCGGTGGAAGCGCGGCCGGGAGGAGGATAAAGCCGGTGGCGAGATCGCCGAGCACTTCGCTGCGGGTGCCGGCGTGGTGGACGTGCCAGAGGGCGAGCAACGCGCAGAAGAGCGCGTCGGTCCGGTCTTCGACCGGCTTCGTCCAGGGGGTGGCGAGGAGCGTGTTGGTATCCGCATCGAGGAGAAGAAAGGGAAACTCGTGAGCGAGCAGTGCCGTGAGCAGGCCTTGCAGCCGGCGGAACTCAAGCCGGCGGGCGGCGACGGGGCCTTTCTTGTATTTGATGATGCGCGGCAGCCGAAAGAGCCGGACCATCGCGGGGTGCGGGTAAACTTCGGCAGCGATTCGGGGCGCGGGAGTTTCGGTTTTTGATTTTTGGGTTTCGATCAGGGGAAGGCTCCAGCCGGAGGCGAAACCGAGGTCGGCGGCGAGGCGCGCGAGGACGCGCGGGGGGCGCGGGCACTTGGTGAGGTTGGCCGGGTGACAGGCGGCGTGCTCGCGATGGAACAGCGTGTGCGTGAGCCGATCCACGGGGCGCGTGCCGGTGAAATTCGGGCAAACGATCGGCGCATCGATCGCGGCAAACGCCGGTTCATTCGGGCGAAGGTGCCCGGTGATCGCGGCGACCAAAGCGAGGTCGCCCTGCGGATAATCATAACCGAGCAAGCGCGCTCGGCGGCGGGCTGCGTCGTAGCGGATAAAGCAGAGGCCGTCGGAGTTTTTCTCACCCCAAGCGAGGTCAAGGCCGATGAGAAGCATGAACGAAACCGGGCGTCGGCGAGCGACGCTCCTACGCGGCAATCAACGCGGCGTGAGCCAGGCGCCGAGTGGGCCTTGGTAGAAACCGAGAACAACGGTCGAGAGGGCGAGGGCGCCGAGAGCGATGCCCGTTACCAGATCAACCGGCGTGCGGGCGGGCCTGACGGGGGCGTCGGGCGAGGTCGCCCATGTTTCGAAGAAGGCCGCCTTGATCCAACCAAGGTAGTAATAGATCGAAATCACCACGCCAATAACGGCCACCGCGATCAGGCCGTAGAGACCGGCTTGGAAGGCCGAGATGAAGATGAAGAGCTTGCCCATGAAGCCGACCAACGGAGGGATGCCCGCCAGCGAGCCGAGACCGACTGCCAGCACGAGGGCGAGGAACGGGTTGGCTTTTGCGAGACCGGCGTAGTGGTCGAGCTCTTGATCGGTATCGTTGGCGCCGGCGAGGTGGGTCATCACGCCAAACACCGCAAACGAGGCGAGCAAGTAGGCGAAGAGATAAAAGTAAATCGCGCCCACGGCCATCGGTGCACGGCTCGCGGCGGCGACGCCAAGGAGCAAGAAGCCGGCGTGGGAAACACCGGAAAGGCCGATGAGACGTTTGACGTTATGCTGCGTGAGCGCCGCGATGTTGCCGAAGAGCAACGTGGCTCCGGCGAAAAACGTGAGCACCGGCGTCAGCAGCCAGCCGTAGCTGGCAAACACGGTGAGGCTCAGGCTGAGCAAAACCGCGAAGCCGACGGCTTTTGAGGAAACCGCCAGAAATGCGGTCACGGGAGTGGGCGCACCCTGATAAACATCGGGCACCCAAATCTGGAACGGGAACGCCCCGATTTTGAAGGCGACGCCGGAGAGGACGAGGACGATGCCGATGCTCGCGAGAAAGTTGTGGGGGTTGGCGGCGAGGAAGGAAGCGAGTTGGCCGTAGTGCATCGCTTGGGCGGTGTGGCCGGGGAGCGCGGCGTTGCCGGCGACGCCGTAGAGGAGCACGATCCCGAACAGCAGGAGCGAAGAACTGAGTGCACCCATCACAAGGTATTTGAAACCAGCCTCCAGGGTCAGCGAATTGTTGCGGTAATAGCTGACGAGAATGTAGAGCCCGATCGTGACGGTCTCGAGGGCGACGAAGAGCAGGAGGAGGTTGTTGGACTGCGCGAGCAGCATCATGCCGGCGGTGACGACGAGCACGATATGGTAAAACTCGACGCGCGGCATGGCCTGCTTGGCGAGACTCACACGGGCGAGCAGGCAGACCATCAGGGCGGCGAGCAGGAAGAAAACCCGCATGATCTGACCGTCACGCGTGTGGCGCAGAAGGCCGTTGAAGGTCTCGGTGCCGACATGCGGATTGTGAAACGTGACGAGGACGTTGCCGAGGACGCAGAGCAGACCGACGAGGGCGGCGACCGGGACCATCTGGTGTTGCCGCTTCGGAAAGAGCAATTCGATCACCAGCAGCGCGAGCGCCAAGACGCCCAACATGATCTCAGGCGTGATGGCGCCCCAGAGATTGTTGGCGGCGAGGTTTTGAAGAACCGTGATGTCCATGACAAAAGGGCGTTACTTTGCGGCGGCGACCTGCGCGGCGGGCGCGGGCGCGAGCGTGGCGTCGAGAGCGGTGGAAAGAGACTTGGGCCAAAAGCCGACGAACATCAGCGCAGCGAGCAAAATCAGGGCGGGCAGACGCTCGGTCCACCGGAGATCGGTGACCGGATTCACGGCCGCGACTTTGGCGAACTCCGGGGTGACCGGGCCAAAGAAAACGGCGGCCGCAGCGCGCAGCCCGTAGATGGCCGAGATCACCACGCCGGCGACGGCGAGCGCCGTGATGAGCGGGGAGAATTTCCAGAGCGCGACAAAGATCGTGAGTTCACCCCAGAAGTTGGCGAATCCGGGAAGACCGATTCCAGCGAAGGTGGCGGCAACGAAGAGAGCGGCGAGAACGGGCGCCTTCTGCGCGAGTCCGCCCATTTCATCCAGGGCGAAGGTGTGGGTGCGGTGATAGACGCTGGTCGAGAGCAGGAACATCAGCGCGACCGAAAGACCGTGGGCGACCATGAGCAGCACGACGCCGCCGACGCCGAGCGTCGAACCCGCCGCAAGGCCGAGGAAAGCATAGCCCATATGCATCACGGAGCTGTAACCGACCATCTGCTTGAGGTCCCGTTGGGCGATGGTGACAAACCCGATCACAAGAACGTTCCCGATCACCGCCAGCCAAGCGATGGGGTGCGACCAGTGTACGAGACCGGCGGGCAACAGTGGGAGCGCGATTTGGATGAGACCGTAGAGACCGAACTTCTTGAGCACGCCGGCGTGAAGCATCGCGGCCGAGCTGGGTGCCGCGCCATAGCCAAGCGGGGCCCAGGTGTGCAGCGGCCAGATCGAAACCAGAATGCCGAAGCCGAGCGCCAGCAGGCCAAAAATATTCTGCTGAACGGTATCGCCCAGCGGTTGAGCGGCGAGCACCCGGCGCAGTTCGATCAG
>CAMBRG010000035.1 GCA_945869845.1 Opitutus sp. GAS368 | reverse complement strand
AGCGGATATTTGACGCGCCAGTGATCGCCGGGGACGGGGATGAGTTCCACCGGCTGCTTGAGGCGGGCGAAGTGATCGGTGAGGGCTTTGTGGGCGGCTTTGACCGGATAATTCTTCTCGCTGGAGAGAAGGGCGGTGGAGCCGGGAATGGCGCGCCAGTGATAGAGAACTTTCGGGATATGGCGGATTTTCGAAAAATCGGCGATCAGGCCGACGACGCGGAGAGCGAGGTCCCAGTCTTGCGAGCCCTCGTAGCCAAGGCGAAAGCCGCCGGCTTGGCGCATGAGCGAGGCGCGGTAGACGGTGAGGTGCGAGGTGTAGTTTTGCGCGAGAAAGAGATCGGGCAAGAAGTCGGGTTTGAAGTAGGGCTCGTGGCGGTGGCCTTCCTCGTCGATTTTGTCTTCGTCGGAGTAGAAGAAATCGGCGGTGGGATCGGCGTTGTGCGCCATCGCGATCTCGTAGAGCGCGTGAGGCGTGAGCTCGTCGTCATGATCGAGCAGGGCGATGAAGTCGCCCGTGGCGAGGGCAAGGGCGGAGTTGGAAGCGGCGGAGATGTGGCCGTTTTTTTCGCGGAAGCAGACTTTGATGCGGGGATCGGCGGCCGCGTAATATTCGAGGAGCGGGCGGACGTGGGGCGCGGTCGAGGCGTCGTCGGCGAGACAGAGTTCCCAATTGGAGTAGGTCTGCTCGCCGACGGAGGCGATGGCCTTGGTGAGCCATTTTTCCGGGGTGTTGTAGACGGGGACGAGAACGGAGATGAGCGGACGGCGTGGGAGGTGGCGGCTGCTTTCGCGTTGGGCGCTGAGACGGTCGTTGGTGAGGGTGTCGTAGGTGGTGACCCAGCGCTCGTAGGAGGTGAGCTCGGCAACATCGAAACCGGCGCCGACGTTGAGGTCGTTTTTGAAGAAAACCTGCCAGCGGCCCTCGTGGTCGCCGACCTCGAGGACGATGTGAGTGTCACCGTCGCGGAGTTCGACTTCGACCTTCCAGCCGCAGTATTCGGCCTGAGGGCGGTCGCGGACGGAGGCGAGGACGTCCATGCGCTTGAGGCCGTAGGTGCCCGGGTAGGAGCGACCGTTGATGACGGCGCGAAGGTGTTTGAGCGAAGTGCCGTCGTCGGCGAAGCACCAGCCGCGGAGGGAGAGCTTGCGGGGAGCGAAGCCCCAGCGGTTGGGGTAATCGACGCTGTAGGGGAGAGCGCGCTGGGCGGGCGCGTGGAAGGCGGTGAGATGCGTGGGCAGCGCGGGCAATTCGGGCTTCGGGAGCGGCGAGGAATCGGCCGGCGCGAGCGGTGCGGCCGGGCGGCGGGGATCGAGGAACTTGCGGCGGAGGGAGCGGAGAGGAGCCGTGACCCGCCACGAGAAGGTGGACTGCAGCTGGCGGATTTTCTCGTCACGTTGGCGGATGACGTCTTCGCGTTGGCGAATGGTTGCGAGTTGGTCGCGGAGGCGTTCGCCGACTTGGGCGATGGCCTGGGCGCTGGACTCGGCCAAAGCGGCACCCTGGGCGCGGAGCTCGTTGATTTGATGGTGGGCGAAATCGATCTGGTTATGCAGTTGGCCGCGGACGCCCTCGAGCCGATCAATCTCGAGGTCGAGGGCGGTCATCTGTTTGCGGGCGGCGGCGAGCAGCGTCTCGACTTGGTGCCGCTGGGTTTCGCTGCGGGCGAACTGGGAGCGGAGGGTGTCGAGGGCCTTTTCTAGATTGGCGGCGTGGTGGCGCGTGGCGGCGTGCGCGGCTTCGAGCTGGGCGGCGTGAGCGTCGGCATGGTGGCGCGTCTCAGTGATAGTGCGTTCGAGATGCTCTGCGGCGTGGCGGCGCGTCTCGGTGATAATTTTTTCGAGATTAGCGGCGTGGGCGGTGGTTTGGTCGCGGGCAGCGGTGACTTGGGCGAGACTAACCTCGGCGGCCGCGAGGGTGCGGGCGAGGTTAGTCGCGTGGGTCTCGGTTTGGCGGTGGCCGGCCTCGAGTTGCCCGATGTGGTCGCGGGACAGTCGCTGCGCTTCTAAAGTATTAAGCTCCAGATTACGGGCGTGCTGCGCGGTGAGTTCATACCGGCGCTGGGCCTCGGCGAGGGCGGAGGATTTGGCGGCGAGCTCGCGGGCCTGGAGACCGCGGGTGGCGTCGAGGGAAAGTTCAAGGTCGCGGAGCAACAGGGCGAGATGATCGAACTCGGGCGCGAGTGTGGCAGGGGCGAGGGCCTGGAGGCGGGCGGTGAGGAGTTCGGTCTCGCTGGTGACGGGATCGGAGGTGAGCGACCAGTCGTTGGCCGCGGGGCGCGCGACGTTGGCGTCGTAGAAGGCAGCGAGGGCTCGGGTGTTGGCCGCCGAATCGAAGTGGCGACGGGCGAAGGCGGCGGCGTTTTGGCCGAGAGTGGCGCAGAGTTTGGGGTCGGTGAAGAGGCGTTGGCAGGTGGCGGCGATCTCCTCGGGCGCGCCGGTTTTCAAGAACACAGCTTCGCGCCCGTCCTGCATCAGCAGGGCGAGGTTGGTGGGCGGGAGCACGACAGGTTTGCCGGCGGCGAGAAACTCCGGGAGTTTTGAAGGGAGGCGGAAGTCGTTAAATGGGCCGGCGCGGCCGGGCTGTACGAGCACATCGGCGAGGGCGAGCAGCTGCGGCAGTTTTGATTTCTCGACGAAACCGAGATCGAGGACGAAGGCGCGGTAGTCGAAGGCGAGGGAGGCGAGAAAGGTCGGTGAATTGAAGCCGGTGCGGATCAGGCGGGTGGGCGTGCCGCGTTGGTTGAGCAGGGCGACGGCGAGGTAGAGTTCGCGCAGCTCGGGCTCGTTGGCGAAGGTGTTGGAGCCGGTGAAAACGAGGATTTTCTCCTCCGGGCGTAAGCCAAGCTCGAGGCGAAGCGCGGCGTCCGGGGCGGTGGGCCGATAGAGGTTGAAATCGACCGGCGGCGGCAGGAGTTGAGTGGGGATGCCGGCGGGAACGTGCTCTTTCAGTCGGTCGACGATGTGGGTGATACCGTCGGCGACGCGGAGAAAACTTTCGTGGCGCAGCGGGTGAGGCAGGCCGTCGACGAGCCAGCGGTCCGTGTCGTGCGGGCTGGCGGTGCGGAGCTCGGAGAACGGTTTCCCGGTGTAGGCCTCGATGAGATAGCGCTCGTTATCCTCGAGGTGAATGATGACGCGGGCCGGGGTCGTGAGCAGCCGTTGGTAGGCGAGGACGAATTTGCGCACGCCCTCGCGCGGGGTCCAGGCGTGGATGATGTCGGCGGGGCGGGCGTCGGGGAAAAGGCCGGGCTTGGCGAGGGCGGCCGCGTAGGTCGCGGGAATGAACAGGGGATCGCAGATCGCGGAGATCGTCTCGGGCCCGGAGGGCACGGCGACGACGCAGGCGTGGCCGGCGGCGCAGAGGGCGTTGGCGAAGCCGGCGATGTGGTTGAGGCTATTTGTTCTAAAGTCGCCGTAGTTAACAAAGAGGATGTTCACGCGAGGAGAGACGGAGGCAGAGACCGGGAAAAAGGAAGGCGGAGTGAAAAACGGGCTTAGTAGGGCTTGAGGGCGCTGGAGGCGTCGCGCACGGCATCGGACTTGGGTGCAGGAATATCAGCGAAGCCCGGGAGAAACTTCCGGACGACTGAGTCGTAGGGCGCGGCGCCGCGGATCGCTCGATTGGGCGTGAGGCTCCACTCCATGATGGCTTGGGCGAGCACGCACGGATCGGTGATAGAAAGGTCGGAAAAAGTGTTGGGCTGAACGGTGAGCGGCTTTTCCAAGGAGTGGATTTGACCGCGGAACTCGGCGAGGGCGGCGCTTTGAGCGTCGGCGCCGCCGGCGCGGGTGAAAGGCGCGCGATGGCGCAGAGCGTCGGTTTCGCGCCCGGCTTTGGCGTAGAGTTCGATCGCCTTTAAAGTGGCGGGTTGACGGGCGGCAGCGGGCAGCCGCGCTGAGAGGTAGGCTTCGAGCTCGTCGAATTTCTCGAAGGCGGCTAAATATTCCAAGTATGCCAGGTGCACCGAGGTGGGGGCCGAGGATGCGGGTTGAGCACCGAGGGCGGCCTGATAGCCACGGATGAGTTCGTCCGCAGCGGGGGTTGAGCCGGGAAAAAATATTTTGGCGGTGGCGAAAACGTCATCCCGAACGTTGGGGCGTTGGACGGGGCCGCCCGCGAGGAAGATGTTTTTTGGGTCGAGTCGAAGAGCGGCGGCGCGCTGAATCGCGATCTCGCGCTCGATCATGCCGGAGAGGACGCCGAGTTTGACGATATCGGAGGAATCTTGGTCGAGAAGTTGGGTGATTTCGGCGCGCGGGCGGCCGCGCAGGGCAAGCGCTTCGCCGAGAATTGCACGAGTGGCGGTGAGGTTTTCCTTGGGCGTGGCGGCGAGGAGTTGTCTCACGACTTCGTTGGCCTCGAGCCGGGCCGCCACGCGAAAAATCGCCGCGGCTTTAAATGCCTGCTCGTGTTCTTTGGCCGGAAACCGGAGCGCTTCTGCCCAGCGTTTTTGTTGCGACAAAACTTCCAGGATCCGTCCGTAAGCGGCGAAGTGGTTATCATCCCGGCGATTTTCTTGAAAGTTATACAAAAAAATCGCGCAGTTCACGGCGTCGAAAGCGGCGGTGCGTTTCTCTTCCAAGCGGGACAGAACGCGTTCACGGAAGTAAGAGAGTTCGAATTCGCCGAGTTTGAGCTGGCCGCTCGCGAGGCTGAGGGCCGTGGGGGTTGTTGGATAAGCCCGGAGGATGCGCTCAATATTGGCTTGAGAGCGTTTCCAGTGAAACTGGATGTAGGCGTAAGAATAGGGTCCCTCGCCGATGTTCGCCACGTAGCTTTGAGCGTTTTCCAAGAGGCGTTTGGCCTCGGCGGCGTCCTCGGCGGCATCTGAAATTTTGGCGGCGTGGAGGCCCGGCGCCGAGAGGACCAGCAGAGCGAATAGAGCGAGGAGCGTCAGGCGAGGGCGCAGGAACATAAATAAAAAGGCAGACCCGCGACATTGCGCGGGTCTGCCGGGGAGGTAAATGCGGATTTTTTAGAGTTTGAAACCGGCGGCGTTCGAATCGGCGACGAACATCTTTACGGTGTCCAGCGAAAGGGCGGTCAGGTCGAAGCCGATCATCTTGGCGGCCTTTCCCAGAATATCGTGGGGGATCGTGATGATGGCGCACCCGGATTCCTCGGCTTGGAAAAGATTCAGCACCTCGCGCGTGCTGGCCCAGAGAAGTTCCGCTTTTGGCAACTCCGTGAGCAGGGCCCCGCTGGCCCGCATGATGGGCATCGGATCGACGCCGGTGTCGGCGATGCGGCCGGCGAACACCGAGACGACGGCGGGCACGGCGGGATTGAGGGCCTCGGCGACACCCCGGACTTGGGCGAGGGTGAGGAGGGCGGTGACGTTGAGTTTAACCCCGAGCAGGCCGAGTTCCTTGATGAGGGGCAGGCAGGATTCACCCTTGGAGTTGGTGATTGGAATCTTGGTGTAAACGTTGGTGCCCCAGGAATTGATCATGAGGGCTTGGCGTTTCATATCGACGATGTCGTCGGTGAAGACTTCGAGCGAAATGGGTTTCGCCGTGACGGTCTGGAGGATGTCTTTGGCGAAGGCCTCGTAGTCTTTGATCCCGGCCTTCTTCATGAGGCTGGGGTTGGTCGTGAGGCCCTTGATGTAGGGCTTGGCGTAGAGCTCGAGAATGCCGACTTTATCGGCACCGTCGGCGTAGAGCTGAACTTTGAGATCGGCGAGGGATTTCATGTTTTGGTTTTTAACGGCAGTCAGGTTTCGGGGTTCGGCGCGGGCAAGGATTTACTTTCGGGCAGAGGGGTGGAGCGCAGGATTACGGCGGCGGCGGCGGTGAAGTCCTTGACGGTGAAATCGGGGGCGGCGCGGAGGGCTTCGTCGTAACCGAAATCGATAAACACGGTGCGCAAACCGGCGCGTTGGCCGCAGTCAAGGTCGCGCCAACGGTCACCGACCATCCAAGAACGGGCGAGGTCGAGGCCGAGATTGCTCGCGGCGTCGGTGATCATGCCGGGGGCGGGTTTACGGCGATAGTCCTCGGCGTGCGCGACGCCTTGGCCGGGAGCGTAGCAAACCTCGATGTGGGTGAGGGCGGGGACGAGTTCGCGGAGCCGCGCGTGCATGGCCTCGACGACGGATTGGGCTTGGTCGCCGCGGCCGACATCGGGCTGGTTGGTGGCGACGACGAGCACATAGCCGGCGGCGGCGAGTTGGGCGCAGGCCTCGGGCACACCGGGGAAAAGCGCGAATTCGGCGAGGGTAGCCGGCGGGTAGGGTTTGCCGGCGCGGACGACCTGGAGGTTGAGCGTGCCGTCGCGATCGAGGAAGACGGCGGGGCGAAGAGCGGACATCGAGTAGTCGAAGAGGGCTGCGGAACGGGTAAAAATAAAAAACGCGGCGAGGTCATCGCCGCGTTATGGAAGGTTAACAATTTAGCGGGCCGAAGCCGCTACTACGGATTCCCATTTTGTTTGATTTACTTTCACGTCGGGGTGGGAAACCCAGAGGTGCCAGACCACGGCTTGGAAGGCTTCGGAGTGGGGGGTGATATTGTTGGGGTTTACCGTCGGGATGATGACGCAGGCATCGGCTTGGGTGGCGGTGTAGCCGCCGTCTTTGCCGACGATGCCGATGACGCGGGCGCCGACTTGCTTGGCGAGCTGGATCGCGGAGATGAAACCGGGGGAGACGTTCTTCTCCAAGTTGCCGCCGCCGACAGAGAGAATGAGGAGGGCGTCTTTGGCGTTGAGGCGTGAACCACGGAGCCACTCGACGAACACGCTGGCCCAGCCGTCGTCGTTGGTGCGGGCGGTGAGTTCCGAGACGTTGTCGGTGGGCGCGTAAACTTCGAGGCCAGCGATTTTCCGGAAATCGTTCACGGCGTGGGAGGCGTTGGCGGCGCTGCCACCGACGCCGAGGATGAAGAGGCGACCGCCACGGTTGCGGACGCCGACGAGTTCCTGCGCGCCCTTTTCGATGGCGACGGGATCAAGCTTGGCGACGATTTCGGCGGTCTCTTTGAGATGTTGGATGGCGTAGGACATGAGTTTTTTAAGACGCAGAATGGAGCGCCAAAGCAGTCCGGTGGCGAGCGCGGTTTTCGCGAAATCCCCGGGGCGGTCAGGCGAACTTCCCGGCGCGAAGCAGGGCGTCCAGTTCGTTGAGGCCCTCGTGGGAGCCGATTTCGTAAAAACGTTCGCCGATTTCGTAGCCGACAAGCTGGTGGCGGGCGACGAGGGCTTTTTGGACCTCGGCGAGATCGACCACGGTGTCGCGGGGGAAACCGTCGAAGGCGGCGGCGCGGAAGAGGCCGAGGCCGTAGTCGATGTGGTGCATCGCGGGCGTCTTTTGCTTCTTGTCGTAAACTTTGATTTCACCGCCGAAGAACTCGACGTTGCTGGCGTCGTAGCGCTCGTGATTTTCGAAGACGGTCATGAGCCCGAGGCGACCGGATTTTTGGAAATGGTCGCCGACCGCGAGGTAATCGATGGGCAGGTAGCTGTCGCCGTAGAGAACGTAAAAGGCGTCGCCGAGCTTGGGGAGCGCCTGGATGAGGGCGCCGCCGGTGCCGAGGAGTTTGGGGCCGTCGAAGGAGTATTGGATATCGATGCCCCACTTCGATCCGTTGCCGTAGAGCTCGACGATCTTTTCGCCGAGGTAACCGACGCACAAAACGATGTGGGTGAGGCCGGCTTTTTTAAGCAGGCGGATCTGGTGCGAGAAAAAAGGTTCGCCCGCGACCTCGATGAGGAGCTTGGGGACTTTCTCCGTGATCGGCCGCAGGCGGGTGGCAAGGCCGCCGGCGAGCAGCGCGACGGGGAGTTGGGCGACGGGCGAAGCGGGCATGGTGATGAAAAAACAGCAGTGGAGCGGAGAATCAGGCAGTTCGAGATCGACGCGGGAATGGGAAATTCAACGCGAGAGGCGACGGGCTAAAATGCGACGTAGATGAAGGGCTGCACGGGAAGCGAGAGTCGGTAAAGGAGGTAGTGCAGGAGAAACCCGATGGTGAGACCGAGGGCGAGGCGGGCGGTGAGCGCGCCGCATTGGCGGAGGCGGGAGGGCGTCATGGCGGGGAGATTTGGCGGACGTAGTCGGCGGTGAGGCGGGCCAATTTGCGCCCGCCTGCGGCGGCGAGATGCGAGCGGTCGTAGTAGTCTTCGTCAGTGAAATCGAGGCCGACGACGTGACCGGCGATGCCGTGTTTGCGCCATTGTTGTTCGTAGGCCGAGAAAACGAAATTGTCGCGGGCGAGCTCTGTTGGAGTGAGGCGGGTGCGGTAAAAAGGAGCGTTTTGCGTCAGGAGCATGATCAGGTGGCCACGCATTTTGGGCGGAATCATATCGTCGATGAGGTCGCTGACGATCTCGGCGGGTGGGCCGAGGATGCGCCAAGAGCCGCTGCCGTCCGGCTCGGCGAGGTTGACGCTGAACCCGCGGGTGATGGCGAGTTCCGAGGCGAGTTCAGTGCGGAAACGCTCGGCCAGCGGCGGTGCGACGGGCATATCATCCTTAGCCGAAGCGCGGGGTTGCCAGAATTGCGGACGGGTCCGTGAGTTCCAGGTAGTGAACAGATGGCGGTAGCCGACGTGATGCCAGAGCGCTTGGAAGTGCAAATTGGCATCGAGGCGGGCGGCGCGGCGAAGTTCGTCCTGCTCCGCGCGCACGGCGGGTGTGGCGGTGGCTTCCCACTCGGCGATGTTGGCGTCGCGGGCCGGGTGGTTGAAGAGCCGGCCCTTGTAGAGGGCATCGTAATAGAGGTAGCCGTAGGCGTTGCCGGCGACGCGTCCGACCGTCCCGGGGGAGGTGTTGGAGACGAGGACAACGGGGTAATTGCGCCGCAGCAACGATTCGGCGACGAGGGCGCCGGCTTCGTAGGGTAGCGCGCCGCGGAAGGCGAGGTTGACCACGACGTAGCGGTCGCCGAGTTCCTCTTGGAGGCGCAGGGTCCAGACATCGGGTTCGGCCTGGCCATAGCCATTCAGGATGGAGTTGCCGGCGACGATTACGATGGTTTTGCCCGGTGCCCACCGCGCCAAAGCGACATTCTCAAGCATCGAGAAAGGCGGGTAGTAGAGGCTCTCCGGCGAGATCCCGTAGTGGAGACGGACAAATTTTTGAGGTTTGGCGTAACCTTCCGCCTCCCGACCGAGCCGGACGGCGAGAGCGAAACCGACGGGGATCGCGAGGAGGAGGACGAGAGCTTGGAGTTTGGGGAACGTCATGGCTCAGCGAAACGTCAGGAGTTTGACGGCCATGGCCCACGCCTGGGCGGCGGGATAAAAAAAGAGCAGCCAACCGAAGGCGACGAAGAGCAACGTGACGAGCCAGCCGAGGAGGGGTGCGCGGTCGAAGCCGGCGCCGAGCTTGGCGCCCAACGGGCCGAGGGCGGTGCGGTAAGTGGCCTGTACGACGAGGCCGCCGCCATGCCAGAGGCCCCAGAGCAGGAAATGGCCGGCGGGGCCGTGCCAAAGGCCACAGAGGGCAAAGGCGACGACGAGATTGAGGAAGCGCCGGACGTGGCCGTGGCGGCTACCGCCCAGGGGAATGTAAATGTAGTCGCGAATCCACGAGCTGAGCGAGATGTGCCAACGGGCCCAGAAATCGCGGAGGCCGGTGGCAGCGTAGGGGTAGTTGAAATTCTCGGGCAGGCGCACGCCGAGCATTTGGGAGAAGCCGAGGGCGATGTCGGTGTAGCCGCTGAAATCGAGGAGAATGCGGGCGGCGAGCGCGGCGAGAAAGAGCCAGGCCTCGGGGGCGGTGAGGGCGAAGAAATTCTTTTCGTAGAACGCGAGGGCGACCGTGAGGTTGTCGGCGAGCAGGATTTTTTTGCAGAACCCGAGGGCCACGCGTTGGGCGCCGGCGGCGATATCGGCGAGTTCGACGCGGCCGAGGGCCTGGGGCAGGGCGGCGGTGAAATCCTGATAGCGTTTGATTGGGCCGGCGACGAGCGACGGAAAATAAATCGCGAAGAGCGCGAACTCCTTGGGGCGGCGGATCGGCGCATGGCCGCGGGCCACATCGATGAGGTAGTGGACGAATTCGAAGGTAAAGAAACTCAGGGCGAGCGGCGGGATCGCCGGGAGCCAAGCGGCGGTGATCGCGTTGGTTTTTGCGCCAAGCTCCGGGGCGACGGCGGCGAGGATCTCGGAGCTCAAAAAGTGCGTGTATTTGTAGCCGACGAGCGCGATGACGCAGGCGGCGACCGCGCCATAGCAGAGTAGCCGGCTGCGGCTCAGGGCACAGGCGTAGGTGAGCGCGCCGAGCGCGACGATGGGCACGACTCCGGCTGGCCCGGCGAAGTGGGTATGAAACACGGCGCACCCGCAGAGCAGCCACCCGCCTCGGGCTGCGGGCCACTTAGTCAGCCAGTAGCCGGGAAAAAAAACGACCGCGAAGAGGACGAACCAGTAGGTGTTGAAAATCATGCCGCGGTTAAACCGGGCTCGTCGCTAGTTTTGGGCGACGACCTTGGTGCCTTCGAAGTCGAAGCGGAAGCGGACTTCCTGGAGACCCTTCTCGCGCATGGCGTGGCGGAGCTTTTTCTTGTCGCCCGCGTAGAACATGAGGAAGCCGCCGCCGCCGGCGCCGATCAACTTACCGCCAAGCGCGCCCTGGCTCATCGCGTGGTCATACCAGTCGTTGATGACAGGGTTGCTCATGCCGGCGCTACGGATTTTTTTGCGCTGCCAGTGCACGTCCATCAGACGGGCGAATTCGTCGAGGTTACCGGTTTCGAGGCATTCGAGGGACTTGTAGCCGAGCTCTTTTGTGAAGTGCAGGTTGTCCAGCATGGCCTGGTCGTTGGCCTTGGACTTCTCGTTCTGGTCCTTGAGAATCGCCGAAGCGCTGCGCGAGTAGCCGGTGAAAAAGAGGAGCAGGTTGTCTTCGAGATTGAAGAGCGTCTCTTCGGAAATACGGGCGGGGCGGTATTCGACGCGGCCGTCCTTGTGGAACGTGAAGGCCGTGATGCCACCGACGGCGGCGATGTATTGGTCCTGTTTGCCGATGGGCTCGCCGAGTTTGTTGAGCTCGATGTCGCAGGCCTGCTCGGCGAGTTCGGCGGGGGAGATGAGGCTCTTCTTCGAGGTGTGGAGGGCCTTGAGCAGGGCGGTGGTGAAGCTGCCCGAGGAGCCGAGGCCGGTGCCGCCGGGGATATCGGCCATCGAGGTGAGCTCAAGGTGGGGATCGGTCACGCCGGTAAGTTTAAGGGCCTCGCGGACGATCGGATGCTCGATTTGGTCGACGTGGTCGGCGCGCTCGAGTTTGGAATATTTGACGATGATCCCCGGTTGAAACGTGCGGTGCTGCGTGAGGTAGACGTATTTATCGATGGCCGCCGCGACGAGGAAGCCGCCGAATTCGCGGTAGTAGGACGGCAGGTCGGTGCCGCCGCCGCCGAGGGACACGCGCAAGGGTGAACGGGTGATGATCATGAGATTATTTTAGATTTTAGATTCTCGATTTTCGATTGGCGCAAGCGTGTTGGCGCGGGTGCGATCACCGGGACGACACTTTAGGCGGGGAAACCCGCGACCGAAATGGGAAAACCGCTCTTTTGGTAGATGGCTTCGACGATTTCGAGGGTGCGGATGCCCTCGCGGAGACCGGGCGCGGGCTCGCGGGCGAGGCGGATGTCTTCTAGGAAGGTGCGGGTTTCGAGGCCCCAAGAATCGTCGCCGCGCACGTATTCAAAAATGGTGGTCTCAGGCGGACCCATTTCGGGGAGCATCTTGTAATAGGCGAGGCGCTCCGGGCCGTAGCTACCGCCGAGGCCGTCGATGGCGAGCTTCGCATCGCGACCGTAGATTTCGAGGGAGAAGAGATTTTTCCATTCGGTACAGCTCGCGTGGAGCCAAGCGGTCTGGCCGGTGGCGGTGCGGAGGCTGAGGAAGGCGTTGTCATCGACCTTCATGTCCCAGAACGACGTCGAAGCGTGACCTTCGACCGTCGGGAAATCGCCGAGGAACCAGCCGGCGAGATCGATGAGGTGGACGCCTTGGTCGATCAATTCGCCGCCGCCGGAGAGGGCGGGATCGGCGCGCCACTCGCGGTCGTAGCCCTTGCGGCCGCCGTGGCCATAGCGGGCGCGGAGGAACATGAGTGGCCCGAGGGCGCCGGCTTCGAGCAGTTCGCGGGCTTTTTGGAGGGCAGGATGGAAGCGGTGATTGTAACCGATGCGGACGCGGGCACCGGTCTTGGCGGCGGCCTCCTGGATGGTCCGGAGCTGGGCGGCGTTGAGGGCGCCGGGCTTTTCCACTAAGACGTGTTTGCCGGCCTTGACGGCGGCGAGGGAAATGGGCGCGAGGGCCGCGTTGAGCGTGGCGACGATGACGGCATCGATCGCGGGATCGGCGAGCACGGCGGCGTAGTCCGTAGAGGATGTGCAGCCCGGGACGAGTTGGGCGAGGCTGGCGGCGCGGGCGGCGTCGAGGTCGCAGGTGGTGCGGAGGGCAACGCCGGGGATTTTACGGAGGGCCTCGGCGCGTTTGCGGCCGATCAGGCCGCAGCCGATGATGGCGAAGCCGGTGGGACGGGGGGGAGCGGCGTTGGGCGTAGACATTGACGGCGTGAGGCTGGGGTGGGGATTGGCAGGATGTCGAGTCTGAGGCAGATGTGAAGGGTTTGGAACTGGGAGGAGGCGGCAGAGCTTGGATTGGCTAGCGCGTGGATTAAGCAACACGCCCGCTAAAGCCTTTTCGTTTCTTTCGGCAGAGCGTTTGGTTGTCGGGTTGGTGGCGGCGATGATCGTGTGGTGTTATAGTTGGACGGTTAACCCCGAATGGAATCGGGCGGCAGTGGAGCCCATGGGCGACGGCTTCGAGCTGACGTGGCCGCCGTTTGGCGGGGTGCGCAGACAGCGGTTGGTTGCTTCCGAAGAGAGCGGAAAGGGCGATCTGCTCAAAGTGAAATACCCGGGCGAGCGTGCGGTGGCCTTCGGCTACGACCATTCGGGTGTGGGTGGTTTCGAGGCCAAGCCGATCACGGTGGAGCCGGGGGCCGAAAAGGTCTTGGACGCGGACTGTGGTGCCTTGCATCCCGACCCGGTAAATTCTACCCCTGCGCGCCGGTTCAGGTGAAGGCGGGCGTGAACACGATCGGCGGCTTTTGGCGGCTTAAGCCTTGATGCCCCGGCGGTGCCCGCCGCATACCGACGACCGCGATGAAACCGACTTCTACGACCCTGCCACTTGGCAAACTGCTGCGTTTTGCGACCGTCGGGATCGCGGTGATGGTCGTTTTCATGGGGCTCAATTGGCTGTTCGGTCGCTCGATGGGGGCGCAGGCGGCTTTCTTGTGCGCGTACCCGCCCGCGCTGTTGCTGCATTTTCTGCTGAACAAGCTTTGGACTTTTGAAGATCGTGGGAAAGTAAGCGGACGACAGGTTCGCGAATACGTCTTTATGGTCGGTGTGACATTTGCGATCCAGTGGGCGGCGTTCACGGCGGTGCGGGCGTGGACGACGTGGCCCGCCTGGGCCGCGGCGGGTCTGGCAAACGTAGCGCAAATGGCAGTGAGTTTCGCTCTCATGCAGGCGAGGGTTTTTGCCGTTAAGTCCGGTCGCGGCTGAGCTCGGCTGGTGTAAAAGTGTCAGCGGCTCAATTTACCACGTGATGAGTTTTGCAGTCGTGCCAGCCGGAAAGAAGTGTCCTCGTTCGTCATCTTTCCCGCCACACTAACGACGTATGGATTTTGATCCCGCCCCTGCGCACCGACCCGCCGCCCCTGCCCGGCGGGAGTCCTTTCTTTGCCGGATAGCGCTCGTGATCGTCATGGCGTGGTATGCGTATTCCAACTTCCGTTCGAACTCGGAGTGGGTGAAACCCGCGCCCGGGGCCTATTACGAGCTGCTCACCGATGCGATCGTTTCGGGTCAGACGTATTTGAAAATCGCGCCGGATCCCCGGCTGAAGACGCTGCCCAATCCGTGGGGCGGCGGGCAAGGGATCCCGCGGGCGCACGACGCGACGTATTTCAACGACCGCTACTATATTTATTTCGGCGTGGCGCCGGTGATTTTGCTCTACGCGCCGTGGCGGTTGGTCACGGGCACCTACCTGTCCGACGGCGCGGGCACCGGCGTGTTTTGCGCGACAGGATTTCTGCTGGCGGTTTGGTTTTTCCGGCGCTGCCAGCGCAGGTTTTTCCCGGAGCCGCGGCCGCTCTGGACCTTCGCGGTGGTGCTGACGCTGGGCTTGGGCTCGTTTGTGCAGTTCGAACTGCGCAGCTCGGAATTTTACCAAGTGCCGATCGCCTGTGCGTTCGCGTGCGCGATGGGCGGGGCCAACGCGTTCCTATTGGCGGCGGGCAGCGCGAGGTGGCGGGTTCAGGCGTTTGGAGTTGCGCTGGCCTGTGCGCTCGGGGCGGTGGCCGTCGGGGCGCGACCCAACTATCTCTTCGCGTTACTGGCCACCTTGACCGGGGTGGTGTGGCTGTGGTGGGGATGGGTGCGGACGCAGGGTTTCTGGTCGCGGGAAGCCCGGACCATTCTCGCCGCGGCGGTGGTCCCGGTCATCGCCGTCGGTTCTGCGCTTGCGGGTTACAACTACGCGCGCTTCGGGGATGTGGTTGAGTTCGGGATCCGCTACCAATTCGCCGCCGTCGATATGCGGGAAATGAAACTCTTGGGTCTGGCGTATACGCGGCGGGCCTTTGAGGGCTATGTTTTGGCGGGGCGCGAATACAGCCTCTATTTCCCGTTCATAAGACAGACGACGGAGAACATCGGACTGTTGCCCTGGGCTCCTTTCGCGCTGTGCGCGTTGGCCTTTCCTTTGACTTGGCGCAATCCGCGGTGGCGCAACCGGGCGTGGGTGTTGGGCGTCGGTGTGCCCCTGTTCGCGGCTTTGGCCAATTTCGGAACGTTGCTGCTCTATTTTTACGTTTTCGACCGCTACGTCTTGGATTTTTTGCCGATGATGATGTTGGCTGCGTGCCTTGCGGTCTCGGTGCTTTGGGTGACAGAGTTTAAGGTGCGTGTTTTGGGTCGGGTTTTGGGGGGAGGCGCGATGCTCCTGCTTATCTATACCGGGGTTCACTCGGTGGTCCATGGACTGCCGGTGGGAACGAGTCGGCCGGAGATGGCGTGGCTGGCGCGGCTGATGAATCACGGTCCTTATCTGGTGGAGCGTCTTTCGGGCGTGGAATACGGCGCCGTCGAAGTCGAAGTGACGTTTGCGGCCGGGACTGCGGGCGTGACCGAACCGCTGGTCGTATCGGGGGGCGGCCGCGATCTGATCTACGTGCGCTATCTCGGGCCCGAAAGCGCACAGTTGGGTTTTTTTCACACCGGTTCGGGCGGACCCCTGAGCGACCCATTCCAAATCGAGCCGGGGAAAACGCGGCGCCTGCGCGTCGATCTCGGCTCGCTCTATCCACCGGAGTCCCACGCGGTCTACGCGGGTTGGCCGGAATCCGAAATCGCGGCGGTGCAGCGGCGGGTGGACGTGAGGTTGGATGGTCGGAGCCTGCTGCGGTTTGCTTCGGCAATGCACCAGCATGAGCCGGAGAATCTGCAACTGGGCCGCAATCCTGCTTCGGCGACAGACCTGATTTTTCGCGGGCGAATCGTTGCGACCGGGCGCGGCGGCTTGCCCGAGCGGGCGTCGATCGCCGCCGAACTCGGCACCGGGCCACTGCGGTTGCAACTCCGGTTCCCGCCTTTTGCTGCGACCTTCGCCCAGCCGCTTCTTTCCACCGGACGCATGGGCGCGGGCGATCTCGTCTACGTGTTTTACGTCGGCCCGAACCGGGTGCGGTTCGGGCATGACTGCTGGAGCCGGGCGCTCGTCGAAACGCCGGTGGTTTACTACGATCCCGGCGAGGATCAGGAGATCGAAATCGACATGGCGCCGCTGCACGCCGGCAAATCTGACACCCTGGCTGGGCGCGAACATCTCCGGATCCGCTTCAACGGTCGCACGCTGATCGATACGCCGCGGGCATTTCATCCGGCCGAGCCGGCGGAGGTCTTCGTCGGGCACAACGCGATTTCTTCGAGTAGTTCCGAGGTAAATTTCAATGGCCCCCGGCTGGAAGCCACGCGTTTTTCGCGCTGGCCCGAGGCGCCGACCGACGGTGCCCGTCTGATCCGGGTCAAGCTGCCGGCGGACCGGGCCGGACGCAGCGAGCCCCTGCTGACCACCGGCGTGACCGGGGCCGGCGAAGTGGTCTTTATCCGCTTCCCCGACGCCGGGCATTTTGTGATCGGCTACGACAAGTGGAGTGTCGGCGGTCCGGTGAGCGATCCGATCCCGTGCAACGACAACAGCGAACTCGAGATCGAGATCTCGCTCGGCTCGCTCTACGGCGACCGCAAACCCGAGCCGGGTTGGGACGAGGCCGCGCTCAAGCGACTGCGTTCCACGGTGCGGGTGCGGGTGAACGGTCGCACGGTTCTCAATCATGCCGGCGAGAGTTTTCCGACAACGGCGGCACAGATTTGGATCGGGGCGAACCCGATCGGGGCATCGAGTTGCTCCGAAAAATTCACCGGGCAGATCGAGCAGGCGATCCCGATTGGGCCCGTTCGGCTGCGGTAAAGGGGACGCCGGACAACGGAGCAATCGCCGCGCGCGGAGAACCTCAATCATGGTCGGCACAAATCGAAAATCACCAGCAGCCGGCGGACTGCGACTCGTCTGCTGGGCATGGGCGGCCGTCGCGCTGCTGACGGGCGGATTCGTGCTCGGGTTCTATGGCTGGATCGTGCGGCCCGCGATCTCGCAACTTGGCAACGCCACCGCCCGGACGGCGCACTACAACCTGCTGACCGACGGTTTCCTGGCGGGACAACTGCACCTGAAAAAGGAAGCGGCGCCGGAGCTGGCCCGGCTGCAAAACCCCTACGATCCCGAGCAGAACGCCCCGTATCGGTTGCACGACGGCAGCTATTTTCGGGGCAAGCTCTACCTCTACTTCGGCGTGACCCCGGCCCTGACGCTGTTCATGCCCTACACGCTGCTGACCGGGCGTTACATTTGGCACAACGAAGCGGTGGCGATTTTTGCGGGCGCGGGTTTTCTGGTGAGCGTTGGTCTGATCGCGGCGGTGCGGCGTCGGTATTTTCCGAACATCGGTGGCGGCGTGATGGCGCTCGCGGTGGCGGTGCTCGGGCTGGCGAACGGCGTGCCGGTGCTCCTGCGTCGGCCCGACGTGTGGGAGGTGCCGATCATGGCCGCATCGCTGTTTGTGCTGCTGGCGCTCGCAGCGCTGTGGGCGGCGCTGCACGCGCGGCGCGGGCGAATGTTTTGGTTGGCGGCCGCGAGCGCGGCCTACGGATTGGCGCTGGGGGCGCGGCCGTCGGTCCTGCCCGGTGCGGCGATGCTGATGGTGCCGGTCTTGCTCGCGTGGCGGGAGGCGGGGCGGCTTGACCGGAAGCTGCTGGCGGCGGCGGTGGTGCCGATCACGGCGGCGGGACTGGCGCTGCTGGCTTTCAATTATGCGCGGTTCGGCAACCTGGCGGAGTTCGGGCAGAACTACCAGATGGCCGGCGACAATCAGAACGCGCTGCGGCACTTCGGCCTCGATTTTATCCCGTTTAACCTGCGGGTTTATTTTTGGGAGCCGATGCGCTGGATCCGGTATTTCCCGTTTGTGACCGGCATCGAAATTCCGCCGGCGCCGCCGGGCCAGTTTGGCGTGGAGAACCCGTTCGGGGTGTTGACCAACGTGCCGGTCGTGTGGTTCGCGCTGGGCGCCGCGCTCGTCGGCTGGCGGTGGCGCGCGGCAGGCGAGCGGGCGCTGCGGGGCTGGTTGGCGGCGGCCGCATTGGTTTTCGCGCTGTGCGCGCTGTTCATCGCCTGCTTCGGCGGCGCGTGCAATCGCTACGAAGTCGAGTTCTTGGTGGTGCTCGTCGTGTTGGCGGTGGTCGGGATTTTCGCGGTCGAGCGGGCGCTGGTGGCGCGGCCGGCGTGGCGGGCGCTGGCGCGGGCGGGATGGATCGCGGCGGCGGTTTTTTCCGTTGGTTTCAATTTTTTCGCGAGTAGCGAGAACTGGGGCCTGCTGCGGTTGCGCGATCCGGCCGGGTTCAGCCGGCTGGCCCGGTTTTGGAACATGCCGGCGGCTTGGTTGGAAGCCCGGCAAGGCGTGCAGCCGGGACCGCTCGAACTCACGTTGGTTTTGCCCACGTTTACCGAGAGCCGGTTGGAGCCGCTGCTGGTCACCGGACTCAAGGATCGCGCCGACTATGTTTGGATTCTCTACATCGACGCCGGCCACGTGCGCTTCGGTATCGAGCACACGAGCTACGGCGGACCCGTTTCGCCGCTCATTCCGGTCGACTACGCCCGGGAAAACACCGTCCTGATCGAACTCGCGTCGCTCTACCCGCCGCCAGAACACGCCTTTCACCGCGGGATCGACGAAGACGAGGCGGCCCGCATCCGGCGGGCGGCGCGGATCGAGCTCAACGACCGGGAGGTGCTGAGCGGGCAGGTGGAAGCCTACGACGCCGCTCCGGAAACGCGGTGGGTTGGGCGCAATCCCTACGCTCAGCATCTAGGGTCCGCATTCACCGGCAAGATTCTGCGGCAGCGGACGCTCGTCCCGGTCCCGGAGACCCAACGCCGCGGTCCCGGCGCGGCCCACCTGAAGCTGTTTTTTCCGACCGGTCGCCCCTCGGGCCTGCAGGAGCCGCTGGTAGCGAGCGGGGTGACCGGCGCGGGTGACCTGATCTATGTGCGCTACATCGACGACCGGCGCGTCGCATTCGGCTTCGATCACTGGGGCGTGGGCGGCATCATGAGCGAGCCGGTCGAAATCGATTTTCGGCAAGCGCACCAATTGACGGTGAAGATGGGATCGCTCGCGCCGGCGCCGGTGCCGGGCAAGCCCGCCCTCGGCAAACTCGAGGTGACGCTGGACGGTGCGGTGGTGCTCGCGGGGGAATTTGAGTTTCATCCCGCGCAGGTGGAGCAGGTTTATTTTGGGGCCAATATCATCAAAGGCTCCACGGCCGTGCCGAAATTTAGCGGCCGGATCGTGGACCTCCGCCGGGGCGATTGACGGGCGGTCGGCCGGCGCGGGCTGCGCGCTTGTCACACGCCGCGTCGGAAGTTCTGCTGCACGGGTTATGCCGACCCGCCCGCACCGCACCGAGTTTTCCCGCCGTCACGTTCCGTGAAACCCGCGACGACGACGGGAGCAAAACTCAGTTGGGTGACGGTCACCGCGTTGGCGGCGGTGGTGGTCGCGGTCGGTTTTTTCTATGGGTGGACCGTGCAAACGACGTCCGCCGAGATGCGCCCCAACGGCCAGAAGCCGGATTATTACAACCTGCTCGTGGACGGGTTTAAGGACGGGCATCTTTACATGAAAGTCGCCGTGGATCCGCAGTTGTTGGCGATGCGGCCCGAGCAACGGCCTGGATCGGCGCCCTACCTGCTCGATGCCTCGCTTTACGAAGGGCGCTACTACCTCTATTTTGGCGTCACCCCGGCGGTGTTGTTGTTTTGGCCGTTCGCGGCGGTGACGGGCCACGATCTGCCGGAGGCGACCGGGGCGCTGGTTTTCATGCTGCTGGGTTTCGGGTTGGCGACGGCCTGGTGGTTGGATGTGCGCCGCGCGTATTTCCCGCGGCTGGCGGGCGGTTGGACGGTGCTCGCGGTGCTGGCGATCGGACTCTGCACGGCAGCGCCGTCGGCCTTGCGGCGCCCGATGTTTTACGAGGTGGCGATCGGCAGCGGCTACGCGTTTTCGATGTTGGCGCTGTGGGCGGCGACGCGGGCTTGGCAACGGCCGAAGCGCAGCCGCGGTTGGTTGTTGCTGGCGGGCGTGGCGGTGGGATTGGCGGTGGGCTCGCGGGCCAATTTGGCCCCGGCGGGCTTGGCGCTTTTGGGGTTGGCGTGTTGCGGCGTGGCTTGGCCGAGCGGGCGCGCCGGACGGGCGCGTCGGCTGGCTTTGGCCTTGCTCGCGGCGGGCAGTGGTGCGGGGGGCATCGGAGCGGGGCTCGCGGCCTACAATTATGCGCGCTTCGGCAGCGTCGTGGAATTCGGCCATTCCCACCAGCTCGGGCAAAACCCCAAGCAGATGTTCCGGGCGGAAAATCTCTGGCACAACGTGAAGCTCTATTACCTGAAACCGCCGGCCCTGAACGGGTATTTTCCGTTCGTCGCGCCGGCGGACGAGAGTGGTAAGCCGGCCGACTACATCGGCCGCGAACACGTGCATGGCGAGTGGCTGTGGACCCTGATCTTCGGGGTGGCGCTGGGGTCGGGCGGCTGGGTGGCGCTGCGGCGACGGGGTGCTGACGCTCGGGTGTGGTGTGGAGCGCTGCTGTTGCCCGCGCTGGCCTTCATCGTGAACGGCATCGTGGTCGGGATGACGGGGGTGAGATCCAACCGTTACATGTTGGATTTTCATCCCGCGCTGGTGCTGACGACGTTGGCGCTGATCGCCCTAGCCCTCGATGCGGCCGGGCGCGGCCGGGCGGCGCGGCTGCTGGGGTGGTGCGTTGCCCTGCTCATCCCCATGGCCTCCGCGTTCAACGTGCTGGCAAGTATGCAGGTGCATGGATTTTTCGTCCGCACGGCGCCCCAAAATTACGCGACCCTGGCGAGCCTCGCCGACCGCATCGTGTGGCCCGCCTTGCTGACCGAGAGGGCCGCCGTGGGTGATCGGCAAATTAATCTGCGTTGGCCTGCCGGCGTGAACGGGAGCTGGCGGGAACCGCTGCTCTCGGCCGGCACGATGGATTTCACCGATATCCTGTGGATCGAATACGACGGGCCGAAGCGGGCGCGCTTCATCTTCCAACACGGCGAATACGGCGACGCCAAAGGAGAGTGGTTTGATTATGAATCGGGCAAGCGGGCGCGGGTCGAGATATCCGGCGCCCTGTTGCTGCCGGGTGTCGCCCATCCATGGTATGGCGAGCGGCCGCCGGAGGAGAGGCTGGCGCTCAAGCGCCGGTTGCGGATTTTGGTGGATACGAAACCGGTTTTTTCACGCGACGTCGTCAGCTATGATTCCTCGCCGCGACTCCAGCATTGGGGCGAGTGGCGCCGCTCGGACGGCCAAGTGTTTAAGTTTCGCGGTGATTTTCTGCGGGTGCTGCCCGTGCCGGTGGACGACGGCTGGGTGCGGCAACTCAATCAGGCCGGCGGGCCGCTGCGGTTGCGGATACAGCTCCCGCGCGACCGCATGGGCTTGGTCGAGCCGTTGCTCCAGAGCGGCGGGTTGGGGGCGTTTGACACGCTGGCGGTGCGCTACGTGCGGGCCGGCGCGGTGCAGTTGCTCCACGATCAGGCGGGAGGCGGCGGCCGCTGGTCGGAAGAGTTTCCGGTCGACTACGCGAAACCGCAGTGGCTCGAAGTGGAATTCCCGCTCGCCACCGACGGGATAATATGGAGTGACAGTGGGCCCTTGGGGCGGATGACGCCGCCTGTCACCATGCGAGTGCGGTGGAACGGTCGGCACGTGTTCACGCCTCAATTGGCTCCGGTGGCCGCGGGGAGGAGTAGCATTTCGGTCGGCATCAATTGGTGGAACTCGTCGGTCACGCGGGCGCTTTTTGGCGGCGCGATCACGGAGTATCCGGCCTTGTTGCCGTTGAAACCGGTTGGGGGCGGCGGCTTGGATTGGGATTGGTCGGTCGCCGGGGCGCTGGCGGGCGAGCGCGGAGTCGCGGTGCAGTTCACCCGCGCCGACCGCGAGACGGCGGCGCTGGTGTGGCAACGCACGGGCGACCCGGAGCGCGGGCCGC
The DNA here is from genome assembly GCA_945869845.1 of Opitutus sp. GAS368. GTDB lineage: Bacteria > Verrucomicrobiota > Verrucomicrobiia > Opitutales > Opitutaceae > Tous-C4FEB. The sequence goes on along the minus strand of CAMBRG010000035.1, from coordinate 8,292 downwards.
TGCGGTTGGGTTGGGTGGAAGCCGGGCAAGTGGTGTGGTCGCCGGAACTCGACGGGCGCAGCCCGAAGGCGGGAGCGCCGCGGCTGCAAATCCCGGACGGCGTGGCGGGCGCGGCCGAGGCGGTCGCGGGTTGGCTGGAGGTCGAATCGGGCGGGCGTCCGCTCCTCGCGCACAAGACGACTTTTTTTGGAAACGGGCCGGTCGCGGCGCGGGCGTTGTTGCCGGAAACGTGGTCGGGATCGGCGTTGAGACGGATTTCAGCGCCGAGCGTCGCCGAGGCGCCGCGACTGCCGGGCCGGGTGCGGATCCGCTTCCTCTTGCCAGCTGGCGGCTATGTGGGGAGCGATCCGTTGTTCTCGGCGGGCCGGACGGGTGCGGCCGACTCGATTTTTATGCGCGGTATAGGGAACGACCGCTATGTGCTCGGGCTGGATCACTGGTCGGTCGGCTCGACGGAGTCCCAGCCCGTGATGCTTGCCGCCGGCGAAGTTCATACGCTCGGGTTGGAATTGGGCTCGCTGGCGGGCGCGGGGGAGTTTCCTTCAGACCACGTCCGGTTGATTTTGGGTGATCGCGTGGTGCTCGACACGAAACTGCCGCTCTTTACGACGAAACCGGAAGAGATCGTCTATGGTCGGAATCCGTTGGGCATGTCCACGAGCAGCCCGGCGTTCCGAGGAGAAATCGTCTCAATTCGCACGCAGGTATCGGCGGCCGACTTGCGTTAGACGCCGAAGTTGAGACTGCGTTCCTCGGGCACGATCCGCCGCAGAGTATAGACATCGGACTTGGCGAGCGCCGGGGCGTGTCGGTCGAGGGTGGACCAAGGGTCCCACGGAGCGGCGAGGAGACGTCCGCTCACGCCGTCGGAAGCGGGGGACAAAAGCCACTCGACGAGACCGAGGGCTTGGTCGAGCGAGGCGCCGCCGGAGGCTTTTTGTTTCACGGCCGCGGCATATTCGGCGACCCCGGCGACGGTGGGGCCGAGGGCGAGGACCTCGTCGGTGAGACGGGTGTTGATGGCGCCGGGCGCGATGGAGTTGAGGTCGATCGGCTGGTCGCGCAGTTCTTCGGCGAGAGTTTCGATGAGGCGGACGACGCCGGTCTTGGCGACGCCGTAAGCGGAGAAGTTGACGCGGGGTTTGGTCGCGCCGCCGCCGGAGAAGGCGACGACCTTGGCGCGGCGCGGGGCGCGCGCGAGCAGGGAGTGGAAAGCGCGGATGGGGAAAAATGTGCCGTCAAGGTTGGCGCGGACGGTGGCGCTCCAGTTGACGGGATCGGCGGAGATGGAGGGGCCGACCTCGCCTTGGATACCCGCGCAACAGATTAGGCCGTCAAGGTGTGGCCAAGCCGCGGCGACGGCGGTGGCGGCGGCTTGAACCTGCGCCCAATCGGCGACGTCGCAGCGTGACGCGAAGAAAGTGCCGGGGTGTTGGGCGGCGAAATCGGCCTGATCGGAGCGCGCGAGGCCCCAGACGCGGTGGCCCTGAGCGAGCAGGTGGGTGGCGAGGGCGCGACCGATGCCGGTGCTAGAGCCGGTGAGGACGAATTGCATACAGGTGCGCACTAATATTTCACGCGTTCGACGGCGTAGGCGGGCAGCAGGCTCGGGGCCTCGCCGCGGGCCTCGGGCGTGTGGTCCATGATGAAGTAGGCGTCGATGCGCGGATACTTGCGTTGGTCTTCATCTACGAAGAGGAGCTCGAAACTGATCGAAGTGCCGTGACGGCTCTCATCGCGGCGGACGGAGACGAGTTTGAAACGGGAGCCGGTGCGGACGACGTCGATCAGGCGGCCGCCGGGGTAATTGACGCTGAGGTGCTTCGGATCGACAGCGGCGGGCAAGGAGGCGACGACGGCGTGGTCGCCGACGTAGGGCCAACTGGAGGAGCGATCGTCGAGGGCGAAAAGGTAGCAGTCGCGTTGGAAAATATACTCACGGTTGGGCAAGGCGGAGTAGGTGGGGAGGCCGTTGACGTAGCTGACCTTCACGCCTTGGCGTTGCCAGTAAACGAACCCGGCGATGAGCACGGCGCAGAGCAAAGCGAGAACCCATTTCATGGGAGCGAAGGTGGGGTTGGGGCCCGAGGATTTGCGATCTTGTTTTTCGAACGCATGGCCCGCGACGGTGCGATGTCGTAAATTTGCCCGGTGAATTTTGCCTGGCTGCTCGAACTGCCGATGCGGTTGCCCTGAACGCGATGTCGGCGGGGCGGGTGGCGCAGGTGGGAGGTGTGAAATCCCAAACGGAAACCCCATCGAGGCGGATTGCTCTGCCGGCCGGACCTTCGGCTTCAACCCATCAGCGCCGGCTGTCGTAGACCCAGCGGTTGGCTTCGAGCCAGCGGAGAGTGCGGATGATGCCCTGCTCGATCGTGAGCTGGGCTTTCCAGCCGGTGGACTGGATTTTTTTCGTATCGAGGAAGATGAAGGGATTGTCCCCGATCCAGCCCTTGTTGCCGCCGGTGTATTCGAGCTTGGGCGTGAGCCCGAGAGCCTTGCAAATGGCGGCGATGCTGTCGTTGACCTGCACGTATTCTGGCGTGCCGAGGTTGTAGACCTGAGTGTGGTGTTTGGCGTCGCGGGCGGTGTGCTGGCGCGTGACGTGGAGCAGGGCCTCGACGCAGTCCTGCACGTAAAGGTAGCTCTTGCGCTGGGTGCCGTCGCCGAGGACGCGGAGGCGGTCGGGGTGTTCGATGAGCTGCTGGTAGAAGTCGAAGACGTGGCCGTGCGTGTAGCGTTCGCCGAGGATCGAAACGAAGCGGAAGATGTAGGCTTCGTCGATCTGGCCGCCTTCCGCGTAGGCGCCGAGGAGGCCTTCGCCAGCGGCTTTGGAAGCGCCGTAGAGCGAGGTCTGAATCGGGAAAAGATCGGTCTCGGGCGTGGGGCGCTCGGGGGTGACGAGGGCTTCACCGTAGACGGATCCGGTCGAGGAGAAGCCGATGCGTTTCACGCCGTTGGCGCGCATGGCCTCGAGGACGTTGAAGGTGGCGATGGTGTTTTGTTCGAGGTCCTTCCGGGGATGCTGCCAGCCGTCTTTGATGTCGGCGTTGGCGGCGAAGTGGAAGACGAAGTCGGCGCCCTTCATGGCGGCGGTGAGCGCGGGCAGATCGAGGTTGTCGCCGCGGACCAGTTTGAATTTCGGATGCGTCAGGGCGCCGTCGAGGAAACGGATCTGCCCGGTGGAAAGGTTGTCCCAGCCGGTGACCTGGACGCCGTCCGCGAGGAGGCGGTCGGCGAGACTGGAGCCAATGAAACCGGCGACGCCGGTGATGAAAACGTGTTGGAACGACATGAAAGGAAGGCAGGGAATCAGACGGCCAAGGGCACGGGGCGGGGCTTGAGGGAGAGGCCGATGCAGAGATTGCAGAAGACGAACGGCACCTTGAGCGGGAAAAAACTGCGGGCCTCGATGGTGAAATACGGATCGAGCTCGGCGAGGATTTCGTGGGGGAGATTGATATGCTCGCGGCCGATAAACTCTTTATAGGGCACGTTGAAATGTTTCTTCCAGACGCGCTCGGCCGAGATCATGCGGGCGAAGGTGTAGGCGGGGCTGCCCTCGGTCGGGATGACGATGAGCAGCTGGCCGCGGTCTTGGTTGAGCAGGCGGTAGGCTTCGCGGATCGTGGCGGGGAGATTGGGCAGATGCTCGAACACGTGGACGGCGATGACGCGATCGAAGTAGCCGTCGGCAAACGGAAATGGTTTCTGGCAGTCGCCGACGACGGTCTGGACGCGAGGGAACACCCGCCGGATATCGGCGGCCATGTTTTCACGATATTCGTTGGCGTGGTAATTTTTTTCCTGCTCGGGGGAGAGCTTCTCATGGTGGATGTGCTCGCCGAGACCGGCGCCGACTTCGAGGGTGGTCTTGAAACCGGGGTTCGAAAATTTGACCGGGAAGGAGTGGTTGAATTTCTCGATCATGCCGTAGCGGTTGGGCAGGACCTCGTGCCAGAGTTTCATAAACTGGTCGCTGCGCTGCTGTTGTTCGGGCGTGAGGACCGGGAGAACTTTGGGCCACTTGGCGGTTTGCATAAGAAAAGAGGGAAAGTGGAAAAGACAGACGCGGGAAGACGGAAATTGAGAGGGCCGTTGCCGGTGATTACCAAGCCAGACGTTGCTGGCGGAGAATATCGCCGCTGAAGACGCGTTGGCAACTGGAGGCGTTGAGGTCGTTGCGGCCGAGGCTGACTTGGCTGGGACGAGCAGCGTAGGCCTGACGCTCGGTGCTCAACACGACGCGGTCGCCGAGCCGAACTTCTGCGCGCCCGGGGATCGGAGCGGGTGCATCCGGAGGGCGACTCCTCCACGTAGCATGCGGTGGCGGGGGATAAAGTGAACTTAGGGTTACGGTAAGGTCGTGGGTTTTGGTGGGGTCGATTGCCACAATGGTGCCAAAAGTGATGGGGTCGCCCCAGTGGTCCAAACCGAAGCGGACCCGGCCCGGAGAGACGTAATGAACAAGGATGATATCGGCGGCGCCGAATTTCCCGGTGCTGACGAGCGGTTCCATGAGGCCGGTGGCATCGGTCGGGAAGCGCACAGTGAGGCCAATGGGTCCCCATGTATCCGTGGTATCTGCGGCGATCCGAGAGGGAATGCCCTCGGTCTTGATTAGCGTGCCGGTAAACATGCCCACGGCGCTGCTGGCCTGGATTGTGTTGAAGCCGAATTCGACGGAGTCGGGGGTGGCTGGATTGAAGGGGCGCTCTAAGTCCATCACAATTTTTTGGTCGATCCAGACAGCGAGACGGGTGCGGAGTTTTGGATCAACGCCGGGTGCTGCGACGGGGTAGAGTGAACCCATTTCGACGTCGATCACATGCTCGGCGAGCGAGGCTAGGGTGATCGGGTCAGACGTGTAGTCGGAGCTGCCCCAGCAGTCGTGAACGAAGCGGACGCGGCCGTCTTCGAGGAGTTGGCGGGAAAGGAGATCGCCTGAGCCGGTTTGGCCGGTCGAGACGAGTGGCAGCGGAGCGCCGCCGCGCGTGGGAGGAAGACGCAAGGTGATCCTCACGGGCCCGGTGGGCCAGACGGCTGGAAGTGCCGGCGGCTCGGCACCGAGTCGGCGCGAGGAGAGGATCACGCCGGTGAAGCGGGGTTGGGTGACGTCGGGCGCAAGGGTGTTGGCGCCGATGTGCACTCCATCAGGGGTGGATGTGTAAACGTTGACCGAGGCTTTGAGGACAGAGTGGCCGTCGAGGATGAGGTCGAGGCGACGGCGAATTTTATTCACCTGGGGCTCGTTCCACGTGCGGAAGAGCGGGTGCTCGCGCGGGGGATAGAGTGAACCTAGATGGAGTGTGAGCGTGTGTTCGGCGGCGTAGTCGATGGGAACAGGCTCGCTCAGGGGGCCGCCGGCGCCGAGATGGAAGAAGCCGAATTGCACGTGTTGCGAATCGGGATACACGACGTAGATGATGTCGCCAGTGCCGACCAAAGTGCCGGTAGATAGGAGCGGCTCGCGGAAGCCCGTGCGATTTAAGGGGAATCGGAGTTTCAGCTCGATCGGACCGTGGGTAGTGGCGCCTAATTCTTCGATGGTTGCGACAAAGCGATTGGACGTCTGCTCGATGGCGGTGAGCAGAGGGGAGGGCGCGCGGCGGGAAAACGCGAAGCTGGCGCCGTTGGCGACGGTCCAAAGGGCGAGGCTGGCGAGGGCGGTATGGGCGAGAATGCGAGGGGCTATCGTCCAGTGCCGGGCGGCATCAACGCCGGCGAGAAGCACGGCGCAGGCTAAGAGCAGGGCGGGCGGAGTGAAATCAACGAGATAGCGATCTTCGCCGCCAAAGAAGAGGCAGAGAACGGCGAGATTGGCCAACGCAGCTCCGAGCCAAAAGAGGCCACTGATGACCCAGGCTTGGTCGTGACGGAGCCGGAAGCTGAGCCAGCTGAGTGGAAAAAGAATCGCGACGCCGGCGAGGCTCAGATGGGGCAGAATTCCGAAGGGCCGATCACCGGCGTGGAAGAAAGGAAAATAACGGATGAAGTCCGCGGCGTGCAACAGGTAGAGACGAAGATTTTTGGGGTAGAACTCGAAGCCGATCAGCTTCATTGTGCTCTGGTTGACTGTGGAAAGTGAATATTGGATGCCGAATTCGGTGAGATGGTCAAAGCGGAGGTAGTTGTAGTAGGCGAGGCCGGCTCCCACGAGAGCGGCGGGCAGAATCGCAGCGGCGGCAAAGGGAAGGGCGGCGGAGCTCCAGCGCCGCGTGGGTGGGAGATTTATCCAGAGGCGGAACGCGGGGAGCAGAAGCAACGGAAGGCCGAGCACGTAGTTGGGGCGGGCACCGACGGCGAGTCCGAGTGCGAGGCTGGCGGCTGCGAGCCAGGTCAGGGCGGCGCTTGAAATCGCGGCGCGGGCGGAGCGATCCACGAGCACGCCGGCGAGCATGAGGCAGAAAAATGCCGCCGCGATGGGAACGGCGTAGAAGGTGGGATTGTTGCCCAGAAAGTAGATGGGCGAACCGAGGCCGACGACGGCGAGACATAGAAGAACCCAGCCGACCTGAACACTCGGAAAATTGCGCTGGTGAATGCGGAGCAACCAGAGCGTGGCGAGGAGAAAGCCGGCGAAACAAAAGGTGGCGCTCGCGGCGACTTCGGTGAGGTAGGTCCCGGTGAGCAGGTGCCACGGAACCATGATCACGAGGGCAGGCGTGATCCCGTAGTAGAGGTAGAATTTACCACGGTAGAACGTCATGTCATGAGGTCGATTCGTGCCTTGGGGGCCGGCGTAGGGATCGGCGAGCCGGAGAAGCTTCGGGTCGGGGATGAGCTTGAGGTGCACCTGTCCGGCGACGAGCGCCTCGGTCAGCAGGCCGTAGTAACTTGGCGGCTGTGCGGTGGTGAGCGCGCCTCCGGCGCGGCGGGCATCGGCGAAGTAATTCCAACCGATGGCGGCGACCAGCAGGCAGATGAAAACGGACTCAGAGAGGGAGCGAAGCGCGCGGCGGGGGAGCATCGCGAGAGAGAGATAGGCGATGGCGCGAGGCGGAAAGCGCACCGGGCTAGAACGCCACGTAAATGAACGGTTTGCTCGGGAGGCCGATGCGGTAAAGCACGTAGTGGATCACAAAAGCGGCGAGCAAGCCGACGGCGAGGGAGCCGACGTGGGCAAGCGCGATAGCGATGGGATCCGGGAGGTAATCCCAAAATTTGCGGAGGGCGGTGGTCACGGCGGGGAGGTTATTTGACGTAGCGGAGTTTAGTGGCGAGCGCCTCGATCTTCGGGGCGACGACGGCGGCGAGTTTGGCTCCGCCGGCCGACGTGAGGTGCGTGCGATCGCCGTAATCTTCGATCGCGTAAAGGGTGCCCGTATCTAACGCAGCGTAGCCGAGCTCTTCGAATCCAGCGATGGTGTCACGAACGGCGACATCGTCGCGTTCGCGCAATTCGGGTTCGAATTTCTGGGTGTAGAAGGGGCTGTTGCGTGAGATCAGAATCAAGGTGCGGGGCTTGAGCAGATCGGGAAAGGCTTTGGCGGCGTAACCCATAAACTGCTCACGGGCCGCGGGCGCCAGCTGCCAGCGACCGCGCGTGTCTTTGGCGTAACCGGCGGCGCTGTAACCCCGTGAAATCTCGGTGTCGGCGGCGATGGTTGGCGGGGTGAAACGCTGCTCGAAGGGCGTTCCCTCGTAGTCGTTTTCCTCGTCCTTGAAGTAGCTGCGGGGTTTGTAGGCGAGTTTCGGGTCGGGTTGGAAAAGTGTGGCGAAGGTAAAGAACTTCGTGGCCGACCACCAGTTCCAGAAATCGCGGTAGTGAAGAACGGAGTCGATTTGGGCGCCGAGGCGCCGTTCGAAGCGGGCCGTGCTGGAGGCAGGGTCGCCGAGGTAAGCTTTAAACTGCTGATCGCGGGGTACCCAAGGCAGCAACATGTTCTTGTAGTAGGCGTCGAAGAAAATGAAGCGGTAGGTTTCGATGCCGATGGCGTCGGCGGCTTGGAGGGCGGCGACGTTGGCGAGGTAAATTTGCCGGGGGAATTCATCGCGAAGGGATTCGGCGACGAGGGCGCCGCCATCGGTGGGGCTAGAACCACGGAAGGCGAGGTTCACCACGGCGTAGCGGTCGCCGAGGAGTTCCTGAAGGCGTTTGGTCCAGACGCGGTCGGCGGGTTGGCCGACGCCGAGGAGAATGGAGTTGCCGCCGACGATGACGAGAATCTGGTCGGGGCGACAGCGGGCCCGCACGAAGGCGCGCATCTCGCCCATCGTGGGCTCGTATTGCGAGTCGGGCGCGATCATCGGATGAAAGCGCACGGCCGCCGGGTGAAGATCTTTTTTGAT
>CAMBRG010000034.1 GCA_945869845.1 Opitutus sp. GAS368 | reverse complement strand
GGCCGTTGAGGCGCGAGCAGGAGGCGCTGATTGGCCAACGATCGGTGAAGTCTCAGGCGAGCCGGGCGCTGGTCATGCCGTGGGCAACGGTGAAGGTGGCGAAGGCGCGGGGATCATACCCATAGCGGTGAGTTTCATCCTCAAACCCGCGGGCAAGAGGCCCGTGCCACCTCGGGACCCGCCGGCTAAAAATCAACCGCCATTGGGATAAGTCGCTGCGAGATTGGATTCGCGCAGAGCGGAGTCCTTCCAATTGGCCGGAAGCGAGGAGCGCGAGATGGTCTCCGCCCAGCCCGCGTGGCCGGATGCGGTCCAGCGGAGATCGGCGCGAAGGCGGGGCGCGAGCGCCGCGAAGGAGCGCCGGGTGGCGCCAAATGGGACGATGGTCGAGGGCGGAGAAACGGCTTAGAGCAAGGGGCGCAGGTAGGACCAGACGGTGGTGGCCAGGATTTTGTGGCCGGCGATGTTGGGGTGAATGGCGTCGGCTTGGTTGAAGTCGGATTGGCCGCCCACGCCCTCGAGCAGGAAGGGCAAAAGGATGAGGTTATTCCGGGTGGCGAGTTTCGGATACATCGCGGCGAACGCGCGGGCGTAATCTTCGCCCATGCTCGGGGGCATCATCATGCCAGCGAGAATAATTTTGGCGTCGGGGTAACGGGTGCGCACGCGGTCGATGATGGCTTGGAGGTTTCTCTCGGAAACCGCGGGGTCGATGCCGCGCAGCCCATCGTTGGCCCCGAGCGCGAGCAGGAAGATGTCGACGGGTTGGCGCAGGATCCAATCGAGCCGGCGCGCCCCGCCGGCGGTGGTTTCACCGCTGAGACCGGCATTGACGACCCGCCAGCGCACGGTGGGCGCGGTTCCGCTGGAGCCGTTGGCGGACGGGGAACTGGAGGCGTTGAGCTTCTCTTGCAGGAGAGCGGGGTAGGCGTCGGTCGCGGCGCTTTCGAGTCCGTAACCGGCGGTGAGGCTGTCGCCGAAGCAGACGACGGTTTTGGTGACGGGCTCAGCGGCGCGGAGGGGTGAGGTCGGAAGGCACGTCACCGCGAAACACACGAAACACACGAAAGAGTTCGGAAGGCGGCGAAAGGCGGAAAGGAAACGGGACATGGGCTCGATTTCGGGGAATTCGTGTGTTTCGTGGTCGGACCAATGAGTGTTGAATCCATTTTGAAAGTCGAGCGGCTCACCAAGGATTACCGGACGGCGGCGGGGCCGTTGACGGTGCTGAAGGAGGTCAGCTTTGACCTCGTCGCGGGGGCGAGCCTTGCGATCGTGGGGCCGAGCGGCAGCGGCAAGACGACGTTACTCGGGCTCTGCGCGGGACTGGACCGGGCTTCGGGCGGCACGGTGACGCTGGCCGGCAGCGAGCTGGGTGCGCTCGATGAGGACGGCCGCGCCCGCGTGCGAAACGCGCACGTGGGGTTCGTGTTTCAGAATTTCCAACTCATCCCGACGCTCACGGCGCTGGAAAACGTGCTTGTGCCGCTGGAGTTGCGCGGCGAGGGCGGCGCGGCGGTGGAGGCGGAGGCGACGGCGCTGCTCGGGCGCGTGGGTCTGGGTGCGCGGTGCGACCATTATCCGGTGCAGCTCTCGGGCGGTGAGCAGCAGCGGGTGGCGTTGGCGCGGGCGTTCATGAACCGGCCGAAGATTCTGTTTTGCGACGAGCCGACGGGGAACCTCGATGGGGACACGGCGGCGGCGATGGTGGAGTTGGTCTTCGGTTTGAACCGGGAGAAAGGCACGACGCTGGTGCTGGTGACGCATGATCTCGATCTGGCGAAGAAGTGCGGCCGGATCATCCGGCTGAGGAGCGGCGCGGTGGTGAGCGATGAAGTGGCCTAGGCAAAGATTTTTTTGCCCACGGAACACACGGAATACACGGAAAACGAAACCAAACAAAAAAGGAAAATCACCATGACCAAACTGATGCTCGAAAAAGAAACCTACGACATCCTGGGCGCCTGCTTTGAGGTTTATAAGAACAAGGGTTGTGGGTTTTTGGAGGCGGTTTACCAAGAATGTTTGGAGATCGGGTTTGGCCTGCGAGGGTTGCCCGCGAATGCGTTGGTTCCGCTCGCGCTCACCTACAAGGGACGGACTTTGAAGAAAAGCTATGAGGCGGATTTCATCTGTTTTGGAACGGTATTGGTCGAGCTGAAGGCAGTGTCGAAACTGACCGACGAGCACCGGGCGCAGGTTCAAAATTACCTCAACGCGACGGGGCTTCGGGTCGGGCTCTTGGTCAATTTTGGGCATTTCCCGATGGTCGAGCACGAGCGATTCGCGCTCTGATTTTTCCGTGTATACCGTGTGTTCCGTGGGCAACTCCTCTCTATGACTTTCATCCTCAAAATGGCGTGGCGGGATTCGCGGGCTTCGCGGAAACGGCTGCTGCTGTTCTCGCTCTCCGTTGTGCTCGGGATCGCGGCGCTCGTCGCCATCGGCTCGTTTACGGTCAACCTCAGGCAGGCGATCGACGATCAGGCCAAGGGCCTCCTCGGCGCGGATCTCGTGGTCACATCCCGCACGGAATTTTCGGCGCCGGTGCTCGAGCATCTGGCGGCCATCGGGGGCGAACAGTCACGCACGCGGGAGTTTTCCTCGATGCTTGTTTTTCAGTCGGCCAATGACGCCACCCGGCTCGTGCAGGTGCGTGCGGTCGAGGCGAATTTTCCGTTCTTCGGCGAATTTGAAGCGGTGCCGGCGGATGCCCCCGCCGAGTTGCGCACGGGGAAACAAGTCGTGATTTTGGAGGAGACGTTGCTCACGCAGTTCGGCGTAAAGGTCGGCGATCCGGTAAAACTCGGGCAGGCCGTTTTCACAATCGCGGGCGCCTTGAAAAAAGTGCCGGGCGAAACGGCGGCGATTTCAACCTTCGCGCCCCGCGCGTTCATTCCGTTCGGTACGCTCGAGGCAACGGGGCTGGCGGATCGGGAGAGCATCACCCGGCATCGGGTGCTCGTGAAATTGCCGGTGGGCCGGGATGCGGAGATCATTGAGCGCGAAATGCGGACGCGATTTTTGGGCGAACGTCTTCAGTTCTCCACGGTCGCGGAACGAAAACGGAATCTCGGGGCGGCGCTGACCAATATCGAAGGCTTCCTGAATCTCGTGGGCTTCGTCGCGCTGTTTCTCGGCGCGATCGGGGTCGCGAGCGCGATCCACGTCTACGTGCGGCAAAAGATCAACACGGTCGCCGTCCTGCGGTGTCTGGGCGCGAGTGCGTGGCAGAGTTTTTCGGTCTACGTCGTGCAAGGGCTCGCGCTCGGAGTTTTTGGCGCGGTGCTGGGCGCGGGACTCGGTCTCGGCCTGCAACTGCTGTTGCCGGTGTTGCTCAAGGACATGCTGCCGTTCGATGTGAATTTCTTCATTTCGTGGGCGGCGGTCGGGCGCGGCATGGGGGCGGGGCTGGTGATCTGTTTTCTGTTCACTTTGCTGCCGCTGCTGGCGGTGCGACGCGTGTCGCCGCTGGTGGCGCTGCGCTCGGCCTTCATCGAGCGCACGGGCGCGGCGAGCGATCCGTGGCGGTTGATTTTGGGCGCGGTGATCATCGCGGCGGTGACGACGTTTGCGACCTGGCAGACGCAGGATTGGAAGATCGGGGTCGGCTTCACGGTGGCGCTCGCGGTGGGCTTCGGGGTGCTCGCGGGTCTGGCGCAAGGGGTGGCGTGGGCCGCGCGAAAATTTGTCCCGCGAGGGCTGCCGTATGTGGTGCGGCAGGGTATCGCGAATCTGCACCGGCCCAACAACCGCACCGTGCTGCTGCTGCTGGCGCTCGGACTTGGGACGTTTCTGATTCTTACGCTCTACCTCACGCGCACGACGCTGCTCAACCAGATCGATCTCGCCGGTGAAGGCACGCGGCCGAACCTCGTATTTTTCGACATCCAGGACGACCAGATCGAGCCCTTCACGGCGCTCGCGGCGAAGAACGGCGCGCCGCTCATGCAGGCGGCGCCGATCGTCACGATGAAGATCGCGTCGCTGAAAGGCCGGCCCCTTGAGGAAATCATGCGCCGCTGGCAGCAACCGGCCGAACGGTCGGCGACGGAGTTGGACCCCGCCGAGCCGCCACGCGCGGAAAATCGCCGGGACGGACTGCGCGGGTCGCGCGGGATGTTGAGCCGAGAATACCGCTCGACCTATCGCGCCAAGATCACGGGCTCGGAGCGCGTGGTGGCCGGGACCTTTGAAGGCAAGGTCGCGCCGGGCGTGGCGGTGGTGCCGATTTCGATGGAAGAAGGATTGCTGCGCGATCTGCAAATCGGGCTCGGCGACGAGATCGAGTGGGACGTGCAGGGCGTGCCGTTGCGCACGAAAGTCACGAGCGTGCGCGCGGTGGAGTGGCGACGGTTGGAGTCGAACTTTTTTGTGGTCTTCCCCGAGGGCGCGATCGAGGCGGCGCCGAAGACCTTTGTGGCGGCCCTGCGCACGGCGAAGCCGGAAGATTCGTCGCGGATCCAGCGCGAGATGGTGGCGGCGTTTCCGAACGTGTCCGCGATCGACCTCGCGCTGATCTTGCAGGCGCTCGACGGGATTTTTTCCAAGGTGGCGTTCGTGATTCAGTTTATGGCGCTGTTCACGGTGTTGACCGGAGTGATCGTGTTGGTGGGGGCGGTGCTCAACGGCCGTTATCAACGCGTGCGCGAGACGGTGCTCCTGCGCACGCTGGGTGCGACGCGCCGGCAACTCGTGCAGATCCAACTCGTGGAATACGCGATTCTAGGCGTGCTCGCGGCGGTGGTCGGTGGCGCACTCTCCATCGGGGGTAACGCGCTGGTGGCGCACTTTGTTTTCAAGATGACGCCGGCTACGCCGCCGCTGCTGATCCTAGGCGCGGTGGCAACGGCGGCGGCCGTGACGGTGGTCACGGGCCTGCTCACGAGCCGCGGTGTGACGGATCATCCGCCGCTGGAGATCTTGCGGCAGGAGACGTAGGCGGGGCGATTCGCCGGACGACTGGCGCGGGCCCGTAGATTTTGCTCGGAGCGGGGGCGGGGGCTCCGCAATTTTGGCCGATATGCCCGCTGTCGTTTCCTTTCATTACACGCTTCGCGATCCCTCCGGCCGAGTGCTGGACACCTCGATGGGGGCGCAGGCCGTCACTTACCTCGAAGGCGCGGGGCAGATCATCGACGGACTCGATGAACAGCTCCGGGGTGCGGCGGCGGGACTGAAGACCCGCGTCGTCGTGCCGTCGGCCAAGGCCTATGGCGAACGCGATCCCGAGCAGGTGCAGCCGGTGAAACGCAGTCAGTTGCCCGTCGAGGGCGAGCTGACCGTGGGCGATCAGTTCAAGACCGGTGACGATCAATTTGCGCCGACGGTCACGGTGGTCTCGATCGATGGCGACGAAGTCTTGCTAGACGCGAACCATCCGTTGGCTGGGGTCGATCTGACCTTCGACGTCGAAGTGCTCAGCACCCGCGAGGCGACGCCGGAGGAACTGCGCCACGGTCACGCGCACGGGGCCGATGGGGCGTGCGGGCATTGAGCCGGCCAGCGCTACGCCGATAGCGCGGACGCGGAGCACATCGCCGGTGGTGTCGGCGGATCAACGGGGCGTGTTTTGACGGTTGCGGATGATAAGCCCCGGTGTTTTCTGGCGGCTCCATTTTTTCATGAAAATCCTTGGCATCGATATTGGCGGGTCAGCTCTCAAAGGCGCGGTGGTGGACACTGCCACCGGCAAACTGGTATCGGAGCGATTTCGCATCGATACGCCCGACAACTTGAATCCCGACGAGATGGCGGGTGCGGTCGAGGCGATGTCGGAGAATTTTTCGTGGAAAGGCCCGATCGGCATCGGCTTTCCCGGCGTGATTCAGGGCTCGACCATCTGGACCTCCGCCAATCTCCACAAAAAGTTCATCGGCTGTGACGGTGCGGCCCTTTTTGGCAAGGCCACGGGCTCGCCGGTTGCGATGATCAACGACGCGGCGGCGGCAGGTGTAGCCGAAATGCATTTCGGCGCGGGGCGCGGTTTCATGGGTAAGACCCTGCTGCTGACGCTGGGCACGGGCGTCGGATCGTGTTTCGCTTTCCAGGGCGTCGTGACGGCGATGGAGCTGGGGCATTTTCCTTGGGGCAAACAAGGCAAGTCGGCGGAGCGATATGTCGCGGCCTCGGCGCGCGAGCGGAAAGACCTCTCGTGGAAAGAGTGGGGCGGGGCGCTCGGCGAGTATGTGGGCCTGCTGGAGAAGCTGTTTTGGCCGGAGTTGATCATCATCGGCGGCGGCGTGAGCGCAGACCACGCGAAGTTCTTCAAGTTTATCAAGCCGCGCGCGAAGCTGGTGCCGGCGGAGTTTTTCAACAACGCGGGCATCGTGGGCGCGGCGTTGTGGGCGGCGGAGAGGAAGTAACGGTTCGGCCGGCCCGCGGGAAAAGCGCTTCCCAAATTCGCGCCGGGTGAACTAGCGTCGCCCGTTGATCTCCATGCTGTCTGTCGTCCCGAAACTCCGTCCGGTCCTTGATCCCGATTTTCTCCCCGCGGCCCTTTGGCAGCGCGCTTACCGTGCCCTAGTGGCCGCCGACCCGGGCGCGCGCGCGTTCGCCCTCGTGCTCGTGCGGAACGACGGCGCGGTCTTCCGCCATGAGAGTCGCGTGCTCTCCGCCGGACACCCGGCCGCGGCGCTCTCGCTGATTTATGCGGAGCGACTCTTGAAGTTTCTGCTGTGGATGAAGGGTGGCCCGCGCGTGCTCGTGGCGGGCGCGGATGAAGTCGCGCGGGAGTTGGCAAAGACGTATTCGCCGCAGGGCGCGCGGGCTTTTGACTGCGAATTCATGGGGGAAAAAATTTTCGGCCGGCCGTTTTCGGTTGAGGCGGCGCCGTGGGGAGCGTTGCCGGCGAGCGTCGAGACCAGTGTGCCGATGGGGCGAAATCTCGGGGGTTGCCGAATCGGCTTCGACCTGGGCGGCAGCGACCGGAAGGCGGCGGCGTTGATCGACGGCCGGGTCGTGTTTTCGGAGGAGATCGCCTGGGACCCGTATTTCCAAAAAGACCCCGGTTATCACCTCGAAGGCGTGCATGATTCGCTGAAACGCGCGGCGGCACACCTGCCGCGGGTCGATGCGATCGGCGGCAGCGCGGCGGGCGTTTATGTGAACAACGAGGTGCGCGCGGCGTCGTTGTTTCGCGGCGTGTCGGCGGAGGATTTCGAGCACCAGGTGCGGCGGATGTTTTTTACGCTGCGGGAACGGTGGGGCGGCGTGCCGTTTGAGGTGGTCAACGACGGGGAGGTCACGGCGTTGGCCGGCTCGATGTCGATGGGCGACAACGCGGTCCTCGGCGTCTCGATGGGTACGAGCCAGGCCGGCGGCTATGTGACGCCCGCGGGCAACATCACGCCGTGGTTGAACGAGCTGGCGTTTGCCCCGGTGGACTACCGGCCGGATGCGCCGTGCGACGAGTGGTCGGGGGATATCGGCTGTGGCGTGCAGTATTTCTCCCAACAAGGGGTGGGCCGGCTGGCGAAAAAAGCCGGCTTCGATTTTCCGGCCACGCTGGCGTTGCCGGAACAGTTGATCGCCGTGCAGGACGCGATGAAGGCGGGCGACCCGCGGGCCCGGGCGATCTACGAAACCATCGGCGTGTGTTTCGGCTACGCGATCGCGCACTACGCGGATTTTTATGAGGTGAGAAACTTACTCGTGCTGGGTCGTGTGACCTCGGGCGCAGGTGGCGAGATTATCCTCGAGCGGGCGGAGGCGGTGTTGCGCGCGGAGTTTCCGGAATTGGCGGCGACGATTCGGTTACGCACCCCGGACGAGCAGAATAAACGCCACGGTCAGGCGACGGCGGCGGCGAGCCTGCCGGCGTTGGGCGCGGTGGGCTGAGGTCGGCGGTTCGGCTGCCACGCCAGCGCCAGCCGGGCTCTTGGGAGCCCGGCTTTTTGTCAGTTTTAACCCCGTGCGGTCCGCTGCCGACCTGATTGCCGTCCAGCCTTCAGCTCCGCCGGTCGTCCACGTATTCTGTAACTTTTTTCCTGGACGCCGTGTTGTTGGTTCATGCCCGAGGTTTTCGACTCATTACGTTTCAGTCCGGCCTGCGCCGGGCCGAGGTCATTGGTCGCGGGATCGGGCCGGTCAGTCGCAACGGACTTCTTCTCGGCGATGGGCCGCGTTTCGTTGTTCTTGGTTCCTGGTCAGCAGTGGTGTAACCGTGGCGGGGCCGTTGTGGGCCTCGCCACCCACATTTTTGGGCACCACGAGCGACTTGCTTAGTCGCCGGCCGCATCCAACGTTTTGCCGATCACAATCTTCCTCTTACCTTCATGAAAGCCGCTGCACCTGTCTCCACTGCGCCCAAAAAATCCAAGACGATCGCCATCGTCATGGGTGCGATCCTGTTGCTCGTCGCTCTCGGCGGCGGCGTCTATTATAAGCAGGGCAAGGACAGTGAGGCTACCCCGGTTACCACGGAGAAAGCGGTCGTTAAGACCATCACCCAACTTGTGACGGCCACCGGTAAGATTCAGCCGGAAACTGAGGTCAAAATCTCGCCCGAGGTCGCCGGCGAAATCATCGCGATTCCCGTCAAAGAGGGTGAGATCATCAAAAAGGGCACGCTCTTGGTTCGGATCAAGCCCGACACCTATCAGGCTCAGCTCGAACAGCAGGAGGCCGCCCTCGCCTCGGCGAAAGCCACGGCCGTTCTGGGCCGCGCTCAACTCGCAAAAGCGACCCAGGATTTCGCTCAATCCGAAGAGCTGCATAAGCGAAACTTGGTCTCCGAGGCCGATTTCACCGCCGCTAAGACCTTGCTCGAAGTCGCCCAAGCCAACGTCGAAAATTACGGGGCCCAGATTCGCCGCACCGAGGCCTCCCTGAGCCAATCCCGCGACCAACTCAGCAAGACCACGATCTACTCGCCGATGGACGGCTCGATCAGCTCCCTCACCAGCGAGGTGGGCGAGCGCGTCGTCGCCCAGAGCAGCTTTACGGGCACCGAGATCATGCGCGTCGCCGATCTCACCAACATGGAAGTCCGCGTGAAGGTGAACGAAAACGACATCGTCAACGTGAAGCTCGGAGACAAGACGGTCATTTCCATCGACGCGTTTCCGGGTCGCAAGTTTGCCGGCGCGGTTTACGAGATTTCCTCATCCGCTCAAGGCTCCGGTGGTTCCGGAGCGGGCTCAAACCAGTTTCTCAATACCGACGAGGTGACCAATTTCCTCGTCAAGATCCGCATCGTCGATCGCGAGCTGAATCTCCGCCCCGGCATGAGCGCCACGGTGGACATCGAGACTCAGACGGTGAAGGACGTGGTCGCCGTTCCGATCCAGAGCGTCACCGTGCGGGCTGCCGGCGGGAGGACCACCGAGGACATTCAGAAGGCCAAGGCCAAAGAGAATAAGGAGAAATCAGGCAACGACCTCGACCTCGCCAACGAGCGGGAAGATGCGCGCCGTAACTTGGCGAAGCTCGATCGCGTGGTGTTCATCAAAACCGGCGACGTGGTTGAGATCCGCAAAGTCGAGACCGGCATCGCCGACAACATGTCCATCGAGATCAAGTCCGGCGTGAAGTCGGGTGAGGAAATTGTCGCCGGCAGCTACGCCGCCATCAGCCGTAAGCTGAAGGACGGGATGGCCGTGAAGATCGAGCAGCCGAAGAAGGACGAGGAGAAGAAGTAAGCTCGGTTCATCCCCGACGCCTCCCGCCATGACACCCTCACTCGCGCCGGAACTCGCCGGCCGCATCACCCGACCCGCCGGGCCGCTGGTCATCGACATCGCGGGCGTCACCAAACTTTACCAAATGGGTGAGGAGATAATTCACGCCCTGCGCGGGGTCTCGGTTAAGATTCACCGCAACGAATATCTCGCCGTCATGGGGCCATCGGGCTCCGGAAAATCGACCCTCATGAATATGCTGGGCTGTCTCGATACCCCCAGCGAAGGTCGCTACGAATTCACCGGCAAGAACGTGGCGACGATGGTCGACGACGAGCTGGCCGACATCCGGAACCGCGAGATCGGCTTTGTCTTTCAAACCTTCAACTTGCTTCCTCGCTCGACCGCACTCGCCAACGTCGAGCTTCCGCTGATTTACGCCGGCTATGCTCCGGCGGAGCGGAAGACCAAGGCCATCCAGGCGATGCAAAACGTCGGCCTCGGGGACCGGCTGCACCACCGGCCCAACGAACTCTCCGGCGGCCAGCGTCAACGCGTCGCCATCGCGCGCGCGCTCGTGAACTCGCCGTCGATCATCCTCGCCGACGAGCCCACGGGTAATCTCGATTCGAAAACCGGCGTCGAGATCATGGCGCTCTTTGAGCAGCTCTACGCGCAGGGCAACACCCTCATCGTGGTCACCCACGAGGAAGACATCGCCCGCCACGCCCGCCGCATTGTCCGCCTCCGCGACGGGCTGATCGAGAGCGACGGACCGGTCGGATGATTTTCGAGTTCCCGGAAATTCGTCATCCCGCAGCCGTCACCGTGCCGTCCAAATCGAAAATCTCATGACGCGCCTGATCTATGAGCTCACCGAGTCTTTCCGCATCGCATTCGCGCAGATCCGGGCGAACAAGTTGCGTTCGATTTTGACGGCGCTCGGGGTGATCATCGGCATCGTGGCTGTCACGCTGATGGGGACCGCGATTCGCGGCATCGACACCGGGTTTAACAAGAGCCTCGCGATGCTCGGCGACGACGTGCTTTACGTGCAGAAATGGCCGTGGGGTCCGGTCGAAGATTTTTGGAATTACAGCAACCGGCCCGCGATCATGCCGGACCAAGCGGACAAACTTAACCGGATCATCGAGCAGACCCCGAACTCGCTGCTTGAAGTGGCGGTCCCGGTTTCCAGCCGCAGCACATCGGTGAAATATGGAGAGAACAAGGTGAGCGGAGTTTTCACCATCGGCACCACGGCAGACTACGGCCGGTTGATCAGTGCGGATTTTTCTGAGGGCCGCCTCTTCAATGAAACTGAAGCCAACGGAGGTCGTCCGGTGTGCGTGCTCGGCTTCGATGTCGCTGAGGCGGTTTTTCAGAATCGCTCGCCACTCGGCGAGACCGTGCTGGTGGGTAGCCATCCGTTCACCGTCATCGGCGTGGTCGCGAAGCAGGGCTCGTTCCTCGGCCTGTTCTCGTTCGACAACCAGGTGATTTTGCCGCTCGAGGCGTTCCGGAAATATTTCAGCGCGCGCCGCGGCGCGGAACTGCGGGTCAAAATCACCGACAAGATGCGCGTGGCCGAGGCCCGCGAGGAGCTCATCGGGGCAGTGCGACGGGTTCGCGGCCAACTGCCGGGCGAGCGAGACAATTTTAACATCAACGAGCAAGGTGCCTTCAAGGCCCAGCTTGACCCGATTAAGCAAGGGATCGCGTTGGCGGGACTTTTCATCACGGGGCTTTCGCTCTTTGTCGGGGCGATCGGGATTATGAACATCACCTTCGTTTCGGTGAAGGAACGCACGAAAGAGATCGGCACTCGCAAGGCGCTGGGGGCGCGCCGTCGGACCATCTTGCTGCAGTTTCTCATCGAGGCCGTGTCGATCTGCCTGATCGGGGGCATCGCCGGGCTTCTGCTTACTTACACGTTGGTGCAGGTCGTGAGCGTGACCTTGCCGGCGATCCCGGTGGAATTTTCGGTGAGCCTAGTGTTCATCAGCATGGCGGTTTCGATCGCGACGGGAATCGTTTCGGGCTTTGCGCCGGCGTGGGGTGCGTCGCGGTTGGACCCGGTGGTGGCGCTGCGTTACGAATGATCCGCGCATGAAAACATCCGAAATTTTGCGCATGGCCTTGGGCTCCCTCGGAGCAAACAAGCTGCGTTCGTCGCTCACGATGCTGGGCATCACGATCGGGGTTTTTTCCGTGATCGGGGTGATGACCGCCGTCACCGCGCTCCGCGACTCCGTCGAGTCGGGACTCAGTTTTCTCGGTTCGAATATCATCCAGATCGGGAAAAACCCGGTGGGTTTCAGCAGCGACGGTTCCAATCGCCGCCGTTTTGAAAACCGGCGGGACATCACCCTGGCCGATGCCCAGCGGCTGATCCAGCTGTTGGAGAGCCACACCGAGGTGGTGTGTGTGAAAATGTTCAACCGCGACGGCATCGCCCAAGCCACCTACGAGAACCGGAAGACGACTCCGGGCCTTACGTTCGGCGGCACCGACGAGCATTTCCTCACGGCGAATCAATATTCGATCAATCTGGGTCGTAATTTTACCAAGGCCGATACCGATCTCGCCCGGCCGGTGATCATCATTGGCCAGACGATTGTTTCTAAGCTGTTCCCCTCGGAGAATCCGTTGGGCAAGTCGGTCAAGATTATGGGGAAGACCTACCAGGTGATCGGCACGTTTGCCGAGCGCGGCTCCTCATTCGGCCGGTCCCAAGACGATGTGCTCATGATCCCGATTACCCGGTTCGTGATCGATTTTGGCGGTGCGCGCCGGACGGTGAATATCGCGATCCAGGCTCCGTCGCAAGACCGCTACAACGAGACGGTCGACAAGATCATCACCGCGATGCGCATCGTCCGAGGTTTGCGGCCGGAGCAGGAAAATGATTTTGAACTGCTCTCGAACGACTCGCTGATTTCGGCGTTTGCGCAGGTGGCGGACACGATCAGCGCGGGCGCTTTTGTGATCAGCGGGATCGCCCTGCTCGCCGCCGGGGTGGGAATCATGAACATCATGCTGGTGAGCGTGACCGAACGCACGAAGGAGATCGGGATTCGCAAGGCGATCGGTGCCCGCAAGGTCAGCATCCTCACGCAGTTTCTCATCGAGTCGGTGGCGATCTCGCTGGCCGGCGGTTTGGTCGGTATTCTCTTGGGCGTCGTCGCGGGGAACGGGCTGGCCATCATGCTCAAGGCCGCCGTGGTTTTTCCTTGGGGCTGGGCCGCCGCCGGGGTCGTGGTCTGCTGCGGGATCGGGGTGGCCTTCGGCTTTTACCCGGCCTGGAAGGCCGCCTCGCTCGATCCGATCGAGGCGCTGCGCTACGAGTGATCGGGGCGCGCGGCGGCGCACCTTGTTATCCCCGGCGAATTTCCGAGCCCGGGAATCGCACTTGGATCCGATAGACTTTTTTCACGCGGCACCGGATGGCCCCGGTTTGCAGGTCGAAGTGCTCGGGCACTTCGATGCGGTGCAGGTCGACGACCGCGTGGTAGCCGCGCTCGGAAAACACATCGATCAGAATCGCCAACGCCAGCGGGTCGTCGAAAGCCGGATCCTCCGCGTTGACCAACGCCACGCCGGAGATGGCGTGACGCAGCACGATCGGCATCATCTTCTTCTCGATGAAGGTGGCCACCTTGGAGAAGACGTCGGGGTGCTCCAGTTCGTAGCCGTCGAGGCGGCGCACGAGCTCCTGCCGGGCGTGGATGATGATTTCACTCGCGACCGGAATACTGCGGAGCCGGTCAACCGTGCGCGGATCGAGTTCCAACGTGCTCTGGTAGTCGAGCTCGTGCCGGATGTTCTGCTCCACCTCCTCGATGGTGCCCTGGGCGTTTACGAAATGGTAGTGGAAGAGTTCTTTGAGCTCCTGGAGGGCGCCCCAGGTTTGCTCCTTAAACACCCGGTAGCGCCGTTGGGCGAGCGCCGGGTCGAAATCGGTGGTGCGCTCTTCTTGGAGTTCGCCGATGCCCGTGCGGCGGGCTTCCTCGTTGTGCGCCTTGACCACGCGGCCGCGGTAAAGCTGGCGATCGACGGAGGTCTTCTCGTCGACGAAGAGCACCATGATGTGGACGGTGGGTTGCCGAAAATGAATACTGAGCGGCGTGGAGTAAAACTCGCGGCGGAGGCCGTGCATCCGGTCGACCAGCAGTTTCAAACACTCGACCTGCACCTTGGTGCGGGGAAACCCGTCGAGGATGACGCCGTCGCGAAATTCCGGGCGCAGGAGCCGGCGCAGGAGCAGTCCAATGACCTCGCGATCGCCCACCATATTGCCGCCGTCTTTGAGCCGTTTGGCTTCGGGCGTATCGAGCAACGCACTGATCACGATCGGTTCGCAGGTGAGACCGCGAGCTTGGGCGATGAAGCCGGTATTCGTGCCCTTGCCGGCGCCGGGCGCGCCGCCCAGCAGGATAATCTCCTTGGGGAAACGTAGATTTTCGCGACCGACTTCGGTCATAAGATCGGTCCAGATCGCGCCGAAGATAAGTTGGGCGTCCTTGATCTCCAGGTCGGCGATACGGGGGGCCGGTGCCGGAATGAGAGGAGCGGAGCTGACGGCGGAAATGGGCATGGCGGATTTTGAAAGGTGAAGATTAGAGGGTTTGCCCGGGTCGCACGACACAAGAAAAATTGTGATGACCGGACTGAAGAGGGAACCTGCACGCGGATTTTCGGTCTTTTTTCCGGCAACGCGCGGGCCCGGTCCGCCGGCGGCCGAGTTGAAGCGGGACCTGGCCGGGTCGCGCGAGCGGACCGGCCTCGGATTTTTTAATTTCCAACCCCTATCCTCCGCCCCATGCGCGTCCTTATCGTCGACGACGAACCTTCGATCCGCAAAACCACGCGCATCGCGTTGGAGACCGCCGGCCACTCGGCCGCCGAGGCCGCCACGGCCGCTCGGGCGTTAAAGGCGGTCGCCGATGAAGCGTTCGACGTGGTGTTTCTCGACCTCGACCTCGGCGCCGATAACGGTCTCGAGACCTTGGGCCGGTTGCTCCAGGCCCGACCGGCGCCGGCCGTGGTGATATTCACGGCCTACGCGACGATCGCGACCGCAGTCGAAGCGATGCGACTCGGCGCGTTTGATTTTGTGCCCAAGCCCTTCACGCCGGGCCAGATCCGCGCCGTGCTGGCCAAGGTGGAGAAAACCGCCGCCCTGCAACAACGCGTGCGGGCGCTCGAGAACGATCTCGCGGCGGAGACGCCGCCGCTGGCTCTGCACTCGCATGAACCCGTGATGGAGCGGGCGCTGGCGGTGGCGTTTAAGGCGGCGGAGAGTCCGGCGAGCGTTTTGTTGCTCGGACCCAGCGGCACCGGCAAAAGTCTCCTCGCCCGCGAACTGCATCGCCGCAGCGCCCAGCGCGACGCGGCCTTCGTCACGGTGAATTGCCCGTCGTTTTCCCGTGAGCTGCTTGAAAGCGAACTCTTCGGGCATGTGAAAGGTTCGTTCACCGGCGCGATCAGCGACACCGTGGGCAAGGTTGCCGCCGCCTCGGGTGGCACCCTGTTCCTCGACGAAATCGGCGAACTGCCGGTCAGCATCCAGCCCAAGCTGCTCCGCCTCCTGCAGGAGCGCGAATACGAGCGAGTGGGGGAGACGACGCCGCGCCGCGCTCAGGTGCGCGTGATCGCCGCGACCAACCGCAATCTCGCCGAGGAGGTGAAGGCCGGGCGTTTCCGCGAAGATCTTTTCTATCGGCTCAACGTGATCGCCGTCACCTTGCCCGGTCTGCGCGAGCGTCCGGGCGATCTGCTCGAACTCGCCGAGAGTTATCGCCGCCATTTTTCGGCGCGCCTGGGGAAGAAAATCACCGGTTATGCGCCGGCGGTCGTCGCGGCCTTCGGGGCTTATGGCTGGCCGGGTAACCTGCGCGAGCTACGCAATGTGGTGGAACGCGCCGTGATCCTCGCCGCCGGCGAAACCATCCAGCTTGCCGATTTGCCCGAGCAGTTCGGAGTCGCGCCCGACCCGGCGGTGGCGGTGGGCGCCCGCGTGACCTTCGACGCGCTCGAGACCGAGCACCTCCGCCGCATCCTCGCGCTCGCTCATAATCTCGACGAAGCGGCGCGCATCCTTGGCATCGACCCGGCGACCCTTTACCGCAAGCGCCAGAGGCTCGGTTTCCTTTGAGCCCGGCTTCTCCCGATGCTGCGCACCCGTCTCTATTTGGGCCTGCTGCCGTTTCTTTTGCTGCTCGTCGGCACCGGCGGCTATGCGGTGTTGGTCAGTCGGCAGCTGGCCGGGTCCATTCAGGAAAATCTCGTCGCCGATTACGGTGCGGTCTTGGCGAGCCAGCGCATGAGGGAAGCGGCGACGCTCATGAGTGCGACCTCGGCGCGGGCGCAGCGGGGTGATCCCCTCGGCGCGCGCCGCACGTTTGAACAACAGCGGGCGGCCTTTACCCGTGAGCTGATGGCGCAGTCCGCCACCGCGGCCGGTCGCACCCGGGGCCCGATGGTCGAGTATCTCGACCGCGTCTTCCAAGACTACGCGGCGCAGGCCGAGGCCTCGCTCAACGCCGGCGGGCCCGGTTCGCTCGAGTCATTGCAACGCAGCGAGACGTCGTTCTACCGGGTGCTCTCGGCCATCGAGGAGCTCAATCGCCGCGACTATGCCTCGGCTTTGCGGACGGCGGCGCGCGCCGAGCAACTCGCCGCGACCACCGTCAACGTCTTGCTGGGCGGCATGGTGATCGCGCTCGTGGTCTCGATGCTGCTCGCGTGGCGGCTCTCGGTTTTTCTGATGCGACCGCTCAAGGAGCTGACCGCTTCCGTCGCGGCGATCGGCAAAGGCGACCTCGACCGGGCAGTGCCGGAGCGCTCGGGCGACGAACTCGGCCAACTCGCGCGCGCGTTCAACCAGATGTCAGCCAAGCTCCGCGCCTATCGCGAGGCGACCCTCGCCAAGGTCCTCCGCACCCAACGCACGATGGAGGCGACGCTCAGTTCCGCCCCCGACCCTGTGTTCGTCCTCGACGCCGACGGTACCCACGCGGTGCGCAATCCCGCGGCCGAGCGCCTCGCGCAGTCCCCGGATTTTCCCGCCTCGTTTCCGCCCGGCATCACCGGGCCGCTCGCGCAGGTGATGGCGACGGGCGATCACTACCTACCGACGGATTATCGCCACATCGTGACGTTTCGGGTGGCGCGCGAGGAGCATCATTATCTCCCGCGCATCCTCGCGATCGGCGACAAGGTCACCGATTTCAAGGGCGCGGCCATCATTCTCCAAGACGTCACCAAGTTCCGCCTGCTGGACGATGCGAAGACCAACCTCGCCGGCACCGTGAGCCACGAGCTCAAGACCCCGCTTACCAGCCTGCGCCTCGCGGTGTATCTGCTCCTCGAGGAGAACGTCGGCGCGCTCGCGCCCGCGCAACGCGAGTTGCTGGAGACCGCGCGCGATGATGCCGACCGCCTCCTTCGCATCCTCGACAGTCTCCTCGACCTCTCGCGCCTTGAGGCCGGGGCGGTCGCGCTCGACCGGGTCGAGGTGGCCGTGCCGACCTTGCTGGATGAGATCGCCGGCGAAGCGCGCGGGTTTGTGACGGCCGCCGGCGCGAAATTTGAGGTGGAGTGCGAATCCGGACTCGGCCGGCTGAGCGTGGACCCGGTCCGCATCCGTCACGTGTTTATCAACCTGCTCACCAACGCGGTGAAGTTCTCCCCGCCCGGTGGCGTGGTCACGCTCGCTGCGACGGGCGCGCCGTTGGGTTTCGTGCGGTTCTCGGTGAGAGATCAGGGGCCGGGCATCCCGGCGGAAAGCGTCCCGCGGGTGTTTGACCGGTTCTACCGCGCCCCGGGCCAAGCGAAAACCGGCGCCGGCCTCGGGCTCGCGATCGCGCGCGAGATCGTCGTGGCGCACGGCGGCAGCATCGCTTGCACGAGCGAGCCGGGCGCGGGCGCAGATTTTCATTTTCTGCTGCCGGGGTGAAGGCGCGAAACTTTCCGTTTGCCCCGCCACTGGGTTCGCGCTTTCTCTTCAACCCCATGGATGCTCCCAAGGTCCTCTCCAGAATTCTTGTCGCCTCTCCGGAGCGCGCGCAGGAGGCCGATGCCGATATGGCAATTGTGCACTTGGTGCAGGCGGGAGACGTCGCGGCGTTTGATCGGCTGATTGTGCGTTATAGAGAACGGGTGCTCGGAATCATCTACCACATGACCTCCAATCGGGAGGATGCGGCCGATCTCACCCAAGATACCTTCATCAAGGCGTTTCAATCGATCCAGCGGTTTGGCGGCCAGTCGTCCTTTTTCACTTGGCTCTACCGGATCGCCGTCAACACCACGCTCAGCCACCTGCGCAAACACCGGCTTCGTTCCTTCTTCAGTCTGGAAAAAATCGACTCCGACGAGCCGGTTTCGAAGGAAATCATCGCCGCCCTGACCGACAACAGCGGCGCCGAGCGCGACACCTACGTCCGCGAGCTTCAGGAAAAATTGAACGAAGCGCTGCAAAAACTGTCTACCAAGCATCGTACTGTGGTAACCTTATTTGAAATCGATGGCCTGAGCCACCAAGAGATCGCCGAGATCATGGATTCCTCGGTGGGAACTGTGCGTTCCCGGCTCCACTACGCGAAACAACTGCTGCAATCCGAGCTCCAGCCCTACATGCGCCGATGAAGTCCGACCGCCCGAAGATAGTGACCTTGGAAGACCTTTTACGTTTGAAGCGAGCCGAACGCCCGCCGGCAGAGTTTTGGAACCAATTCGAGCGTGAGCTGCGCGCGAAGCAGCTCGCAGCACTGGTCGTGAAACGCCCGTGGTGGCGCACGTTGCCGGCGCGGGCCTTTGCGGGTTTTTCCCGGTATCATCTGCCGCTCGGGGCGACGGCGGTGTTGGCGATTACTTTTTTGAGCGTGCGCGAGTATCAGACGGTGACGCCTGAAGGGGTCGCGTTGCCGGTCCTGGGCGATGAGATTTTTGAGACGTCGGCATCGTTTGCGGGTTCGGCGGCGACGGTAGCCGGGCTGGCTGAAGGCGCGTTCTTGGGCGGCGAGGTCAAACCTGTCGCGATCGCAAACGAGTTGGCGCCGAGCGTGAGCCGGGAGGCCGACATGGACACGGAGTCCGGAGGCCAAACCTTCTCGGCGATGGCGGTTTTGACCGGGCGAGGCGATGACAATGGTCGCGAGGCGAGTCCCTCGGCGCGATCGATCGCAAATAATTTTGCGGCGGTGCAATCCGCCGAGTCCCCGTTTGGCGGCCGGTCGTTCCTCGGTTCGACGGTGCATGGCTTCGAGTCGCGAGCGATGCCCGCGCGTCAACCGGTGGTTGATCCCTTGGCGCACATGAAGGCTCCGTCGGATGTCCGGCGTGCCCGCTATCTCGGCACAGCGTTGCCGGCAAGTGTCGGGGTGAAAACAGCAACGGCCCGCAGCAGCGAGCGCTTGGCCAGCCGGATTGCCGATCAGCGGCTCTACGAAACCGGCCCCAGCCGGTTGGGCGTCGGTGGCGATCGCCTGATGGTGAAATTCTGAAGCGGTAAAATCCCGCGACCCGGCAGGCCGAGCTTAATCAGCCCGGTCTTTTTTGTGGGCGCGGAGCAGGATCGCAGCCCTGCCGCTCAGCGAAAAATGGGTCCAAAGACTTGTGCGCGACGGGTGGGGCGGTTTGGCTGAGGTGTGGCTGTGTTTCAAGAGACGTTGGAATTGCGCCCGCGCCGGAGCGGGCTCCATGAGATCACCGCAGCGGTGGCGAGCGTGCTGGAGCGTAGCCGATTGACCCGCGGGGTGGTGACGGTTTTTTGCCAACATACGAGCGCGAGTCTCGTCATCATGGAGAACGCCGATCCGTCTGCGCGGCGTGACCTCGAGGCTTGGTTGGGTCGGTTGATTCCGGAGGGGAATCCGCACTTTGAGCACACTCAGGAGGGCCCGGACGACATGCCGAGCCATATCAAGATGGCGCTGACGCGCACGAGCGAGACGGTGCCGTTTAGCGAGGGTCGGATGCTGCTCGGAACTTGGCAGGGGCTGTTCCTGTGGGAGCACCGCCACGCCGCGCCGATGCGCCGGGTGGTCGTGACGGTGATCGGCGAATGACCCGCGGGCCATTTAGCCCGGGACGCAGATGCCGCAGTGGTTCACGAAGAAGTCGTTGCCCTTGTCGTCGACAAGAATGAAGGCGGGGAAGTCTTCCACTTCGATCTTCCAAATCGCCTCCATGCCGAGCTCGGGGTATTCGAGGACTTCGACTTTTTTGATGTTGTCCTGTGCGAGAATCGCGGCGGGGCCGCCGATGCTGCCGAGATAAAAACCGCCGTGGGTTTTGCAGGACTTGGTGACGGCTTGGCTACGGTTGCCCTTGGCGAGCATGATCATCGAACCGCCCTGGGATTGGAAGGTGCTCACGTAGCTGTCCATGCGGCCGGCGGTGGTGGGGCCGAAGGAACCGGAGGCGAAGCCGGTCGGAGTTTTGGCGGGGCCGGCGTAGTAGACGGGGTGATCCTTGATATATTGCGGTAGGCCTTGGCCGGCATCGATGCGCTCCTGGAGCTTCGCGTGCGCGCTGTCGCGGGCGACGATCATCGGGCCGGTGAGCGAGACGCGGGTGGTGACGGGATACTTGGAGAGCTCCGCGAGGATCTCGGGCATCGGGCGGCGGAGGTCGATTTTGACGATATGGTCGTCCTTGAAACGGCGGTCGGCCTCCGGGATGAAGCGGCCGGGATTGGTCTCCATTTCCTCGAGAAAGACGCCGTCCGCGGTGATCTTGGCCTTGATGTTGCGGTCGGCGCTGCAGGAGACGCCCATGCCCACGGGGCAACTCGCGCCGTGGCGGGGCAGGCGGACGACGCGGACATCGAGGGCGAAATATTTGCCGCCGAATTGGGCGCCGATTTTGGAATTCTGCGCGATTTCTAAAATCTTCTTTTCCCATGCGAGGTCGCGGAAGGCGCGGCCGTGCTCGTTGCCGGTGGTGGGGAGGGCGTCGAGGTATTTGGCGGAGGCGAGCTTGAGGACCTTGAGGCAGGCCTCGGCGCTGGTGCCGCCGAGGACGAAGACCAAGTGGTAGGGCGGGCAGGCGCTGGTGCCGAGATATTGGAGTTTATCAGCGACGAATTTCTCGAGGCTCTTCGGATTCAGGAGCGCCTTGGTCTCCTGGTAGAGAAACATCTTGTTGGCCGAGCCGCCGCCCTTGGCGACAAACAGAAACTCATACTTCGCGCCCTCGGTGGCATAGAGGTCGATCTGCGCCGGAAGGTTGGTGCCGGTGTTGACCTCATTCCAGAGATCAAGGGGCGCGGCTTGGGAGTAACGGAGATTTTCCTTGGTGTAGCAGTCGTAGACGCCGCGGCTCAGCCACTCGGCGTCGTTGGCGCCGGTCCAGACCTGCTGGCCTTTTTTCCCGGCGATGGTGGCGGTGCCGGTGTCTTGGCACATCGGCAGGATACCGCGGGCGGCAATCTCGGCGTTTTTCAGGAGCGTGAGCGCGACGTAGCGGTCATTGGCCGAGGCGGCCGGGTCGTCGAGAATGGCGGCGACCTGCGCGATGTGTTTCGAGCGCAGGAAAAAATTGGTGTCGTGAAACGCCTGCTGCGCGAGGAACGCCAGCGTCTCGGGTGCGACTTTCAGGATCTCGCGGCCGGTAAACGTCGTGGTGCTGACGCCGTCTTTGGTGAGGAGGCGGTAGGACGTTTCATCGGGGCCGAGGGGCAGCGGGTCTTGGTAGAAAAACGCGGGCGTGGGCATAGGGAAAAAAAGACGAAGAAACCGCTGCGAGTAAAGCGGGCGGCGAAGGTGGACGGGCGGTCCGAAAACGCGGCCTTACTTCGCCTGCGCCAGCGCGCGAACGGTGGCCTCAAATCGCGGCAGATCGGCGAGGGTGGTGGCGGTGCCGCCCGGATGATTCCAGCCTTGGGCCCCGGGCCAGCGGCCGTGAGCGAGGAAGGAATCGAGCGACGCGTTCATCCCGGCGACGTTGATGTAGTCCTTCTGCTCTTTCTCGTCGCGCACGCCGCTGACCAGTGCGCCGGGAATGGTCGCAATCTGGCCGCTTGAGATGTGGGCGAGGTCGTTCAGGGCCACGAAAGAACGGGAGTCGACGAGGGTGGTGGCGGGCCGGCTCGTTTCGCCGCGGAGATAGCGGTAGTAGGCGAGGTGGTTGCATTCAAGGCCGTCAAACGGCTCCGGGGTCGTGCGCTCGACGCGGCCATCTCGCCAACGCAGTTCGATGTGATGCCCAACGGAGTAGTGGATCACCGCGTCATCGCAGATCACGGTCTCGTTGTGCGACGCCGGGCCGGCGCAGGCGTGCGAAAGTGCGAAGCGCAGGTTGACCGAGGTGGTCGTGTCGGCCTCGACGAAGAACGTATCGGCGCCTTCGATGGTGTGGGCGCGATAGAGCTCGGCGCGCACCGCGGCGAGCTGGCCCCAGCTGTAAAGATCGGCGGTGCCGGCCCAAAACAGCAGGTTGTGGACGAAGTGCGCCATGGCGTTGCCGAAGCAGGAGTCGAGCACCGGGCGATCGGCGATCATGAGGCGCCCGGCCCAGTCGTTGCGCTGAAAGTAACTCGCCGGACGGGGCCACAAGGCGCTCAGCGTGGCGCCGCGCAATCCGCCAAACTCGCCCGCGAGCAGGCGCTCCTTCAGGGCGAGACGTTGTTTCTCGATGATAAAGTTAAAGCCCACCAGCGAAGATTTCCCTGCCCGCGAGTCGGCCGTGATCATGCGCTCCAGCTCGGCGTGATCCAAGGTGGGGGGCTTTTCAAGATAGGCCGGCAGGCCGAGCGCCGTGACGGCGGCGTGCATCTCGGCATGGAGATTGATCGGCGTCGGGATCACGACGAGATCGAGATCGCGGCCGCAGGCGGCGAGCATGGAGCGGTAGTCGGGAAACACGCCGACGCCTCGGCCGACAAAATTTAGTTTCTCGCGCTCGTTGACGAAGAATTCCACCCGCGGATCGCAGGTGCAAACAAGCTTGGCGTGTCCACGCTCTTCTAGGCGCGCGACGGCGTTGTGGTGGGAGCCGGCGAAACCGCCGAGACCGATGATGCCGATGCGAATGGGGTTTTTCACACGATTTTAAATTTGGGTAAATCTTGTCCGTCGATCAGTCCGACGGGTCGGTGCTGGGCGTCGGTGACGATGAGATCGTCGATTTTATGGGCTTCGAAAAGACGCAACGCATCGACGCCGAGGGCGTCCGCGGAGATGGTTTTTGGGGTGCGGGTCATGAACGCGGCGACCGGACGGCTGAGGAAATCCGGACCGGTGAGCGCGCTGCGGCGGAAATCGCCGTCCGTCAGAATGCCGGTCAGTCGCCGGGTGCGGGGATGGACCAAGGCAATGCTGCCGCTCTTGGCTTTGGTCATCGCGAGGATGGCGTCCTGCAACGGGACGGTTTCAACGGCCACGGGCAGGCGGTCGGCGGTGCGCATGATATCGCGCACGCGCAGGAGTAGGACACGGCCCAGGTTCCCGGCGGGGTGGTATTTGGCGAAGTCGTCGCGGGTGAGGCCGCGGGATTCGAGCAGTACCATCGCCAGCGCGTCGCCGAGGGCGAGCGCGGCCGTGGTGCTCGCGGTCGGGGCGAGCTTGAGCGGACACGCTTCGCGGGGGACACGGTAAAGCAGCAGGTGGTCGGCGGCACGGGTGAGGTCGGAGTCGGCGTGGGCGGTGAAGGCCACGATGCCGAGGCCGAAGCGCTTGAGCAGCGGGACGAGTCGAAGAACCTCTTCGGACTGACCGCTGTTGCTGAGTAGAATTGCCAGATCGCCCTCGGCGCACAGACCGAGGTCGCCGTGGAGCGCCTGAGTCGAATCAAGAAAATAGGAGGAGACGCCCGTGCTGTTGAAGGTGGCAGCGATCTTCTGGGCGATGTGGGCGGATTTTCCGACTCCGCTAAAAATGAGTTTTCCGCCCGCGATGACGGTGGCTTCCACGGCCCGGGCCGTCGCAACAAAACGTCGATCTAGGCCTCGCGAGGTGGCAGCGAGCGCATCACCCTCGATGCGGAAGCAACGGCGCGCACGGGCGAGGGCGGATTTCGAAGCAATGGCCATTTATGATTTGAATCGCGGGAGCGGAGTCCGGAACTTATGGCCAGCTGCAACGCGTTCAATCCCTTTCACCGAATCCGATGTCCAAGTTCTTTCCATTTTTCGCCGCCGGCTTAGTGCTGGTGTTTGCCGGGGCGGGTGCCGGTTGCGGGCGGGGCGAAACCTCGGTGCTGATCGCCGAGGTGGACGATGCCAGTTACCGGGAGGGGCAGCAATTGGTGCGGCAGGGCCGGCCGCAGGAAGCGCTGGCCAACTATCTGAAGGTGATCGCGCGCCGGGCGGAATCGGCCCCGGAATCGCACTTGGAAGCCGGCTTGATCTACCGGCAGCACATCAAGGATCCGATTGCTGCGATCTACCATTTCCGAAAATACCTCGAGCAACAGCCCAACTCCCGGCAGGCGCCGCTCGTGCGCCAGCAAATCGAGGCGGCGAAACGCGAGTTTGGCCGGACGCTGCCCAATCAGCCGCTCGACAGCCGCGAGGTCCGGATCGAGGGCGGGGACCAACGCGAGCGATTGGAACGGGAAATTGAACAACTCCGCACGGAACTCTCGGTTTTGCGCTCCGGCGGATTGGGCGGCACGTTTTCGGCCGGGGTTCGGCCGGCAACGGCGGCAACTTGGGAGCCGGCGGTGACGGGGGTGACCGAGGGGGATGAGCCGTCACGCATCAGTCTCGCGCCGATCCAAGGCCGCGAAGGCGACGCGGCGGCGGAAGCGTCGCTGTCACTCGCGCCGACCAATGCCGTTCCTCGGACCAAATCTGCGCAACCGGCGGCCGGAGGCGGTCGCCGTCACACGGTGGCATCGAAGGATTCGCTCTTCGGGATTGCGAAAAAATACTACGGCTCGGCGACCAACGCGCGGGTGCAGGCGCTGATCGACGCGAATCGCGATGTGTTGCCGGCCGGTGCCGCGACGCCGCTCAAAGAGGGCATGGCGTTGAGGATTCCTTGAGCCGCTTCCGATGCCCGCCACGTCTCGTCGCACTGCGGTCTTCACGGAATCTTTGATCCGCGAGATGTCGCGCGTCGCGGCCCGGCACGGTGCGATCAATCTCTCGCAGGGGTTTCCCGATTGGGATCCGCCGGCGGCTCTGGTGCAGGCGGCAAAGGACGCGATGGACGCCGGCCGCCACCAATACGCCGTCACGTGGGGCGCACCCGAACTGCGCGCGGCGCTTGGGGCGAAAATCTCCCGCGGTTTGGGCGTGCCGGTCGATGCTGACCGCGAGCTCGTCGTTACCTGCGGCTCGACGGAGGCGATGATGGCGGCGTTCATGACCGTGTGCGACCCGGGCGACCAAGTCGGTCTGTTCTCCCCTTTTTATGAAAACTACAACGCCGATGCGATCCTCACGGGTGCGCAGGCGGTGCACGTGCCGCTGCATCCGCCGCATTACCGTTTCGATCCGGCGGAACTGCGGCGAGCGTTTGCGGGTGGGCTGAAAGCGTTTGTGCTATGCAATCCGTCCAATCCCTGCGGGCGGGTTTTTACGCGGGAGGAGTTGTTGCAGATCGCGGCGTTGGCCGAGGAGTTCGATGTGTGGGTGATCACGGACGAGGTGTATGAGCACATCGTGTTCGACGGCCGGCAGCATGTCTATTTCGCGACGCTCCCGGGCATGGCGAAGCGCACGTTGATGTGCTCCTCGCTCTCAAAAACGTTTTCGATCACGGGTTGGCGGCTCGGTTACCTGCACGCGGCGCCCGAAGTGATCGCGCAAGCGCGGAAGGTGCACGATTTTCTCACGGTGGGCGCGGCGGCGCCGTTGCAACATGCGGTGGTGACGGCGCTGAATTTCCCGGCGAGTTACTACGATGAGTTGACGGCGAAGTATGCCGAGTCGCGCGATGTGTTGCTCGGCTACCTCGACCGGACCGGGCTCAGCTACACGCGGCCTGAGGGCGCCTATTTTGTGATGTTGGACATTTCGCCGTTTGGCTTCGCGAGCGACGTGGAATTTTCCCATTGGATGACGAAGGAGATCGGCGTCGCGCCGGTGCCGGGCTCGAGCTTTTTCGCCCACGGCGAGAATCGTTATGTGCGGCTGAATTTCGCGAAGAAACCCGCCACGCTGCACGCGGCCGGCGAGCGGTTGCTGAAGTTGAGGCGGTGAGGCGGCTGCCGGTCGGCCGGAGACTGGCCGCGCCAAGGAGCATTGGAACTACGGTTGGTCGGGATAAGTCGGCGCGTTATGGGCGAAAGCGGGCGCGCGGGGAATAGAGGCAAGCCAGCGGATTCGCTCCAGATGAAGTAACTGGCCGGGCTCGTGGTTGACGACCGGGCGTTGGCTGCGGGCGCTCAATGCGCAGGGTCGCAGATAGTGGGACGGTCGTGAATAAGGTTCAAACCTGCGGGCCGACGCCGGCCGCAGCAAGAATCTGCACGCAGGAGGCGCACGGTGACCACCGCCAAAGCGTCAAGTGGCTTTTTGGCAACGAGCGTATGACGAACGAACGGCGATTGTGTCGAATCGACGTCGAAAAAGTTAAGATAAGACAACGGGAGGTTTGCGCGTTGACGGTAAAAAGTCCGTGCGGTTTTTCGGCGCCGTCATGCAAACCCTATATCCAGCACTCCGCCTCCTGTCCGTGGCGCTCGCCGCCACTGCCGCTTCCACGGCCTTCGCGCAAGTCAAGCCGGCCGTCTCCGACGAGACGATCGCACTTGAAAAATTCATCGTTCAGTCGGTCGCGGCCCCCACGGCCAACACGCTCGCCGACAAGCAACAGATCGCGCTCCAGCCCGCTGCGGCGAGCGTGATCAACGTGATCAAGTATCTGCCCGGTGTGAGTCTCTCGCAAGGTGACGCGATCGGCGGCGACGATTGGTCCACGCGCATCAACATCCGCGGTTTCACCGAGGCGCAGCTCGGCTTCAGCGTCGACGGCATCACGACCGGTTATACCTCCTACGGCGGCGGCGCTAAGCCGAACCGTTACATCGATATCGAGAACGTCGCCAGCGTCGTGGTCTCTCAGGGCGCCGCGGAGATCGGTGCGGCTTCCACCCAGGCGCTCGGCGGCACCTTGGCCTATTTCACCGATAAGCCCGCAGACCAGTTCGGCGTGCTCGCCAAATACACCGGCGGCTCCTTCGCCACGCAGCGCGCGTTCGTGCGGGTTGATACGGGCAAGTTCGCCGACGGCACGAGCCGGGCCTTCCTGAGTATCTCCTCCCAACAGAACGACAATTGGGTGCGCGACTACGTGGGCGGCGATGCGGCGCTGACCAAGCGCATTCATTTCGACGCGAAGGGCGTCACGCAGTTCGGCAAGCTCAAGATCACGGCCTACGCTGGTATCGATAACGTCAATCCCGAGATCAATTTTCAGGGCGTGTCGCTCCAGCAATTCGCGCAGGATCCGCGCAACGACCGGCTTACCTTCACCTTCACGGGCAAGCCAAACCCCGACCAAAACTACGCGCCGACGTGGACCACGATCCGCACCAACGGACTCTTCTACACCAAGTTTGAGCTCCCGCTTGGCGACAACCTGAACGTTTCCTTCCAGCCGTATTGGGCCCACCAGCAGGGTAAGGGCCAGTTCCTGCCGCCCTACCAAGTCCGGCGCTTCGATCTGGCCGGGAATCCCTCGAAGCAGAGCAACTACCTCGCTCCGGGCAAAGTCGGCACGGTCTTCTTCGCCGATGCTGGCGGTGCGGACATCCTGCCGGTCAACCCCGTCACGTTCACCGGACCGGCTGATCCCTTCAACATCGCGACGTACACCTGGCTCACGCCTGCCCAGCAGGCCGCGGCCAAACCGCTTTCGAGCGCCCGCTTCAGCCGTTATCTCAACAAGCGCTTCGGCGACAACCTGGCGTTCGACTACAAGCTCGGTGCCCACAACAAGCTCGTCTTCGGCATGTGGAACGAAGTGCAGGAGCGCGAGCGCTACCGCACGTGGCACGCCGTCATCGATCCGACCCTCAACTCCGCCTACAATGCCGGCGCCTACCTCAAGTCCTTCCATTGGAAATATCGCACGACGACCAACATGTTCTTCGTCGGCGACCAATTCACACTGGACAAGCTCACGCTCAGCGCGGGCGTGAAGTATTTCGCAGTCAAGTTCAAGGGCACCCAGTCGCTCCTCCAGTCCGACGGCAGCATCTATTCGAAGAGTATCGACAGCAACTCCAAGGTGCTCCCAAGCCTCGGCGCGATCTACCGGCTCGATTCCGTGAGCGAGCTCTTCACGAGCTACACGCGGAACTTCAACGCTTTGAAAGATACGATCTTCACCGACAACGTGACCGCCACGGGCACCGACTACTCGCGGGTGAAGCCCGAATACGCCGACAACATCGACTTCGGCTACCGCTACGCCGGCCGTAACGTGGGTCTCTCGGCGACCGTTTACCGCATCAAATACACCGACAAGATCGTGAACCTCAGCGGCACCGCCGCGAAGGACTACACAAACACCGGCGCGGGCAGCGTGCTCGTAAACGTTGGCGGCCTCGAATCCTACGGCGTCGAGCTCGGCGCCAACTACCGGCTCGGCGACGGTTTCAGCCTGCTCGGCACCTTCAGCTCCACGAACGCGACCTACACGGCGAACACGCCGGACGGTACCATCATCAAGGACAAGAAGGTCGTCGATACGCCCGAGAGCATCGCTTCCTACGGCGTCCTTTACAATAAGTCCGGTCTCACCGCAGGCATCGTGGGCAAGACCACCGGCAAGCTTTACGGCACCTTCAGCAATGATAATTTCGCGAAGGCCTACACCGTGTTCGACTTCAACCTCGGCTACACGCGCACATTCTCGGGCCGGGATTTCATCCGCAGCATCGGCTTCGATTTCAACGTAGTGAATCTTGCCGACGAGAGCTACCTCGGCGCCGTCTCGACGAACGACCAAGGCTACGTGAGGAGCGATCCGACGGGCACCACGATGCTCTACAACATCGGCGCGCCCCGCACGTTTGTGTTCTCCGTGAGCCTCGGCTTCTGAGCCGGGCTTCGCGTTCCTTCTTCAAAAAAATCACCGGCGGCGCGGCTAGCCGCGCCGCCTTTTCTGTTTTCTCTTTTTATGAACCGTCGCACTTTTCTCCAAAATTCCGGCTCGCTTGCGCTCGGCGCCGCGCTGGTCGCCCCGTCCGCCGCCGCTGCCACGCTGCCCAAGCCCAACCGCCAGCGCGTCCTCCGCGCCGCCCATCTTACGGACATCCACGTGATGCCTGAGATGGAGGGATTCCAAAACCCGCCCGACGGCATGGCTGCGGCCATCCGGCACGCCCAGGCGCAGGCCGACAAACCCGAGCTGTTGCTCTTCGGCGGTGACCTGATCATGGACTCCACGAAGACCGAGAAAGCCAAGGCCCTTGCGCAATGGGACGTTTGGAACCGGATTTTCTCCGCTGAGGTGAAGACCCCTCACCGTATCGCGCTCGGCAACCACGATGTCTTTGGCTGGGCGATCCGCGACCAGCCGGAGATCGCGGCCGACCCGCATTTCGGCAAAGCGCTCGCGCTCGAACGCCTCGCGCTGAAGGACCGCTATTATTCCTTCGACCAAGCCGGCTGGCACTTCGTCGTGCTCGACAGCATGATGATCGACTACGCCAACAAGCACGGCTACACCGCGCGGCTTGATGACGTGCAGTTCGCGTGGCTCGCCCGCGACCTCGCGGCGGTGCCCGCGACGACGCACATCTGCATCCTCTCGCACATTCCGCTGATGAGCGTGTGCGTGTTTTTTGACGATGATCTGGAATCGACCGGCAGCTGGGTCATCCCCGGCGCGTGGACGCACATCGATGCGCGTCGCATCAAGAATCTGTTCCGCAAACATTCCAACGTGAAGGTGTGCCTGAGCGGTCACGTGCATCTCGCTGACGACGTCACCTATCTCGGCGTGCGTTACCTGTGCAACGGTGCGGTGAGCGGAGGCTGGTGGAAAGGGGACTACCAAGAGTTCGGGCCCGCCTACGCGCTCGTTGATTTCTTTGACGACGGCACGGTGGAGAACCGGCTAGTGAACTACCGGAAGGTCTAACTACCGCGCCTGCGAACGAACTTGAGCCCCACGCCCCGGCGCTGCTCGCCGCGCTGCGGGCGCTGCGGGCCGAGTTGCGGTGCTTG
This sequence comes from Opitutus sp. GAS368, assembly GCA_945869845.1. Lineage (GTDB taxonomy): Bacteria > Verrucomicrobiota > Verrucomicrobiia > Opitutales > Opitutaceae > Tous-C4FEB. The sequence goes on along the minus strand of CAMBRG010000034.1, from coordinate 933 downwards.
GTGTTCTGGGATCTGGACGGCACCTTGCTCCACGGCGTTTCTCCTTGGGGCTGGTCGAGCGGAAGACGGGTGCGATGATCCGGGGATTGGTGCGGTTGGCCGTCGAGCGCGGGTACTCCGTGGACTAGGCGGAGGAAGACGGTGGCTACGCGGTGCAGAGAGTGGGGCTGAGGGACCAGCCATCGGGTTGCGGGGCGGTGCGGAGCATCTGGAACTTGCAGCGCTTGAGAGCTTGGGCGGCGAAAGTTTCAGGGTGTAGCGTTTCGAAATTGGGTCCGCTGCAAACGACGGCGCGGTCGGACGTGCCACGTGCCGGCGATCGTCTCAACATGCGGCAGCGTGATGGAGCGCACGGTGGTACCGGGAGCCGGCGGGTTGGCCGACGGGCCACGTCAGTCCAAAGTTGCGGATGGAAGAAACGACGGCAGGCGATGTGCGCTCAAACAGCGCGACACGGAGGCTGCTCCGCGCTTCGGCGAGAGCATGGGCGAGGTCGCCGATACCGGCGCTGACAACGGGCAAGTTCGCACCAAAGGGAGCACGCTTCTGCAGAGATCGACCAAAGGCCGGCGCCGGGGGCAAACGGCAAGACGGCGCGGAACCGAAGTTCAACGTGCGGCCAGCGGCGGAGGAGCTTTAGTGCTTGTCGCCGGGCGCGGGTGCGGCGGCGTGAACGGAGGACATCATGAGCTTGTCCGTGTAAGCGAGGGCGATGGCGGAAAAAACGAAGACGCAGTGGATGATGACCTGCCACATGACACTGTCGGGCGCGGCGGCGAACTCGGGCGAGCGGACCTCGATGAACGTTTTCAGCAGGTGGATCGAGGAGATGCTGATGAGGGCGGTGGCGAGTTTGACCTTCAACATGCCGGCGTTGACGTGGCTCAGCCACTCCGGCTGGTCGGGGTGTTGATCGAGGTTGAGGCGGGAGAC
>CAMBRG010000033.1 GCA_945869845.1 Opitutus sp. GAS368 | reverse complement strand
GCATTTCGAGATCGAGCGCGTGAATGCGATCGATGTGTTGCCGGCGTATCATGTGAGCGGGCTGATGGCGCGGGTGCGGTGTGCGGCGACGGGTGGGCTGCACGTGGCGTGGAACTGGAAGCGAATCGAAGCCGGCGAACGGCCGGCATTGGCAGTAGGCGGGGGTGATTGGGTGATCTCGCTCGTGCCCACGCAGCTGCAGAGGTTGCTCGGATCGGCAGGGGCGGTGGCGTGGTTGCGGGGGTTTAGGGCGATCTTCGTCGGGGGCGGGCCGGTGTGGCCGGAGTTGGCCGCCGCTGCGGAGCGGGCGGGATTGCCTGTGGCGTTGACCTACGGGATGACGGAAACGGCGGCGATGGTGGCGGCCTTGCAGCCCGCGGAGTTTCTCGCGGGGGAGAGAAGCAGCGGGGCGGCGTTACCTCATGCCAAGATTTCGTTCGGGCCCGGCGGGGTGGTGCGGATCGGGGGCGAATCGGTGTTTCGCGGGTACTGGCCGGAGCGGGTCGAGGCGCGTGAATTGGAGACGGATGATGTGGGCTGCCTGGATGAACGTGGCCGGTTGCGGATTCTTGGTCGGCGCGACGCGGTCATCATCACCGGTGGGAAAAAGGTGCAGCCGGCGGACGTGGAACTGGCGTTGCGGGCGACCGGCGAGTTTGACGATGTGGTGGTGATCGGCGTGCCCGATGCGGAGTGGGGCGAGGCGGTCGTGGCGTGTTATCCGGCGGAAGGACGGCAACCGGATTTGCGGCGCGTGACGGCGGGGGTGGGGAACTTGGCCGGGTCGCTGCGACCAAAGCGCTATGTGAAGGTGACTCAGTGGCCGACGAACGATCTCGGGAAGGTCAATCGGGCGGCGGTTATGGCCGCGGCCTCGGCGGTGATCGCGGGGCCGAGCCGGGCTTCGCTCTAGGGCGTAGCGGGTGCGGGAGAGAAGAGTGGGCGCGGTAGAATTTTCGGTTTGGGAATTTTCGGGCCCGGCTTAAAGTGGACCGATGACCAAGAATGAAATCATCGACGTGTTGGAGGAGATCGGGGTGTTGCTGGAATTGAAGGGAGAAAATCCGTTCAAGATTCGGGCGTATCAAAGCGGGGCGCGGGCGCTGGCGGCGATCGAGGAAGCGGAATTGGCGCGACTCATCGCGGCGGAGGAGCTGGGCACGTTAAAAGGATTTGGCGAGGCGCTGGTGCAGAAAGTGACTGAGCTGCATCGCACAGGAAGGCTGGAGTTTTTCGAGAAATTGAAGGCAACGGTGGCACCGGGATTGATCGAAATGTTGGAGATTCCGGGCCTCGGTCCGAAGAAAATCAAGGTCCTGTCCGAGCGGCTGGGGATCGCGAGTATCGCGGCGCTGGCTGCGGCCTGTGGGGCTGGCGACGTCGCGGAATTGGACGGATTCGGGGAGAAGACGCAGGAAAAAATTTTGGCGGGGATCAAAAATCGTGAAGCCTATGGACGGCGTCATTTGTGGTGGGATGCCAATGAGATCGCGGAACTGATCGTAAAGGGCCTGCGGGCGCTACCCGGCGTGAGCCGAGCGGAAGCGGCGGGAAGCCTGCGCCGGGGAATGGAGACGGTAGGCGACCTGGATTTTATCGTAGCCGGGACGGATGTTGCGGGCGTGGTGGCGTGGTTTACTTCGATGACGGGGGTGGTCGAGGTGACGGCGCGAGGCGAAACGAAGGCGAGTGTGCGTTTCGGCAGCGGGCTGCAGGCGGACCTGCGCATGGTGCCCGAGGACCAGTATGTTTTCGCGCTACATCACTTCACTGGTTCCAAGGATCACAACGTGCAGATGCGGAAAAGAGCACTGGCGAGAGGCCTTAGTTTGAGCGAATGGGGGTTGGTGCCGGCGGAGGGCGAAGGCACGGCCAAGGAAAAGGCGGCGCTGGCGGGCCACCGAGTTGCAGTGAAAGATGAAGCCGAGTTGTTCGGCGCCCTGGGGCTCGCCTACGTGACCCCGGAATTGCGAGAGGGCTTGGGCGAAATCGAAGCGGCGGAAGCACACCAATTGCCGCGCCTCGTTGAGCTTCAGGATATCCGCGGCGCATTTCATAATCACACCACGGCCTCGGATGGAAAGGCCACGTTGGCCGAGATGGCGGCTGCGGCTGAAGCTCTTGGCTGGGAGTATCTCGGTATCGCTGATCACTCAAAATCCAGCGTCCAGGCCAACGGTCTCGCGCCTGAACGACTGCTGAAGCAAATCGCCGAGATCCACGCGCTCAATCGCTCGAAGCAATTCACGACCCACGTTTTTGCCGGGACGGAATGCGACATTCTCCCAGACGGAAGTCTTGATTTTGACGATCGTTTGTTGGCCCAACTCGACTACGTGGTGGTTTCGGCGCACAGCGCCTTTTCCCAAAGCGAAAGCGCGATGACCGCGCGGTTGGTGCGAGCCATCGAGCACCCTCAAACAACCATGCTTGGGCACCTCACCGGTCGCCTGTTGTTGCAGCGTGAAGCGTACGCCGTTGACCATGAAAAGATCATCGATGCGGCCATTGCAAATGGTGTCTTGATCGAGCTCAACTCAAGCCCTTGGAGAATGGATATGGACTGGCGCCTTTGGCGGCGCGCCGCTGAAAAAGGGCTGCGGTGCGTGATAAATCCGGACGCACACGAAGTTGAGGGGCTGACTCACTTGCGGGCCGGTGTAAGTGCTGCGCGCAAAGGGTGGCTCAGCCCACAGCAGGTGATAAACTGCTTAACGCTGCCTGAAATGGAGCGATTTCTGGGGCTGAAATAGTCTTTGCGGTCCGACGGCGGCACCCTGAAGCCAGAGGAAGCGGGGCCAAAATGGAACGAGATCGAAACGGACGCCGATCCGCGTGGAAATTTTCTTTAAGGAAAAATTGGGCTCGAATCGTGCCCGGCTTTTGGCGGAAACCTGAGCAGGGGATTCCACCACTATCGCTCGTGAAAGCGCATTCTCATCGAAAAATCGGTTGGCTTAAAAATCGTTTTCGTATCACGACCGCGTGACTTTTTTAAGTCAGATCGAAAGTTGGTTGACACGAAACTTTTCCTGCGGCCAGTTACACTTCTATTGCGTTATTTCCCAGCTGCACCCTGTAACCACTGCAGATAACCCCCCGAATTTGTTCCGAATGTTTCTACTGGGATGATTCCTGCAAAACGGCTTTATTTTGTGTTCCTAAATCTAAAATTGAAATTCCGATCCGCTCGTTGATTTAAAAAACTGAACTGTCTCAAACGTAAAAAGTTTTTCACCACAATCCACACACTCATATGATAACAAGTCTACCGCTCGCGTTCCTCCTTAACATGACCACGATGGAGCTCTTCAAACATGGAGGCCCGATCATGTGGCCCATTTTGTTGATCTCGTTGCTTGGTATCACGGTCATCGTCGAGCGCATGCTGTTTATCATCAAAGAAAATGGCCGGCGTGAGCCCGAAGTCGTGGAAAAGATGCTGGAATGCGTTGAAAAGGGTGACGTCTCGGGCGCCTTGGCGCTGGGCAAAAAGAGCAATGACTCTGTCGCTCGGATTCTTGTCTACAGCTTAAATAACAAGCAGTATTCACTCGGGAACGCGTTCGTCCGGGCCTCTGGCCAAGAGCTCTCGCGCTACTCGCAGGGTATGGCGACACTGGACACGGTGATCACCTCCGCTCCTTTGCTGGGTCTTCTCGGCACGGTTACTGGCATGATGAAAACCTTCGGAAGCATGTCGGGCGACATCAGCGCGGCAGCAGGCGCGATCACCGGTGGTGTTGCTGAAGCGCTCATTGCTACCGCCGCCGGGTTGGCCATCGCGATCGCCGGATTGCTCCCCTACAACTATATGAACGCTCGCACCGAGCAGGCGAAACAAGAGATTTCTGACGCTTCCCACGCTCTCGAGATCTTCTTGAAGAAGTCTGACACCCAGGCAGCGACGAGCCGTTAATACAGACGGCCCTTCGAAACGAAAAGCGATCGCCGAATTCTTAAAACTATCTCAATATGGCTGGAACAAGCTCTGCTTCACATGGTGACGGCCCAAAAAAAGCGCGTATTGAGATTATTCCTCTGATCGACGTAGTTTTCTTTTTGCTGGCCACGTTCGTGTTGTTCACTCTCTCACTGAATAAGTCGCAAGGGTTAAACGTCACCTTGCCGCAGTCTGAGACCGGCGAGGTCCGAGATCCAAGCGGAACGGCGACGATTACAGTAACCTCAGAGGGCACGATTGCTTGGGACAAAGATCCGGTCACGTTAGACGAGTTTCTCACGCGTCTGAAATCCTTCAAGAACACGCACGCTGACGAAGCCAAGATTTTGATCAACGGAGACGAGAATGCTCCGTTTAACCAAGCCATCTACGTTTTCGACGAGGTTCGGAAGTCTGGAATTCAAAAGGTGTTGATCGAGACCCGGGTCAAACCGCCTTCCACCTAGTAGTGACCAATCGACCAAAATTTTGGACGATCAAAACTTAAGCGACTGACTATAGTATGAAAAAGGCTCGTATTGAAATCATTCCATTGATCGACGTTGTGTTCTTTCTTTTGGCGACTTTCGTTCTGTTTACCCTCTCGTTGAACAAGATCCAAGCGGTTCCTTTGAATCTGCCCGTGGCCAATCCGAATCCCACCTCGAAACCGGATGAAGATAGCGTTACGCTCCAAGTCTCGGATCAAGGGACCTGCTACTGGAACAAAGAACTGATCACTATTCAGGAAATTCGTCCCCGTTTGAATCAATATAAGACCCAAGTGCCCACCCCGCGCGTGTTAATTGCGGGTGATGATAAGGCGCGCTTCGGAACCGCCGTTCTCGCACTCGATGAAGTACGAAAAGCCGGAATCGAACAAGTCTCCGTCGAAACCGTCGTGCGCGGCACGGGAAAGTAAACTTAACCTCCTCGAAAAATGCGCCGCGATCTCATCATTGGTATATTGGTTTCCTTCGCTCTTCATGGAGGGTTGGCTTGGATCGGTGAGTATAAACCCGCGTCCGATCTTAAAAAAGTGGTTGATGACACTCCCACCATCCAACTGATGGAAATGCCGAAAGTGGAGCCGGACGAACCCGAGCCAGTTGAGACCAACGAGGCTCCACCGAAACCAGCTGATTTCGCGCCGCCAATGCAGACGGATGTTCCGCAGATTATTACCGACACCTCTTTCGTTCAGAAACTGCAACCGCCACCACCGGAGGGACTCACCATCAACCGGGGCGCTATTACTATTCCGCAAGGACAAGTAGGCGGGTTGGGTAAAGGTATCGAGGTCTTCGATATTTCTAAACTCGATCAGCAGCCGGTCGCTCGATTTCAAGCCCGGCCCCAATATCCCTTTGAGATGCGTCGCGCTGGGATTGCTGGAGAGGTTTTGGTCGATTTTATCGTAGATTCAAACGGCGATGTTCGGAACGCCTACTCAGTGCGTTCCTCTCAGCGGGAATTTGAGGCTGCTGCCGTGCAGGCGGTTTCAAAATGGAAATTTCGGCCAGGCAAGAAAGGCGGTCGAAATGTGAATACACACATGCAGGTCCCGATTGTCTTCACGCTCAACGAAGAATCCTGATAGGAGAATTATACAGTGATTTTTAATCTTTTCCAATTTCGTATTCGCTTTCGAGCATTCTGCCTTTTGGTTGCCTTGCTGACTTCGGTCATGCTAGCGCCAAGTCGGTCCGACGCGGCAGAGGAACAAGGGCCCCCTGGGCTCAATGAGAAAGTGAGCGAAGCTCTGCAGCAAAAGATGAAGCCTTTGCTGGATGCTAAGAATTGGGACGGGGCAATGGCGGTCATCGATAGTGTGTTGGTTGGCCTTGATCCTAATGGTTACGATACGGCATTTCTATCTGACATTAAGGCGAAGATATTCCTCCAGAAAAACGATTACGCCTCCGCCATCGCGCCGATGGAAACCACTCTTCGCCTTGCCGATGCGAATAAGAATTTCTTCGATAAAAAAACAATTCTAGATGTGGTCTATTTTTTGGCCCAAATTTATTATCAAGAGGGGACTTCAAGTAAGGATCCGACTGTCCAGAAGAACTATTTTAATAAATCCTCCGGTTACATCAAGCGGTGGCTCCAAACGACTCCTAAGAAAAATCAAGAAGCATCGCTCTTCTATGCATCGATTCTATATAATCAAGCGGTGGTTAATCCAGATAAGGTAGATTTCGATTTGATCAAACGCGTTCAGACCGAAGTCCAAGAGGGATTGCTCACCTCGTTGAAACCGAAAGAGGGGTTTTATGTTCTGCTATTGGCCTCGCTTCAACAAATTGGTGATTTGGCGGGTTCCGCTGAGGTTTTGGAACAGATGGTAAAGGTTAAGCCTGACAATAAGACCTACTGGTTACAGCTGCTCGCCACCTACCTCAATTTGGGTGGCGGAACCGAAAAAGATGAGCAAAAGAGCCGCGAGAGCTTCGCTCGCGCGATTAATACAATGGAAAGGGCTCAGGCTCTCGGTCTAATGCAGACCCCTAAAGATAACTACAACCTAGTTACGATGTATTACAATGCGGGCCAGTTCGGGAAAGCAACCGACCTCCTCTACTCTGGGCTAAAATCAGGGGCCATTGAGTCGGATCTGAAGAATTGGCAACTTCTAGCTTATTCCTACCAGCAAATTGGGCGCGACACCCAGGCCATTGCGGTGTTGAAAGAAGCGGGCACAGCATTTCCGACTGGTCAAATAGAGTTCCAGATCGGCCAAATTTATTCCCAGATGGAAAATAGGACTGCTGAAGCCTATTCCTACTACTCGAAGGCCGTCGCTAAAGGCGGGTTAGAGAAGCCCCACTCCGCCTACATGTTTCTCGCGTATACCGCTTTTGAGCTTGAAAAATTCGACGAGGCGTTAGCTGCGATTAACAAAACCATCGCGTCGGCAGATGGGCAGAAGGACGCGCAGGCTCCCCGGCTAAAACAAGCGATCGAAGACGCCGTGAAGGAGCGCGAGGCGATGAAACCGCTAGCCGAAATCAAGAAATAATCTAAATCAATTTTCCCATGAAAAAAGCCCAAGCCTATTTACTTGTTCCACTTATTGGCATGATTGCGTTTGGTGCCATATATTGGAATTTTAACGCCGGTGACGAGCAGCGCCAAGCCGCTAAAGCTGCTGAATTCAAGAAACTGCGGAACGACAAGTTACTCGAAGACGCCCGTTTGCGAGAAAAGGCGGTAAAGGACGCGATATCGTCTCAAGAAAAGCGAAAAGCTGAAAAAGAGGTTAAAGACACCCGCGATCGGAAAGAGAAGGAAGAACGTGAGAACGCGGGCCAAGCTAGAAATAAAGCGTTCCGCGACTCCGAGAAACTACAAAAACAAGTTGAACGTCTGACCAAAGAAGTTGCGACCACTAAAGAGGAGATTGCGAAGATTGAGGAGGACAAGAAGCGTTTGGTTGATGAGGTTACTTTTATCAAAGGCTTTGTTAAAAAGGTGGAGGGTAATGCGAAGGGTTTAACTGACGTTATCGAGCGAATTAATGCGGCGGATGCGGCCGCCGAGGCCGCGGCACGAGTTGCAGCTGCAGCGGCCGCGGCAGCAGCGAAGAAATAATTTAAATTTTCTACAATATCATGAAAAAGTGGATGTATATAATCTTTCCGGGGATCATGTTGGCGGTCTTCTTGGTGATTTATTCTTCAGCGATGAAGGATGTTGAGCTGGTGACGTTGAAAAAAGCGGAAGAAGTTGCCAAGATGAAGGCGGCGGACGAAGCGAAAAAGAAGGTAGCCGAAGACAAGGCGCGCGAAGATTCCGCTCGCCGCTCGGCTGAGCGCGCAGCCGAAGACGCAAAACGCGAGGCGGATAAGGCCGCCAAGTGGCAAAGTGAGGGCAAGAAAATCCAAGACGATATCGACAAAGCACAAACTGATGCTGATCGGTACAATAAAGAGGTTGCCGCACTCGAGTTGACGCTCGATTCCCTGAAGAAATCGAAGGATAAAGCGAGTAGGGAGTCCTTTGATTTGATCAAACAAGTGGAACGCACAAAAGTAGAGCGGCGTAATGCTGAGATCGAGATCCAGCGGTTGACGGAGATGGTCTCCCGACGGGCAGCGGAGAGCTCGCTCACGCGACCGCCTGCTATTCCGATTGCCCCGAAAACATAGACCAGTTTTAAGCTAGGTTTTTCAAAAATTGCCGTCTCCGGAAATCGAGGCGGCAATTTTTTTGTCCGCAGGCTCGGCCCACACCCCTTAAATACTAATCGTTGTTTGCTTTCATCCTCAAATCCACGGGCAAAATACCTGTGCGACCTCGGAACTCTCAGTCAAAGAATCAACTGCGATTGGCATAAGGACTTGTTTTTGAATGCTCGATCTCTGTAAGTCGAAAAAGCCTTCTTTATAACCCCCAAATGGCGACCATCTCTGTAAAATCGAAAAAGCAAAATACTTTTGACGCGATTGTCATTGGCTCGGGTATCAGCGGCGGCTGGGCAGCGAAGGAACTGGCCGAGAAAGGTTTGAAGACCCTCGTGCTCGAGCGCGGCCGCGAGGTCAAGCATGGGGACTATCCTACCGCATTAACAGATAGCTGGGAATTTGAAGGTCGGAACCGGATCCTTCCAGAGGCGGTGAACCGACAAGCAAAACAGCATCGGACCGGCTATACCACGAGTCCCGCGTCGGCCCATTGGTTCGCGGATGATATCGATAGCCCATATTCGGAAGACAAACGCTTTGACTGGATGCGCGGTTATCACGTTGGGGGGCGATCACTCACTTGGGGGCGGCAATCCTATCGTTTGAGCGAGCAGGATTTTGAAGCTAACGCAAAAGAGGGGATCGCCGTCGATTGGCCCATTCGTTATGCAGAGTTGGCGCCTTGGTATGACTATGTTGAACGATTTGCAGGGATTAGTGGCACGCTAGAGAATCTCCCTCAGTTGCCAGATGGGCAGTTTTTGCCACCAATGGAAATGAATTGTCTTGAACGTGACGTGAAGCGGCGCGTCGCGGTCTCGTTTGGGGGGCGGCCAGTCATAATCGGGCGGGTCGCCAACCTCACCAAATCTCACAATGGACGCGCCACTTGCCAGTATCGGAATCGGTGTATTCGAGGCTGTCCGTATGGGGCCTATTTCAGTAGCAACGCCGCAACATTGCCCGCAGGTTACGCTTCGGGTAACCTAACGCTTAGGCCTTTCTCGGTCGTGAATTCAATTATCTACGATGAGGAAAAAAATCGTGCAATTGGGGTCAAGGTCATCGACGCCGAGACGAACGAGGTCATCGAGTATTATGCTAAGGTCATTTTTTCGTGCGCTTCTGCGGTAGCTTCGACGTTCATTTTAATGAACTCGGTATCCGATCGTTTTCCGCGCGGACTGGGCAATGACAGCGGCGAGCTAGGGCACAACTTGATGGACCATCATTTTAAAGTTGGAGCGGCTGGTATTTCCGAAGAATTCGGCGACATGTATTTCCGCGGGCAGCGACCGAACGGTATCTATATCCCCCGTTTTCGTAATATTGATCGGCAATCGATGCGAAAGGAATATGTGCGGGGCTTTGGCTATCAGGGAAGCGCCAGCCGCACGGATTGGGCGCGTGGAATCAAGGAATTGACCGCGTTCGGCTCAAAGTTTAAAGCCGATATGATTGCCCCCGGACCGTGGCGTTTTGGCATTGGGGCGTGGGGTGAGTGTCTGCCCTATCATGAGAATCGGCTGTCGCTCAACCCGAAGCTTCGCGACAAATGGGGTCAACCGACCGTCACGTTTGATTGCGAGTGGAAGGCCAATGAATATGCGATGCGCAAAGACATGAAGGCGTCGGCCGTGGAAATGTTAGAGGCTGCCGGATTGAAGGATGTAACGCCTTTTGATGACGTCAGTGCTCCTGGCATGTGTATTCACGAAATGGGCACCGCGCGGATGGGGCGTGATCCAAAAACTTCGGTGCTCAACAAGTGGAATCAAGTCCACGCCGTGCCCAATGTTTTTGTGACGGACGGGGCGTGTATGACCTCAAACTCGTGCGTGAATCCCTCGCTTACTTATATGGCCCTTACTGCTCGGGCGTGCGATCACGCGGTGAGTGAGCTCAAGAGGCAAAACCTCTAATTTACGAAGGTGTATCCCGATGATTTTTTCAAATCCTAGCCTTTGCTCCGAAGCTGACGATGGGACGCTCAAAATTTCGCGACGGGAAGCAATCCGGCGCGCGGCGCTCATGCTTGGAGTAGCTCTGACGCCGTCACTGCTTTCTACTGCACTCCAGGCGCAAAGCGGGGCAACTACGACCGTCCCAGGGCTCCGGTATTTAAGTGAAAGTCAGCGGGCAACGGTTGCGATCATCGCCGAGCGAATTTTGCCCAAGACGGACACCCCCGGTGCAGTCGATGCGGGGGTTCCCGAGTTCATCAATATCATTTATGGCAAGTATCTTAACGAGGACGACAAGATCATGTTTTCCTCCGGGTTGGACGAGGTTGCAGCCCAGGCGCTGAAACTCTATGGGAGGAGGATCGCTCAACTCTCGGCCGAAGAGCAGGACCATTTACTGCGGGACATCGCCCGCGCCTCCCAAGCCTTGCCCACGTCTTTTTTTCTTCAAATCAAAGAGCTCACGGTCGTCGGATATTTTACTTCTGAACTCGTGGGTAAAACGGTTCTAAAGTATGATCCGATTCCAGGTCGGTACGATCCATGCATTCCTCTGTCCGATGTGGGAAATGTACAGTGGACCAAGTAAGATTTCCTTTAAGCGATGATTCGATTCAACTAAGTTCCCATTAGGTCCGCCCCTCCTTTAGCCCCTTGTCTTCTATCATGAAAACTCCTGCGTTTACCCTGCTTTTTATCGCCGTTTCTTCAGTTCTTTTTTCGGCCGAGGAAAACAAGCCTTTCCCTCTGGGCTACACCGATACGCCGATTATCCCCGGCACGAAGTGGAAAGTTCATGATCTTGATCGTCCCGCACCTCCCGTCGTCGCCCCCGGGGGCAAACCCGGCGATGCACCTGCGGACGCGATCATTTTGTTTAATGGCAAAGATACCTCTCAGTTTTACAGCAAAAAGAAGGATACGCCTGGAAAACTCCCGAGTCCGTGGGCGATCGAGAACGGTGAGTTGATCGTCAATGGCGGTGATTGTTGGACGCACTTGGAGTTTGCGAGCTGCCAGCTCCATGTTGAATGGCGCAGCGACGCGAAGATGCAAAAGGGCAACTCGCAGAAGAAGGGTAACGGAGGGGTGTTTTTCATGGACCGTTACGAAAGCCAGATGCTCGATACCGACAATAATCCCACTTACTCCGACGGGATGCCGGGCGGCATCTACGGGCAGACGCCGCCGCTCGTGAATGCCGTTCGCAAGGCCGGCGAGTGGCAGGTATATGATATCATTTTCACGGCCCCCAAGCTGGAGAAAGGTAAGGCGGTCGAACCGGCTCGGATCACAACGTTCCTCAACGGCGTGCTGGTCCAAAACAATACCGCGATCATGGGGCCTACCCTGCACAAAAAGACCACCGACTATAGCGGCATATTTCCGGAAAAGGCGCCGTTTCGATTTCAGGATCACAAAAACGAACCACCGATCCGGATGCGGAACATCTGGGTGCGCCCTTTGCCCTGACGTTAGTTCGACTGGATGACGCCCTTGGCCGGGCTGCAAAACGCGGACATCCGCAGTTCAGATCCGGTTAAGCCTTCTTCACAAAGCAGGCCTTAAGTGCGATTGGACTGCCCTCGATCTTACACGCGATCTCGTGATCGCCGTCAACGAGTCGGATATTTTTCGCTTTGGTGCCAGCCTTCAGAACCTGTGACCCGCCGCCGAGCTTCAGGTCCTTTACGAGCGTCACCGTATCGCCGTCGCCAAGAATGGTGCCGTGTGCGTCTTTCACGACCCGCATCGCTTCGGGTTCGGGCGCTTTGGGCCACTCGTGGCCGCAAATTGAGCACTCCCAGTGACCTGAATGGTTGCGCGTTTTTTCAAGGGTGCATTCTGGGCAGGCGGGATAAGTCATTGCAAAGAAAAGAGAGCGTGGGCTCTCGTCCATGTCGAATCTTGGGCGAGATCCCGGTCAGGATCGAACATCATACCAAAACCTGTCGGCGGCTTTCCGGTCGTCGCCACGGAAGAGTCTTCGAACAAACCCGGGATTCCTGACCAGATACCAGTCGCCAAACTGATCAAATTTGCGGCACGAGGTGATTAACGGCGTCCGAACAAGCGTGCCCCACCGGCGATCCGATCTTCGGCCATGCGCCTCCAAGCGTTGCGCGAAATCGACATCTTCGACGGAAACAAAATCCGGATTAAACCCGCCGATTGCCTCGAAGTCGCGCCGCCAAAACCAAAATTGGCCGTAGCTGACTCCGGTAAAGATAAGGTAGGGGAGAATCGCAAATCCGCTCGCGATAATTCCTAGCGACCAACGCTCTGGCAGCACGAGCGCGCCGCCGCCGACCGCCCGGCCGGATTCAAGCCGCCGGGCGATTTCAGCCAGACTGCACGCGTGCATGCGACTATCGGCATCGCAGGTGACGATGATATCTCCGCGGGCGGCAGCTACCCCCGCGTTGCGAATCGTCGAGAGATTCTTCGCATCCTCACGCACGATCACACAGCCGTGACTTCGAGCGATCTGCTCTGTGCCATCGGAGCAGCGATTGAGCACGACGATTACTTCCACCGAAATTTCTAAGCGCTTCGTCGCAAGGGCAACCGCCGCCAAGCACGAGGGCAGAAAGGCCGATTCGTTATGGGCCGGAATGACGACGCTGATCTTTGGTGCGTGAGTGGGCAAGGCGGCGCAACCGTGCCCTGTTTTTTTGGGGGAATCAAACGTCGCCACGCTTCCTATCAATTGAGGGGGCGAGCGGTGCGTTTTTTCGGGACTGTAACGTGAACGACGCTGGTTTGTTTCAATTGGCCGTCACAATTCGTGTGTGTCTTATCACGAACAACCAAACAAGCTCTCGAACCTAAACTCGTCCCCAATCCGGTCTCGTCCGGCCGAAGGCGCTCGGCGACTCCTTTTTACGGGTCTGCTGCTGCTGTCGGCCCATCCGATCTCGGCGGCTCAAAAGAGCGAGGTGGTCGAGCTCCAGAGTTTCGTGGTCACGGGCTCCAACATTAAGCGTACGGACATGGAGAAAGTCGTGCCCATCACAATTCTCGATCAAGACGCGATGTCGGTGCGGAACGCCCTTCTGCCCGTCGATATGCTCACGACGCTTCCCTCGGTGGTGAATCTCCCTGAAAACGAAACGCGGCTGGGGTCTTCGGGCGCCCGTGGTGATAACGCCAACATCAATCTTCGCAATCTTGGCGCTACTGGCACGCTCATCCTTGTTAACGGCCGCCGCATGGCGATCAATCCGATGACCGCGGGTCTCTCGCAAGCCGTAAACGTCAACCAACTCCCGACTCAAGGCATCGAGCGCATTGAGGTGCTCCGCGACGGCGCCTCGGCGATTTATGGTTCCGATGCGGTGGGGGGCGTCATCAATTACGTGCTGAAGCGTGAATTTGACGGCACCGAGATCGTCGTGCGGCAGGGCTTTACCGAGGCCGGCGGTGGTCAGAGCACGCAGGTCGCGCTGACGTTTGGCACCAAGTTTGCCCAAGGCCGCGGTCGTTTATTCGGCACGGTCGAGACGCTCTATCGCGAGGCGATTTTCCTACGCGATCGCGACTTTAGTTCGACCTCCAACTTGGCTTCGAAGGCGCCTGCCCCTTTCAACACCCTCGGCGGTCCTTTCGATGCCCGCACGGCCCGCGGTCGCTACCCGATCTTCCGGCTCGGTACCGCTTCGGCGAGCAACTGGTTTCGCCCAGTTAATGGCACGCCTGCGCTGACCACCGTCGCGCCGACGTTTGCCGCCAATCCCGAGTTTTACCTCGATCTCAATGAATTCGGCATGTCGTCGCCTCGGATGGGGCGGGCTAATTCCTTCTTTTCAGCCGAGTTTGATCTGAGCAAGCAACTCACCGCGTTCGCGGATTTTTCCTACTACACCGCGGACTCGACGATGGTTCGCCAACCGCTCGCGCTCAACGCCCCGACTTCCGACAAGCTCGCGGTCATGGCGGTCGACAATCCCTACAATCCTTACGGCTCCCGTTTCTTCAACGCTACCGGCGCTCCCAACGCCGACGGATCGGCGCGGCTCACCGGCGCACCCCGAACTGTCAGCATTGTCTCGGTCACATTGCCCGACCTCGGGGTCGAAAAGATTTCAACTTCAGCCGATGTCGTGCGCTTCGCCGCCGGCCTGAAGGGCAAGATCGGGGAGACGTGGTCGTGGGAAGGTTCTGGATTCTATAATCAGGTCAACGGTGAGGACGAGGCCTTTCCCGACGTTCGCGAAAGTCTTTTGCTCCGGGCTCTCCAGCGCACCGATGCCAGCGCTTACAATCCCTTCGGCTACACCTTCAAGGTGCAGAATGGAGCCGTTGTGGCCGACCGTCCTTACAACAACCCGGCTTCGGTCGTGGATTCGTTCTCCGCCGTCTATGCGCGCGAGGCGGAAAGCTCCATCGCCAGCGGCGACTTGCGGGTGACGGGGCGCGTGTTCCGTTGGTGGGGCGGCGACATCATGACTTCGCTTGGGAGTGAATTTCGCAAAGACAAGCTCGCCGATCTCCGGCCGCCGTTCAGCGGTGAAAATCCCGCCGGTTCGGGTCTTGAAACGACCGATAACGATTTTCTCCTCCATCCGCCCCGGCCCGATGTGATCGGGCAGCGCGACATCACGAGTTTCTACGCGGAAGTGGTCGTTCCCTTGGTGGGAGCCGAGCGTGGCCTCCCGCTGATCAACACGCTTGATCTCACCGCCTCGGGCCGGCGCGAAACCTACAGCGATTTTGGCGACACCACGAAACCCAAGGTAGGTGTTAACTGGCGTCCGCTCTCGTGGCTGATGCTGCGCGGCTCCTACAACGAAGGCTTTATGGCCCCGAGCTTGGCGGCGTTGTTTACCAGCCCGCGTTGGTCCATCTCCGCCGGAGCCGGCGATATCGACACTTACCGCAATCCCGTGACCAACGAAGGCGCCTACGTGCAGCGCACCTACTTCGGCGGCAACCCCAGCCTCAAGGCTTCGGAGTCCGAAGGTAAGACTTACGGCCTCGTGCTCGACGTGCCCGGCATCAAGGGCCTGAGCGTGACCGCCGACCAATGGCGGATCGAGCGCACGAATCTGCTTGGCCAACGCAGCACGGCGCAGATCCGCGCGAGCGACGTCGCGCTCCTCCAGGCTTACACCCGGCAGCAACTCGCGGCGGGGCGGTCCATCGCTTCGATCGATCTCGGCAGCGGCACACCGGCCTACAAAGGCGACCCCGACGTGGTGCGCTATGCCGTGACGCCGGAAGACACCGCAGCGTTCGCTCCTTTCAATACCGCTAATCCCGGTAACGCCCAAGGCGTGGCGGGGAAGGTTTTCTCTGTGAACCAACCGTTCATCAACGTCGCGACCAGCGAGCACGAGGGCGTTGATCTCGGCCTGCGTTACGTGCTGCCGACGCTGCCTTTCGGCACCGTGGTGTTGAACTCCGACTGGGCTTACCTTTCGCGTTCCCGCTCCGTGCAGCGCCCCGCGAATCTCCCGTCGATTCAGAGCGACGATCTCAATGTGAACGGAGTCTCCCGCTGGCGCGGCACCACCAACGTCACTTGGCGCCGGGGCGCGTGGACCACCAATCTCGGTGCGTATTACGTTGGGCCAACCCAGGACTCGGGCGCCGCGCTACCAGCGGCCACCGCCGCCGCCACCTTTGAGGCGCTTGGCCGGCCGGCCTTTATCGCCAAGCACTTCACGGGCGGCGCGTTTGTTTACCGCTACGTCGTAGAATCGACGATCAGCTATAATCTCTCGGTCGGGTATCGCTTTGAGAACCGGCCGTCGTCGTGGCTGAGTGGGACGCGGGTGCGCCTTGGAATCTCCAATCTCACCGACCTGGCTCCGCCGATTTCATCGGGTGGCTTCGGTTACAGCCCGGGCGTGAGCCAAAACTTGCTCGCCGGCCGCTCGTGGTCGTTTGAAGTTATAAAGAAATTCTGATCCCGGTGAAATCCTTCGCACGCTGCGTCCTGTTCGGTGTTTTTGCGCTCCCCCCGGGGCACGCGGCGGAGAAATCCGCCGACCCGGTCCGCGAGGCGACCCGCGTGTGGCTCGCCTCGCTTCCGGCCGCGCCGAAGGCCGAGCTGACGCACCATGGTTTGGTGGCCGAAGAAGTGCGGCGCTGGAAGCCGCGGGGCGCCAACCAGGGCGTGGCCGTGGACGCGAAGCACTTCTACGGCATCGGCAATTACGTCGTGGGAAAATACGACAAGGTTTCCGGGGAGCGGGTGGCGGAGTGGGTCGGGCTGCGGGGCGGGGCGACGGTCCACCTCAATGGCGGCCTGATTCAAGACGGCCAACTGGTGCTGGCGCATTCGAATTTTCCCCAACTGCCGATGGCGAGTTCGCTGGAGTATTTTGATCCGGCCAGCACTAGGCCGGTGAAGTCGGTGAGCCTCGGCCTCCGGCACGGTTCGCTCACGTGGGCCGAAAAGAAAGAGGGTTTCTGGTGGGCGTGCTTTGCGCACTACAATGACCAAGGCACCGGGCCCGGCACCGACAACCGATCGACGATGGTGGGTAAGTTTGACGAGAATTGGCAGCTGTTGGAGTCGTGGTTGTTCCCGCCGCAGGTTGTCGCGAGCTGGGGTAAGAGCAGTTGTTCCGGCGGCAGCTGGGGCGACGACGGCCTGCTCTACACCACGGGGCACGATGCATCGGAACTCTACGTGCTTCGATTACCCAAGATGGGCGTCACGCTTGAGTATGTGACGATGATCAAGGTCCCGTTTGAAGGGCAGTCTTGGGCTTGGGACCGGACCGATCGGCGGGTGATTTATGGCATCATCCGCCGGACCGGAGAGGTGGTCGTCGCGAAGATTCCCGAGCTTCCGGCGGCGCTGCGCTAGAGCGGAGCTTCGTTCTGGCCGAATTGGAGCGAACTCAGCCGGCGATAGAGCCCGTCGGATTTGGCGGACAATTCGTCGTGGGTTCCGAGTTCAACGATGCGCCCGGCCTCGAGCACGGCGATACGGTCGGCCGTGCGGATCGTGGCGAGGCGATGGGCGACGATGAAGGTCGTGCGGCCCTGCATGAGGCGCTCGAGCGCGATCTGCACCAAGCGCTCGCTCTCGCTGTCGAGGGAGCTGGTGGCCTCATCGAGAATCAGGATCGCGGGATTTTTGAGAATCGCCCGGGCGATGGCGATGCGCTGGCGTTGGCCGCCGGAAAGCTGGATGCCTCGGTCGCCGACGAGGGTCGCGTAGCCGTCGGGAAAAGCGGCGATGAAGTCGTGGGCGTTGGCCAGCCGGGCCGCCTCACGCACCGCCGCGTCATCGGCCCCGGGTCGGCCATAGACGATATTCTCCGCGATCGTGCCGCCGAAGAGCAGCACATCCTGCGGGACGATGGCCATCTGCCCGCGTAACCACGCCAACGGATAGTCCCGCGCGTCGCGATCATCAATCAGCAGGCGGCCGGAATCGGGCACGTAGAAACGCAGTAGCAGAGCGGTGAGGGTCGATTTGCCAGCGCCGCTCGGGCCGACCAAGGCGATGCGCTCACCCGCGCGCGCGCGCAGCGAAACGGAGTGGAGCACGGTGACCTCGGGCCGCGACGGGTAGCGGAAGCTCACGGCGTCGAAGGCGACTTCGCCGCGGAGCCGGGCGGGCAGGGGCGTGACCGTCGAGGGGGCGAGCGGCGCGGCGCCGGCCGATTCCTCGGTGGGTTCGCGGAGCAGTTCGCGGACGCGCTGGGTGGCGCCCACGGTTTTTTGAATCTGGCTAAAGAGCTCGGCGGATTGCCCCATCGCGCCGGCGACAAAGGTGGTATAGAGGACGAAACGCGTGAGTTGGCCCGGCGTGATCCCTCCGCTCTGGAGCAATCCGGCGCCGAACCAGAGCACGATCACGATACCGCCAAAAAGCGCCACGATGAAGAAAGCGACGAACACCGCCCGCCACCATGCCGCGCTGAGGGCGGCGGCCAGCACGCGGGAATTGGCGCGGTCATAGCGACCGAGCTCGAAGGCTTCGTTGGCGAAGGCCTTGACGCTGGCGATCGCCTGCAGCGTTTCCTCAACGATCGTGTTGGTCGAAGCGAGTTGATCTTGGGTTTCGCGCGAGAATCTCCGCAACCGGCGCCCGAAGAAGACGGCGGCTCCGATGAGCAGCGGCAAGGTGCCGAGCATGACCGCGGTGAGTTGTCCGGAGGTGAGAGAAATCATTGTGAGGCCGCCGAGGAGAAACACGGATTGACGGCACATCTGGGGGAGCGCGTCGATGAGGGCTCCCTCGATCTGGGCGACGTCGGTCGTGATGCGGCTGGTGAGTTCGCCGACGCGGCGTTGGGCGAAAAAGCCCATCGGCAAGGAGATCAGGCGCCCGTAGCAATCGCGGCGCAGATCGGCGAGTGCGCTCTGGCCGACACGGTTGAAGGCGAGGGCGCTGTTGAACGAGGCGAGCGCCTGAAACCCGACGGAGATCGCGAGCAGCAACGCCACTTGGTTCAAGGAGGGAGCACCCAGCCAACCGAGCTGAACCCCGCCCGGGTTCATCGCCGCATCGATCAACGAGCCGGCGAGCAACGGAAACGCGAGACCGAGCGAGGCGCTGAGAAACAGGGTCGCGAGGCCCGAGCAGAACCGCACGCGGTAGGGACGGACGTAACGGGCCAAGGCGAACGTTTCCCGCAGCGTCTCGCGGTTGAGCGGAGTCTTGGGCAGATTTTCGTGGGCGAGTTCGGTTTGAGCGGCGGTGCGGCGGGCCATGCGGGGAACCTCGCGGGGTCGGACGGGAAACACAAACGATTCACTGCGCGCCGCGAATCTGGTTGCTCCGGGTTCGAAATGCCCCCGGCCTTGCCGCATGGGAGCCAAATACCTGCCGACCGTCCGGGATCAAAAAGCGAGTCTGCGCTTTCAACAGATTCAACAGCGCAAACTGCAGGCGAAGAAAGCCTCCGCCTCGACGCCGTCGCCCAAGCCGTCGCCAAAGAAGTAGTCTGCGGCGAATCACACCGCGGTCCCATGGGCGCCGAGTTTACCGACGAGGAAGAGGATCTCTTTAACGAGACCGGCGGAGCGGTGCTCAAGCGGCTGCGCAAGACCCGCAATCCGGGAGACCTGCTCGCGCTGCTGCGGAGCGAGCACAAGCGGTTTGACCGGGCCTATGCGGCGGCCCCGATTGCCGCGCGGGAATCGGTCGCGTGTCGGGCGGGTTGCGATGCGTGCTGTCACGTCCCGGTGGGCGTGCAGGCCCACGAAGTCCTGATCGTGGCCGAGTTCATCCAGAAAAACTTTTCACCGGAGGAATTGGATGCGGTAATTGCGCGAACGTCGGCGCATCGCGCGGCGTTTGCGAACAAGGACAACCGGGAGCGTTCGGAGTTGAGAACGCCTTGTCCGATGCTGAAGGCCGGCAGTTGCACGATCTACGAATCGAGGCCGGAAGCCTGTCGCTCGCACCACAGTCACAGTGCGACGGCGTGCGGCCTGAATCTCGATCCGACGCGCGAGGAGATTGATGTCTTTGTCCCGGGGGTGCGCGGGCGGATGTTTGCCGTGATGCTCGGGATCGACCAGGCCGTGGCGGAGGCGGGATTTGACGGGCAGGCTTACGATCTGGGCTCGGCGTTGCATGAGGCGCTAACGGACAGCATGGGTGCAATCCGGTGGATGCGGCGCGAAGCGGCGTTTCCGGAGTCGTGTTGGGAAGAAGTGCCGGGGAGTTTGGACGACGATGCCGGGGTGATTCGGGCGGAAGGATTTTTTCAGTGAACGGGAGGAGTCGAGGACGGCGAACCGGGCTGAGAGTTGAAATCGGACCGGAGCTTGATCCGGTGCGCCGTCCGTGTGTGCTCTGCCGGTGCTGACGACGATCCGACGAACGGAGTATGCTGAGCTGATCGGGCTTTTTTTTCTGATCGGGGCGGCGCTGGGGATGTGGTTCGTGCCGCTCAGCACGGTGCTTGAACGGCATGGATTCGCCCACATCCGGCCTTATGCTTTTGCGGTGGCGGGGGTGGCGGCGTTCGTGTCGCCGTTGTTGTTCGGCGCGGTGGCGGACCGCCATGCATCCCCCGTAAAAGTCCTGCGCTGGCTCGCGCTCGCGACGGCGGGTTCCATGGCGCTGGCGAGTGCGGCGATTCAGCACGAACTCAGCTCATGGGCGGTGCTCGCCTTGATCCAACTGCACGCGTTCTGCTCGGCGCCGACTTGGAGTATCGCTTCCACGATTGTTTTTGCGCGGCTGGAGAATGCGAAGAAGGAGTTCGGTCCGATTCGGGCCATGGCGACGCTGGGTTGGATGGCCGGTTGTCTGGCCGTCAGCGCGGTGGGGGCGGATGACTCGACGCTGGCGGGATTGGGTGGGGCGTTGGTCTGGCTGGTGGTGAGCGGAATGACGTTTTGGTTGCCGGCGTTGGCGACACCTAAGGCGGTGGCAAATCTCACGTGGAGCCAGCGGATGGGATATGATGCGTTGTCGCTGCTCAAGAACCGCGACCACCGCGTGGTCTTTCTGACGGTGGCTCTATTTACGATTCCGCTGGCGGCGTTTTATCCGTATTCGCCGCTGAATCTGCGCGCGCTCGGGTTTTCCCACCCTGTGGCGTGGATGAGTCTGGGGCAAGTCACGGAGGTGATCGCGATGCTGGCGCTCGGTGCGCTCATGCTGCGGTTTCGGCTGAAGTGGATCATTGTGGGTGGGCTCGCGCTCGGGGTGGTGCGTTTCGGATTGGCGGCGACCGATTCGCCCTGGGGGATTTTAGCGGCGATCGTGCTCCACGGCGCATCGTTCACCTTGGTGTCGATCACCGCGCAGATTTACATCGATGAGCGGGTGGATCCGGCATGGCGGGCGCGGGCGCAGGCGTTGATGTCGCTCCTGAACGGCGGCATCGGAAATATGATCGGTTACCTCGGCTCCGGGGCCTGGTTCGTCGCGTGTTCGGCGGAAGGGACGACGCGCTGGCCGATGTTTTGGAGCGGCCTTTCGGCGACGATGGCGGCGGTCCTGATTTTCTTTCTGCTGATGTATCGGGGCCGGGGCGCGAGGGACAGCAAAGTCGTCTAGCGCCGGTTCACCGCGCGAGTCGACGTAGCCTCACGGCGGCAGGGTGGCCGTGTTTGAAAGGGTGGCGGACAGCGTGGCGAATAACCCATTTTCGCTCGGCCGAGGCGTGGTCCAGCCACTGTTCGCAGAGCGCGAAAACGAGGGCCGGGTGATCCTTGGCGATGTCGCCGAGGTGATTGGCAACGCTGCGGCGCACGTAGAGATCGGGATCATCTTTGAGCGTTTCGAGAATCGGAAGCACCGGAGCGGGATCGGCGATGAAGGCGGGAATACGCTGGCCCCAAGGCAATCTCGGACGGGTTCCTTCCGAGCACAGGCGGCGAACATGCGGATCGGCGTCACCGGTCCAATCTTGCAGCCGGGCCAAGGTGCGAGCGGGGGAGCGAATGATGAACGAGCGGATGGAAAACTCGGCGGTAAAGCGGCGGGTGAGGGCGTATTGGAGCCGCATCGCCGGTTCGAAGGGATCGCGCCCGCCGTTGTGCGCGGGATCATGACCGTAAAGGGAAGCGAAGCACCCATGCGGCAGGTAGAAGAAGACGCCGAGTCCGAGATTCTGCGTTTCGCGGTGGGGCGGCGTGAGCGAGCGCTCCAGCACGGCGCACGCGGCCGCGAAGTCGGCCGGCAGATGGGCGTGCAGCACGCGCGCGAGGTGCTGACCGCGTTGCATGAGAGCAAGGGGCGCCAAGCCTGCGGCGGCGGAGCGACGAAACGAAGGGGCGTCAAATTCAGGCCAAGCGAGTGCGAGATTGTGCGCGAGGCAGTCGATCGCATCGCGATCGAGGAGCGTGGTGAGCGTGCTGCCTTTTTGAATCGAGCGAGGTGCCACCGGCAGGCGGAGCGGGCCGGGCAGGGGATCGCTCGGGTCGGAGGCGGAGAAGGCCAGACGGGCGGATAGTTTCATGGGCGGAGAAGCAGCAAAGTGGTCTGACCGCCTGATGTCAGTAGCCTGCCAACTAGCGCGGGGCTTGACCCTCCGGGCGGCCGGCCTGTGAATCTCGGAATGGTTCCCAGCGTGCTCATCGTCGACGACGAGAAACACACCCGCGAGGGTCTGCAACAGGCCTTGGCCGACGCCTACGATGTGTCCATTGCGGCGAGCGCCGACGAGGCGTTTAACCTGCTCGACGCGCAACCCTTCGATGTCGTGCTCACCGATCTGCGGATGCCGGGAAAATCCGGGCTCAAGGTGATCGACAAGGCCCTCGCGCTGCCCCAGCGGCCGGCGGTCCTGATGATGACGGCCTACGGGAATATAGATACCGCCGTCGAAGCGATGAAACGTGGCGCGGTCGATTTTCTGACGAAACCCGTCAATATTGAGCGGCTCGAAGTTTTGATCCAGCGCGCGTTGAAAACGAAGACGCTCGAGGTCGAGGTGCAGCAGTTGCACGAACGCCTCGATGAGAAGTTCAGCGTCAACGGTATCGTCGGGCATTCGCTGAATCTGACCGCCGTGCTGGATCGGGTGAAACTGGTCGCGCCCTCAAGGGCGACGGTGCTGATCGACGGCGAATCCGGCACGGGCAAAGAACTCATCGCGCAGGCCATCCATCAGGCCAGTCCGCGTGCGCGCGCGCCGTTCATCGCCGTCCATTGCGCGGCGCTCTCGGAGAATTTGCTGGAGAGCGAGCTTTTCGGGCATGAACGCGGCTCGTTTACCGGCGCGACGGAGCGTCGCATCGGGCGATTTGAGGCGGCGGTCGGCGGCACGTTGTTTCTTGATGAGATT
The DNA here is from genome assembly GCA_945869845.1 of Opitutus sp. GAS368. GTDB lineage: Bacteria > Verrucomicrobiota > Verrucomicrobiia > Opitutales > Opitutaceae > Tous-C4FEB. The sequence goes on along the minus strand of CAMBRG010000033.1, from coordinate 8,284 downwards.
GGGGAGATTTCGCTTTCGACCCAAGTGAAGCTCCTGCGTTTCCTTGAGACAAAAGCGATCGAGCGGGTCGGCGGTTCCAAGCCGATTGATCTCGATGTGCGCCTGGTCGCTGCGACCAACCGCCGGCTGGAAGCGCTGGTGCGCGAGGGGAAGTTTCGCGAGGATTTGTTTTTCCGGCTCAACGTCGTCCGGATCGAGCTGCCGCCGCTGCGTACGCGGGCCGATGACATTCCGCTGCTGCTGGCGCATTATCTGAAATTGTTCTCTGAGGAGAACGGCCATCCGCTGCTCTCGCTCGAGCCGGGAGCGATCGCGACGCTAAAGGCGTATGCTTGGCCGGGAAACATCCGCGAGCTGCGCAATTTCTGCGAAAACGCCGTGGTGCTGCGGCGTGGGGGCAAGCTTTCCGAATACGATCTTGATCCTAAATTTCGCGGAGTCGCTCCGGCGGCGGACTTCACCCGGATCGTGATTAACCCGACGTCGCAGCCAGCGACCGGCGGCGGTACTTCCGGCCCGGTGGCCAACGCCGGGCCCTCGCTCTCGGTGGAGGACAACGAAAAACACCTACTCCGCGAGGCGTTGATCAAGTCACGGGGTAACCGCACGCGGGCGGCCCAATTGATGGGCGTCAGTCGTCGCACCCTGCATCGCAAGATTGCGCAATGGCCCGAACTCGACGTCACCGATAAATGAGCGTCGGATTGGAGCGCGCGCCTGGGGTCCAAGCGGGGCTGATTTGGACCGATGATCGACCTCCGGCTTATCCGCCCAACGTGCATGAGTTGTACGCTGGTGATTACCCGCTGCGGCTTGCGCTAAGGGTGCTTTATTGGCGCGACTGTTTCGGTGCAGGTGCCGAGCAAGCGAGCCGGAGGCAAAACCGAGGAATGAATTCCCGAAAAAATAGCTGTTGACCGGACCGCTTCGCGGCCTACTTCTTGCCGCTCAGTTTGCGGGTGTAGCTCAGTTGGTAGAGCACTTCCTTGCCAAGGAAGATGTCGAGAGTTCGAGTCTCTTCGCCCGCTCCATTTTAATGGAAGCCCGGTTTAACTAAAGCGTTAGCCGGGTTTTTTAGTTTCAAGGAGGATGAAAAGTCCTAAACGGCTCGACCTGAGGTCGAGCCCTACAACGATGCGAAAGGATTGGGCGATTGGGGTGATTGTAGGGCCTCACCTTGCGTGAGGCCGTTTCGTCTTTGGAGCCCGACGCACTGAACGGCTCGACGCGAGGTCGAGCCCTACAAAGATGCGAAAGGGCGCAGCGAACGGCTCGCCCCTGAGGTGAAGCCGGTTCACCGGCTCTATCCGGGTTAATTCGGGTGCAGCCGCGGTTGGTAAATTCGGGGGCTTGGGCTGCGGCGGATTCAAGGTTGAAATCTCCTTTACTCGCCAAGGCCCCGCCGCGTTTCATCCGCTTCTTTCCTGTGAATCTCCGCCGTTGTATTCTCGCCCTCTACCTCTTGTTGATCGGAGGAATCGGCTTGGCTGCCGCCGTTTTTTTTGTCGAAGCACGCGAGGAATATGCCCGGCTAAAGTCGATCCAAGCAGAGAATCGTCGACTGGTGGCGGATGCCGAGCTGCGACTCAAGTATCAGGAAAAAGTGCTGGAACGCCTCAGTTCCGATCCCAGCTACGTGGACAAGGTGATCCGGCGAAAGCTTGGCTACGCGCGCCCGGAGGAGTTTGTCTTTCGTTTTTCAGAGAACTGAAACCGCCTCGATCGCAACTCCCTCTGTATGGCGCCCCAGCACCCTCTCGTCGCTACGTTCCAGCAAGCCGGCCAAGGCCAAGTATTTGCTTTCTTCGACCGGCTGAGCCCGGACGAACAAGCCCAGTTGTTGAGCGAAGCCGCTGAAATCGATTTGGCCGAAGTGAATCGTTTGAATCGCACTTTGGTCGTGCCGACCGGAGCCGTCGCGGGAGTCGATCTGACGGGGCTGGCGCCGGCGCCCTATCAACCGGTAATCGCCCACGGCGGCGATGCCGCCGCGTGGCAACGGGCCAAAGTTGCCGGCGAAGCCGCGCTGCGGGCCGGACGGGTCGCGGCGTTTACTGTCGCGGGAGGGCAGGGCACTCGCCTCGGCTACGACGGGCCGAAAGGCACGTTTCCCGTGACGCCCGTGATGGGGAAAACGCTCTTTCAGGTCTTCGCCGAAAAATTGCTTGCCGCGGGGAAGCGCTACGGGCGTCCGCTGCATTGGTTCATTATGACCAGCCATCAGAATCACGCGGCGACCGAGGCGTTTTTCAAGACTCACGCTTGTTTTGGTCTGGACCCGGCCCAGGTGCATTTTTTCCGCCAAGGGCGGATGCCGGCGGTGAATTTTGAGGGGAAAATCCTGCTCGAGACCATTGGCTCGATCGCGCTCTCGCCCGACGGGCACGGGGGCTCGTTGCGGGCGCTCGAGCGGAGTGGCGCCCTCGATCTCATGCAGCGCGAAGGCATCGACACGCTGAGCTATTTTCAGGTCGATAACCCGCTCGTGCGGGCGATCGATCCGACGTTCATCGGGTGGCACCTGCTGCACGGATCGGAGATGTCCAGCAAGATGGTGCCCAAGGCTTACGCCGAAGAAAAACTCGGCCATTTTTGCGTGCAGAACGGAAAAATGGTGGTGGTCGAATACTCCGATTTGCCGATGGCGATGCAGCGTGAAACGGAGGCTGGCGGACAACTGCGCTACCGCGCGGGCAGTATCGCGATTCATCTGCTTGACCGTGAATTTATCCGGCGCATGGCGCGCTCGGGCGACGCCGGGTTGGCGCTGCCGTTTCACCGCGCCGACAAAAAAATCCCGACCATCGACGCCGCCGGTTCGGTGGTGAAACCGGCCAAGGCAAACGGCGTGAAGTTTGAGCTTTTTGTGTTCGACGCCCAACCGTTCGCCAAGAATCCACTGGTGATTGAAACGAGTCGGGCGGACGATTTTTCGCCGGTGAAAAACGCAGAAGGAGTCGATTCCCCGCAATCTTGCCGCGACGACCAACGCCGGCAGTTTGCCCGCTGGCTCAAGGCTAACGGCGCGACGTTGTCGACCGATGCCTCGGGCTTGCCGGCCGTCAATCTCGAGATCGCACCGTCGTTTGGTTACGACGAGGATTCATTCGCCGAGGCCTGGGCCCGGCTCCCGAACAAACCTCTCCTTGTCGACGGCCTCGTGCTCGCCTGATTCGGCCCCTTATCTTTCAAAAACCATGTCCACTCTCGCCCAAGTCCAAGCCGCCGCCAAGGCCGGACAAATCATGCCCAGCACCGCGGAGAATATCGCGGCGTTTCTTGCCGCCGGTTTGCCGGTTTGGGCCGTCGAGAGTATCGACGAGTTGATCACGAAATCGGCGTGGGGTGAGCTCAACGACCGTTTCTACCGTTACTTGGAATTTGGCACCGGCGGGATGCGGGGCCGGACAATCGGCGTTGTCACGGCTGCGGCCGAAACTGGCCAACGCGATGCGGCCGGTTCCCCGGAACACGCGGCGATCGGGAGCAACTTGTTGAACGATTTCACGCTCTCAAGGGCCGTGATCGGTCTCTTTCGCTATACGCAGAAGCACCTGGGCCGGCAGGGCGTGAGCGCGAAACCCCGCCTCGTGATCGCTTGCGACGTGCGCCATTTCTCGCGCCACTTTTGTGAGCTTGCGGCCTCGACGTGGACCAAGCTCGGCGGCGAGGCGTTTATTTTCGACGGACCGCGCCCGACCCCGCAATTGAGCTACAGCGTGCGTTGGCTCAAGGCCCACGCCGGCGTGGTCATCACCGCCAGCCACAATCCGCCCCACGATAACGGCTTTAAGGCCTACTTTGACGATGGCGCCCAAGTGGTGCCGCCGCACGACACGGGGATCGTCGCCGAGGTCAACGCCGTGCCGCTCGCCGAGCTCGGTGCGTTTTTGGCGATCGATCTCGCCGGCGTCACGACGCTCGGGCGCGACGCGGACGATGCTTACCTCCAGGTCGCGGCGCAGGCGGCGATCGACCATGACGTCCTCAAGCAGACCAAGCTCAAAATCGCTTTCACCAACATTCACGCCACCGGCTCGGTGCATTCGATCCCGCTGTTGATCCATGCCGGCTGCGACGTGCATCCGGTGAAGGAGCAATTGGTGTTCGATGCCAATTTTCCCACGGTCAAGTCGGCCAATCCGGAGAACGCGGCCGCGTTGGCGCTGGCCGTGGCTTTAGCGGAGCGCGAGGCTTGCGATGTCGTGCTCGCGACCGATCCGGACGCTGATCGGATGGGCGTGGCCGTGCGCAACCGCGCGGGGAAAATGGAGCTGCTGACCGGTAACCAGATCGGAGCGCTGCTCGCCGATTACCGGCTCACAAAATACAAAGAACTCGGCTGGATACCCGCCGCAGGCTCGGACCGCGCCTGTCTCGTAAAAACGTTTGTCACCAGCCAACTCCAAGACGCGATTGGGCGCGCGCATGGCGTGAAAGTCGTGAACACGCTCACGGGCTTCAAGTGGATCGCGGCCAAGATGCGCGGCTACGAGCAGCAACTGCTGGCGGCGATGCCGGCGGGTTTTGACTATGAGCGGCTGGCGCTCCGAGAGCGGGCCCGATTGCTCATGCAGCACAGCACGTTCTACGCGTTCGGCACCGAGGAGAGTTACGGTTATCTGCCCAACGATTTCGTCCGCGACAAAGACGGCAACGCCGCCTGCCTGATGTTCGCCGAACTCTGCGCCTGGGTGAAGAGCCGCGGACTGACTGTGCCGGAGTATCTCGACGAGATTTTTGTGCGGTGCGGATTCTACCTCGAAGGCGTCATCAATCTCTACTACGAAGGCGCGAGCGGTAACGCTAAGATCAAGCGCATCCTCGATACCTACCGCGCGAGCCCGCCGCAGCGGTTTGGCGACGTGGCGGTGGCGAAGTTTCAAGACTTTGGCCGCGAGGATATCCGGGATTCCGACGGAGAACTGATCCCGAAGCAGGACCTTTACCTGGTCACGCTCGCGAATGGCTATAGCTTCGCCGCCCGCGGCAGCGGCACCGAGCCGAAGATGAAGTTCTATCTCTTCGCCCACGAAAAGGTGGCGAGCGTCGCCGAGTTGCCAGCGATCAAAGCCAACGTCCGCGCGACGCTCGATGGCCTGAGCAATTTGATCGAAGCCGACGCCAAGATCCGGGCGGAGGGCTAGGGCGCCGTTGCACGAAAAAGCGCCGACCCCCGAAAGGGATCGGCGCTCAAAGTAGCGGTCGGCGGTAGGGCCGGCTCAGAGCAGCAACAACGATGGACTCTCGAGGTGGGCTTTGATGGCGTTGAGGAATTTCGCGCCGAGCAAGCCGTCCACCACGCGATGGTCGCAAGAGAGCGTGAGATTCATCCGTTGGCCGATCACGATCTCGTCGCCGACGACGACGGGCTTCTTGACCGTGGCGCCGATGGCCAAAATCGCGGCGTTCGGCGGGTTGATGATCGCGCAGAAGCGGTCAATGCCGGCCATGCCGAGATTGGAAACGCAGAACGTGCCGCCCGTGAACTCGGCGGGCTGGAGCTTCTTTTCCTTGGCGCGACCGCCTAGGGCTTTGGCTTCCGTGCTGATTTGGAAGAGGCTCTTGGCATCGGTATCGCGGATGATCGGGGTGATCAGGCCGTCCTCGATCGCGACGGCGAAGGAGACGTGGATGGCACCGTGGGATTGGATCCCAGCACCGGTCCAAGACGTGTTAACCGCCGGGATGGCACGGAGCGCGGTAGCGGCGGCTTTGAGGACGAAGTCGTTGACGGAAAGTTTGACGCCGTCCTTGGCGAGACCGGCGTTGAGCTGTTCGCGGAGGGTGAGGAGCGGGCCGGCGTCGATTTCGAGATCGAGATAGAAATGAGGAATCGTCGTTTTGGCCTCGAGCAGGCGTCGGGCGATGGTCGCGCGCATGTTCGATGCGGGAGCGAAGGCCTCGGCTTGGACCGGGGACTTGTCGAGGACCGAGCGGTAACCCCAAGCCGGGGCGGCGTCGGCGCGGGCCGGTTTCGCGGCGGCGGGTGGTGGGTTTTTCTCGGCCGCGAGGATGTCGGCGCGGACAATGCGACCACCGGGGCCTGAACCCTTTACGCGTGTGATATCGATGCGCTTTTCTTCGGCGAGCTTGCGGGCAAGAGGCGATATGCGGATGCGGCCGGCGGGAGCGGCGCTGACGGTCGGCGCAGGAGCGGCGGCCTTCGGTGCGGCGACGGCGGCGATGACGACCGGAGCGGGGGCGGGTGGCGGAGTCGGAATGGCGGCTGGCGCAGGGGCGGCCGGTGCCGTCGGTGCAGCGGCGGGCGCGGGCATTTCGTAGGTTTCACCGGGCTTGCCGATCACGCAGAGCGGGGCACCAATCGGGAGCTGAGCGCCGGGCGCGCCGAATATTTTTAGGATCGTGCCATTAAAATAGCTCTCGAGCTCCATTGTGGCTTTGTCGGTTTCAACTTCAGCGAGCATGTCGCCGGTTTTTACGACATCGCCCTCTTTCTTGAACCATTTGGTCAGCGTGCCCACGGTCATGGTGTCGCTGAGTTTGGGCATTAAGGTGATATTGGCCATTGCTCGGAAAAGTTGAGAGTTGGGAGCTGAGAGTGGGAGCCGGAAAAGCGGCTCAGTCGAGGAGGGCGAGAGCGGCTTTGAGGATGCGCTGCGGATTGGGCAGCTGCTCGGCTTCGACGGGCGGGCTGTAAATCGCGGGTGCGTCGATGGTGCAAAGACGGCTGATCGGGGCATCAAGTTCGTCGAACGCCTCGGCCTGAATCATGTAGGTGAGTTGGGCGCCGACGCCGCAGAACGGCTTCTGCTCCTCGACGATGAGGACGCGGTGGGTCTTGCGCACGGAGGCGAGCACGGTGTCGATGTCGAGCGGCCGAATGGTGCGGAGATCGACGATTTCAACGGAGATATCGTGTTCTTTCGCGAGCAACTCGGCGACGGCGAGCGATTGGATGACGGACCGGCCGTAGGTGACGATGGTGAGGTCTTTGCCTTCGCGCTTCACGTCGGCTTGGCCGAGCGGGATGAGGTATTCCTCTTCGGGCACTTCGCCTTTTTCGCCGTAAAGCAGGGTGTTCTCCAAGAAGAAGACCGGGTCGTTGTCGCGGATGGCGGACTTGAGCAGGCCTTTGGCGTCGTAGGCGGTGGAGGGGACGACGACCTTCACGCCGGGGTGCGCGGCGAGGATGTTCTCGGGCGTGTGGGAGTGGGTGGCGCCGACGTTGGTGCCGCCGTTGGCGGGACCGCGGATGACGATCGGGCAATTGATCTGGCCGCCGGACATGTAGCGGACGTTGGCGGCGTTGTTGAGAATCTGGTCAAAGGCGACGGAGTAAAAGGACCAGAACATGAGTTCCATTACTGGGCGCACGCCCAGCATCGAGGCACCGATGCCCATGCCGATAAACCCGGCTTCGCTGATGGGCGTATCGGCGACGCGCAACGGGCCGAATTTTTCGAGCAGGCCTTGGGTGACTTTGTAGGCGCCTTGGAATTGGCCGACCTCTTCGCCCATGACGACCACGTTGGGGTCACGGGTGAGTTCTTCGGCAAGGGCGTGGCGGACGGCTTCGCGGTAGGTGATCTGTGGCATCGGAGGCGGAAAAGTTGGGAGCTGGGAGTGGGGAGCCGGCGTGGTCGGCTCAGTTGAAGAATAAACGGCCTCGGGAGGTGCGCTGGTCGGGATTGTCGGACTCCCAGTAAACGTCTTTTTGGATGTCCTCGGCGGTGGGGTATGGGCTGGCGTCCGCGAATTCGGCGGCGGCCTCGGCCTCGGCGACGGCGGCTTCATCGATCTTCTCGGCTGAGGCTTCGGTCAGGACGCCTTCGGCCAAAAGAATGGCTTGGAAAACCTGAATCGGATCCTTGGTGCGGCGGTATTCCTCGATCTCGGCCTTGGTGCGGTAAGTGTTATCCGGGTCGGCGACGGAATGGCCGCGGTAACGGTAGGTATCGATTTCGACGACGGCGGGTTTGCACTCCTCGCGGGCGATGGTGAGGTACTTGTCCATCGTAGCCCGGACTTCGTAAACGTCGTGGCCGTCGCAGACGGCCCAGGCGATTCCGTAACCCTCGGCGCGTTTGGCGAGTTCGCCGGCGGAGGAGCGTGCTTGGCTCGTGCCCATGGAGTAGCCGTTGTTCTCGATAACGAAAACGCACGGCAGATTCCAAAGTGCGGCGAGATTGTAAGCCTCATGGACGGCACCTTGGTTGACGGCGCCGTCGCCCATGAACGCCATGGCTGAGCCTTTATGGCCTTTGTATTTCACGCCGTAGGCCAGACCGACTCCAAGGGGGATTTGACCGCCGACGATGCC